>NZ_AP024324.1:300000-600000 GCF_018408855.1 Caballeronia sp. NK8 | reverse complement strand
CGATGCTCCCCGTCGCGATATCCGACAGATGCGCCGCGACCTGTCCCTGCACGCCGAGCGCCGCGCGCGGCGCGGCCGCGGCCATGTCCGCGTGGATCTCGCCGGAGAGCGTCTTCGTGACGGGGCCGATCTGCGCCGCGTGCGCACCGGCCACCGCATAGATCAGCTGGCTTTGCAGCGCGGACGCGCTGCCCTTGTCCTGCGCGCCCATGATCGTGTCGAGCAGCGCGGCCGCCGCGCGCGCGTTGTCGTTTTCCGCCGCGAGCGTCGTCGCGTACGAAACCGGCGTCACGCGCAAGTCGATGCTGTTGCTGCCGTTCATGTCGTAGAACGCCTGCAGGCGCGTGCCCGCCTTTAGCCCGTCCGAAGGCTGCGCGAGGGTGTCAAAGCGCCCGCTGATGCCGCCTTCGGCTGTGACGATGCGGTAGGTATCGCCGAGATTCGGCACGAAGGTGTTGGTCGCGTCGCCGGTGATGCCGCGCAACAGCGGCGCGAGCGTGCCCGCGGCGACGAACGGATGATTCGCGCCGAACACCAGCAGTCGCGAATAGTTGCCAGCACCCGTGCCGGTGCCCGTGCCGTCGATGTCCACCTCGAAGGTGCTGCCGGGGTTCATCGTCACGGTGCCGTTGACTGCGAGCGTGCCCGGCGAGTTGCCGGGCGCGAGACGGCCGCTCACCGAGAGCGCGCCGTCGATCGCGCCGACGCCGCGCAGCGTGCCCGCGGCGAGCACATCGACCGCGCCGGTGATCGAGCCGTTCGCGCGCAGCGAGCCGGCCGCGACGCATGCGCCGCTCGCGAGCGACGCGGAGCCTGCGATGGTGAGCGCGCCGCCGCCGGACTTGCTCAGGCAGGCAGTGCCCGCGGCGGACGCGATCGCGCCCGACAGCACGGCGCTCGTGCCGGCGGCGACATCGACCGTGGACGCGCCGGTCACGATGAGTTGCTGGGCGGCGGTGAGCGAGGCGGTCGTGCCGAGCGTGGCGCCGTTCAGCACGATCGCGCCGCTGCCGAGCGACGAGCCGCTGCCGATCTGTACCGTGCCGCCATTGATGAGCGTGCCGCCCGTGAAGGTGTTCGCGCCGCTCACCGCGAGCGTGCCCACGCCGTTCTTCACGAGACTTCCCGTACCGCTGATCGGGCCGCTCGCATCGAGCGTGACGCCGGCGAGCGTCGTCAGCGAGGCGCCCTCGGCGCCGATGACGATGGCGCGCGCGGTGTCCATCGACTGCGTGATCGTGAGATCGCCGCCGTGGAACGTGAGAGCGCCCGCCGCTGCGCCGAGATTCGTATCCGAGGCGACATGCAGCGAGCCGCCGGCGAGCGTCGTGCCGCCGCTGTAGGTGTTGTTGCCGGTGAGCACTTCGGTGCCGCCTTGCACGCGCAGCCCGCCCGTACCGGAGATCGTCCCGTCGAAAGTGCCCGCGGCGTTCGAGAGCGACAGCGTGCGCGCGCCCAGCGCGACCTGGCCGCTGCCGGAAAGCGACGTGACGGCCGTATCCGCCGCGAGGCCCGAGATGTCGAACACGCCATCGTTCGACACGCCCGAGGACGCCGCGATGCTGCCCGCGCCCGCCAGCGCGAGCGTCGCGCCCGCGCCGATATGCGTCGCGCCCGTGTAGGTGTTCACGCCGGTGAAGGTCACGCTGCCGCCGCTCGCGTTGTTGACGATGCTGAGCGCGCCGGGCGTGCCGCTCGCGGCATCGGCGATCACGCCGGTAAATGTCGAAGTCTGGCCGTTCTGGTCGATGGTGCCGCCGGCCGCGCCGATCGAGAGCGCGCTCGCGACCGTCGCGCTGTCCACGCGCAGCGTGCCGCCGCTGAACACGGGATTCACGCTCGTGCCGAGGTTGCTCGACGAAAAGTACGGCGTGCTGGTGTCGATGTCGGAAGGGGGCACGCCGCCCGTCGTCGCGACCGCGTTGCCGGTGAACGTGCCGGGCTTCGAAGCGACATAGAACACCGGACTGACCGAGGTGTCGTTGTAGTTGAAATCCGCGAAGCCGATCGTATAGGTGCCCGTGGCGCCAATCGTGAAACTGGTGATGATCCACTGGGTCGTGCCGTAGCTGCCGAGCACCAGCGTGCTCGCCTGCGCGGGCACGTACGTCGGCGACGCGCCGTTGAGCGCCAGAATGCCGACCTGCTGGGTGCCCTGGCCCGCGACGGAGAACATGACGCCGTCGTTGAAGGGCTGGTAGTCGTTCGCGGCATACGCCCACGCGAAGGAATACGTGCCCGCGGCCAGCGTGAACTGCTTGTAGATGTAGCCGTAGTTCGTCGTGCCGCTGACGAGATTGCTGATGCTGCCCGGCGTCAGCCCGAAGCTCGATTCCACGGTCCCGACCTGGTTGTATCCGCCGCCCGGCGTGATCTTCGCCATCTGGTCGCCGACCGCCGGCGTGAGCGAGTAAGGCTGGCCGCCCACGGTGAAGGCGTTCGTCGTGCTGAGCACGGCGACGGAGCCGGATTGCGTCCAGCCCGTCAGGCCGTTCGAGAAATCGAGGAAGGTCGAGGCATGTGCATTGACCGGCAATGCGCAACACAGAAAACCGACACCCGCGGAAACGGTCTTGCCGCAAATCTTGACGATGCGGAATACCTGATGCTGCACACTCATGAGCTGCCTGTTCAGTTGTTTTGATTGACGTCGTCGGGCAGCCGCGCTGTCGTGCCCGTTCTCCGGGTCATTGACGGCAAATTTTTTGCAATATTTAGTGAACACGTAGGAAATATTCGGCGCGCGCTGAATGGCACGCTCGTGCTGCTCGAGAGTTGAAGACTGCAGACCACCGCGAATTGAGCTAGCGTGTCGAATCCTTATCGACTTTCTGACAACGCCATGTCCCGACCGCTTCAAATCGACTTCGTGTCCGACATCGCCTGCCCGTGGTGCGCCGTGGGCCTGGCTTCCCTCCAACGCGCACTGGCGCGCCTCGGCGATGAAGTCGATGCGCATATCACGCTGCATCCGTTCGAGCTGAATCCGGACATGGGTCCGCAGGGCGAGGGCATCGTCGATTATGTCGGCCGCAAGTACGGCCGCACGCCCGAGCAGATCAGGGAGACGCAGGCGGTGATCCGCGAGCGCGGTGCGCGTGAAGGCTTCGTGTTCGGCGAACGCAACCGGGTCTACAACACGTTCGATGCACATCGGCTGCTGCACTGGGCGCGCATCGAAGGCAGGCAATTACCGCTCAAGATGGCGCTGCTCGCCGCGTATCACGGCGACGGCAAGGACCCGAGCGATCGGGACGTCCTGATCGAAGCGGCACGAAGTGTCGGACTCGACGGCGACAAGGCGCGCGAAATTCTGGAGAGCGGCGCGTATGCCGATGAGGTTCGCGCCGAAGAGCGCGAGTTTCAGCAACTCGGGATTCAGTCCGTGCCCGCGATCATCCTGGACCGCAAGTTCCTCGTGAGCGGCGGTCAGCCCTCCGAGGCGTTCGAGGAAGCGATACGGAAGGTCATCGGCGAGCAGGCGTAAAGGAGACGTGCTTCGCCGAGGCCTTCGGAATCAATCGACGCGTTGCGTCACGAGTTCGCCGTCGATCGCTTCGACGGGCAGCTTCGTCAGGCACAAACCCGGCGCGCCGACGGCACACCCCGACGCGAGGTCGAAGCGCAGGCCATGCGCCGGGCATTGCAGCACGTGGCCGTCCAGCCGGCCATTCGCGAGCGATGCGCCGTTGTGCGGGCACGAATTGTCGATCGCGTGAATGACGCCGTCGATATTGAACAGCACGACGCTGCGCCCGTCGATGAATGCGATCTTGCGCGAGCCGGGTTTCAGATCGTCGGCGCGGGCAAGCGCTATGCTCATCGCCACGATTTCAGGTCTCCTGACGGTGTGTGCGCGTCCATCCAGTCATAGGGTTCGCGGGTTCGTCCCCACGCCCAGGTTCGTGTCGCCGATGTTTCCCTCGCGCGCTTGTTCGTGTTGGAATCCTTCTGCTCGACGGTAACTGCGGTTTGCGTTGACGATGCGGTCCGTACGTGATCTGACATTTGCATGGTTCTCCATCAAAGGGAAGCGTATTGGCGCGGGCGTTCGCCGCAGAGTTCGGCGATCAGTTCATCGGCGAGCGGCCACTCGCCGTGTCCCGACGCGGGATTCAAATGGCCGGCCGCGCCGATATCGACGAAACGGCTGCCCCACGCGCGCGCGAGTTCCTCGACGCGTTCGATGCGCGCCAGCGGATCGTTGGTGCTGGCGGCGACGATGCTCGGAAACGGCAAATGCGCGCGCGGTGCGGGCAGCCATCCTTCCCGCTGCAGGATGTCCGGCGACGGGTAACCCGGCGGCATCGGCGCATCGAAATCGGGCGGCGTCGCGAGCAGGGCGCCGTGAATCTGCCGTGTGTGGCGCTGCGCCCAGTGCACGGTGATCATGACGCCCGCGCTGTGCGCGACGAGCACGACCGGTCCGTCGATTTGCGCCAGCGCCGCATCGAGCGCGGCGACGCGGGCCGCGCAGCTCAGCTTGTCGTGCTCGAGCGGCGGCACCGAGCGTGCATGGGCAAGCCTGCGTTCGAGCAGGGTCTGCCAGTGATCTTCGACATGATCGCGCAGTCCCGGAACGATCAGGATCGTGGGAGTAGAGGTGGATTGCATGTTGCTCATACGTGTAAAGGAGGCTTGTCGTTCGCGGCCTGTCCGCGCAATGCGTCGATACGGCTCAGGTCACGCACATACCTCGCGCGGCCGATGGCGAATGCGAGCATCGCGGCAATACTCACGCACGGAATCACCTGCAGCGCGCCCAGCAGGCCGATGCGGTCGGCGATCATGCCGGTGACGAGCGGACCGGGCGCGAGGCCGAGCAGGTTGTTCGCCAGCGTCAGCGTCGCGAAGGCGGACGCATGGATCGCCGATGGCGTGAGATTCGCCACCATCGCGCCCGCCGGTCCGGACGTGCCTGCCACGACCAGGATTCCCGCCCCGAGCAGCACGAGTTGCAACGGGCCGGCGTCGAGCCTGAAGCCGACGGAGAGCAGCACCAGCGAGATCAGGCAATAGGCCAGCGCCGTGAGCCACTTGCGCGAGGGCGCATGCCTGCAGATGCGGTCCGTGATGACGCCGCATGTGACCATGCCGAGGCCGCCCAGCAGCACGAAGACCGCGGCTCCCGCGGCGGCCTTGTCCGCGGGCATCCCGTAGTAGCGATTCAGAAAGCTCGGCATCCACGCGATCACCGCGCCCATGATGAAGAGCTGCAATCCGCTGCCGACATAGGCGCAGACCACCGAGACCGTCGAGAAGAGGCCCGCGATCAGCGCGCGCAGGCTCGTGCGCATGCCTGCGGCTTCCTCTCTGGCCGCCTGGCGATCGGGAAAGCGCGCCGCAATGCGCGCGTCCGACACCACCAGCCGGTAGACGATCACCAGCACGATGCCGAAGCACGCCATCGCCGCGAAAGACGCGCGCCATCCGAGATGCACGGCGACAAAGCCGCCCAGCGCCATGCCGAGCACCGAGCCGAACGCGCCGCCGGCCATGAACGCGCCGGTGAGCGTGGAGCGCAGGTGCGGCGGAAAAATGCTGAGGATGAGCGCGATGCCCACGCTTCCGTACGCCGCTTCACCGAGACCCACGAAGGCGCGCGCCAGCAGCATCTCGCCGTAGTTGGTGGCAATGGCGCAGCCGAGCGTGGCGAGACTCCAGAGCGTCGCCATGATGATGAGGCTGCGCACGCGGCCCCAGCGGTCCGCCAGCACGGAGAGCGGGAAGGTCAGCACGCCGACCATCAGCGCCACCACGCCGCTGAGCGAACCCAGTTGTGTGTCGGACAGACCCCAGGCCTGTTTCAGCAGCGGAAACACCGCATTCAGAACCTGTCGCGACATGTAATCGGACAAGAGCAGTCCGAAGGTCAGTGCGAATATGATCCACGCGTATTTGCGTGATGTGGGCGTGGGCGCGGCGATGTCGCGCGCGTGCGGCCCTGTGCAATCGATTTCCAACATTGTCTCCTCCGATGTCCGGCGCTGGCTTCTTCGAGCCGTTCGCGCCGGAAAGTAATACCCGTGCCTCAGGCTGCGCGCAGGGGAAGGTTGACCTGGCCTGCCTTGCGGTTCGGCGCCATGCCCATTTGCGCGAGCGTCTCGTCGGCGTCCTTGTATTGCACGCCGATCTTGTAGATCTCGCGCGCTTCCTTGCCGCTCGCGATCTCGCGGCCCAGTTCGCGGGCGACGCGCACGCACTGCTCGATCTGCTGCACCGACGTCATGCGGTTGCCGTGCTGGTCGATGATCGTGTCCTCGATGCCGCAGCGCGGATGCAGGCCCATCGACATCGCCATCATGTTGAACGGCAGTACGTTCTTCAGCAGCGACTCGGCCGTCAGCGTGCAGCCATCCGGCGCGCGGTGGACGAAGTTGAAGAAGTTGAACGGGTTCGGGCCGTCGAAACCGCCGCCGATGCCGATCCACGTCAGATTCAGCGGACCCGTGTAGACGCCCTTGCGCACGAGGCGTTCGAGCGTTTCCAGCGCATGGATGCCGGTGAGCTGGAAATGCGGCTGGATGTTGGCCGCCTGCAGGCGCCTGAGATGCTCCTCGACCCACGCGGGACCGGCGGGAACCGTCATTTCGCTGTACGCGGCCATGAACGCCGGATTCGAGAGCGAGGTGCCTTCCAGATACTCCGGATACAGCAACTCCATGATGTTCATCTGCGTCGTGTTGATCGCGACGGTCACCTGGTCGGGCTTCGGATCGAGATCGGCGAGCATGTGACGGGTATCGTCGGACAGCCACTTGGCAGCCTGACCGTCGTTTTCCGGCGCGAACGAGATCGAGCCGCCCACCTGGATGATCATGTCCGGCACCGCCGCGCGCACGCCGGCGATCAGTTCGTTGAACTTCGACAGGCGCTTGGAACCCTTGCCGTCCAGTTCGCGCACGTGCAGATGCAGCACGGTGGCGCCCGCCTCGTAGCAGTCGACGGCCTTCTGGACCTGTTCTTCCATGGTGACCGGAATGTCTTCGGGGAAATCGGCGGGCATCCATTCGGGGCCGTACGGCGCCACCGTGATGACCACCTTGTCCTGGTTTTCGGGGTGCAGCGAATCGTCGAGGAATTGCATGTGGTGCTCCAGCGTAATTGAGATCGATGTATGTGAGGCGCGAAGATCAGTAAGGCGCGTCGCCGATGATCCCGGCGCGTTCCATCTTGCGATGGCACGGCGGGTAGTCCATGACCGCGTAATGCTGCGTGCTGCGGTTGTCCCAGATCGCGATGCTGTTCTTTTTCCAGCGCCAGCGAACCTGGTATTCCGGGATGTACGCCTGGCTGATCAGGTAGGCGAGCAACTGGCCCGCGCCCGGATTGGCGTCCTGGCCGAAACGCACGCGCTCGGGCGTGTGATAGTTCGTGAAATGCGTAGTGAACGCGTTCACGAAGAGCGTCTTCTCGCCCGTCTCGGGGTGCGTGCGCACGACCGGGTGTTCGGCGTCGGGAAACTGCGCTTTCAGCGCGAGCCGCTTCTCGATCGGCATGGCGGCCCCGAAGCTGGCCTCGATGCTGTGGCGGGCGCGCAGATCGGCGATCTGCGTCTTGATGTGCTCGGGCAGGTTCTCATAAGCGAGCACCATGTTCGCCCAGATGGTGTCGCCGCCGACCGGCGGACATTCGACGCAACGCAGCACGCAGCCGAAAGGCGGCGCGGCGCGCCAGGTGGCGTCGGTGTGCCACGCGTTCTCGTAACGGTCGTTGGGCTGGTCGGGATTCTTGTAGATACGCACCAGGCCCGGATGCTCGGGATCACTGCCGGCGACCGGATGATCTTCCAGCTCGCCGAAGCGGCGGGCGAACGCGACATGTTCGGCGCGCGTGATGTCCTGATCGCGCAGGAACAGCACGCGATGCTTGAGCAGCGTGGCGCGGATTTCCGCGAACAGGCCGTCGTCGTGGACCGCGTCCGCGAGGCTCACGCCGCTGAGTTCGGCTCCGATGGAGCAGGTAAGTTGTTCGACGCGCATGATGTGTCTCCTCACACGACGAAAATGGATGAACCGGTGGTCTTGCGCGATTCGAGATCGCGATGCGCCTGGGCGGCATCCTGCAGCGCATAACGCTGGTTGATCTCGATGCGGATGCGGCCGCTCGCGACATGCCCGAACAGCTCGTCCGCCAGCGCCTTCTTCTCGGCCGGATCGGCGATGTAGTCGGCAAGCGCCGGGCGCGTCAGATAGAGCGAGCCTTTCATCGCGAGCAACTGCGGATTGAACGGCGGAATCGGACCGGACGCGGTGCCGACGCAGACCATCAGGCCGCGGCGGCGCAGCGAATCGAGCGACGCTTCGAACGTGTCCTTGCCGACGCTATCGAACACGACATTCACGCCGGCGCCATCCGTCAGTTCCCGCACGCGTTTCGCGACGTCTTCGTGGCTGTAGTTGATCACATGGTCGCAGCCGTGAGCACGCGCAACCTCGGCCTTGGCCTCGCTCGACACCGTGCCGATCACCGTCACCCCCAGGAGGCGCGCCCACTGCGACACGATCAGGCCGACACCGCCGGCCGCCGCATGCAGCAGGATCGAGTCGCCCGCCTTGAACGCATGAATGCGGCGCATCAGATAGGACGCGGTCAGGCCTCGCATGGTCATCGCGGCGGCGGTGGCGCATTCGATCCCGGCCGGCAGCCGGACGAGCGCGGCCGCCGGCGCGAGGCGCTCGGTGCTGTACGCGCCGAGCGTATTGATGAAGCCAGTGTAGGTCACGCGGTCGCCCACGCACACCTGATCGACGCCCTCACCGACGGCTTCGACCACCCCTGCCGCTTCCACGCCCATGCCGGCGGGCAGGGGAACGGGATAGAGGCCGGAGCGGAAGTACGTATCGGCGAAATTCAGGCCTACGGCCTCGTGACGCAGACGAACCTGTCCGGGACCGGGCTTGCCGACCGCGACCTCTTCCCATCGCAATACTTCGGGACCGCCGGTTTCGTGAAAGCGGATTGCATGTGCCATGTGTCTCTCCATTCATGCGCGCGAGCCGTCTGGCTCGCGACGTGTTCAGTGTTGTTTCGCGGCCCGGCCGAGCAGCGCCGCGGAATTGAATTCGCTGTCTATTTCCGTCCAGTCGGCGTAGCTCAGATAACGCCGCGCCGCCGGCAGAATCACGCCCTGTTCGCGGCCCATCCAGTCCCAGGCGAAGCGCGCATAGGCGCTCACGGCCTGTTCGAGAACGTCCGGCATCGGCGCGTCCTGACTGACCATGCGGGCGAGTTCATGAAGCAGTTCCTCGTCGCGTTGATGCAGGCGCTCGAGTTCGGCGAGCTCGGCGTTGACCGCCGATGTACGCTTGCGAAGGCAGCGGAACAGAGCGGTTTTGGCTCTCGCCCCGACGCCGCGCGCAGGCAACTCCTGCAGGCTGCGGACGATCTCTTGCAGCGCCGCCGCGCTCGGCACGGCGTCTCGTTCGCGCGCGGCGCGCAGCGTGTCGAGCCATTCGTTGAGCGTGTCGGCGAGCCTGCGATGCGCGTTCAGAAGCGCACCGATCGACGCCGCCACCGCGGGCCGCCGGTCCGTGCCGCACGACAGCACGCCGGGCCACACGCCGTCCGTGGCGATCGTTCCCGCCGGGCTCGTGCTCGTGCAGATGAGATCGCAACCGTGGCGGCGGGCCTGCGCGATCAGCGTGTCGAACGAATCATCGCCGCCGGCGACGACCGTCGTGCAGGCCACGCCCTGAGCGCGTGCGCCGGCTTCGGCCCGCGCCAGCCATTCGTCGGCGTGCGCGTCGGCCGACGACACGTGCAGGAAAGTGATGCGCGCGCCGATGGCCCACGCGAATTCGGTCGCATGGCCGATTGCTTCGACGCTGGCGTCGGTGTCCTCGACAGGAACGAGTAGATGCTGATACATGGCGTTGTGCGCTGGATTGGGTGTGTGCCTGAACTCATCTGCATCGTAGTGCAGGGACTCTTTGCGCGACCCTCTCGCGAAGGGAGGGGTTGACGCCCCCCGGTCATTCGAACGATGCTGTGGGCGCGATCCAAGCCAGATGCGGCCCGCGCGGGCCGCTCGATCCTTCAGTCCAACCTGTTCCCGATGCCCCCCACCACAAGCGCCGCGGCACCCTCGACGACCGAACTGGTCCTCAAGACCATTGCGCCACGCGCCCCCCTCAACCTGCTCGCGCGGCTGCGGCTCAGCGCGGAAGCCGCGCATTACCGCGACCGGCAGATCACGCTCGTGCAGGCGCCGGCAGGCTACGGGAAAACCTCGCTGCTCGCGCAGTGGCGGCGCGAATATCTGGCGCGCGGGATCGCCGTCGCCTGGCTGCAGGCCGACGAGCGCGACGACCCCGAGCGGCTCCTGCGCGGGCTGGTTCAGGCGGTTCGCACAGGCTGCGCGCGCGCCGGCTTCGGCTCGATGCTGCCCGACGGCGCGCTCGCGGCGGTGGGCAATCTGGATGGCGCGACGGGCTGGCTCGCCGAGATCGCGCTGCTGTCGCTGGAGGTCGTGCTCATCATCGACGAATCCGAGCGTCTGCCCGCCGCCGGCGCCGGACTGCTCGCCTATCTGCTTCACAACGCCCCGCAGAACCTGCGCGTCGTGGTGGCGGGACGAGGCGGTCTCGAAGCCCCGATGGCCGATCTGCTCGCGTACGGGCACGGCACGCTCGTCGGGCCGGATGCGTTGCGCTTTCGGCTCGACGAAACGATCGCGCTGATTGGCAACCGTTTTGGCGAGCGCGTGGACGCCGACGCGTGCGCGCGCCTGTTCGAAGTGACCGACGGCTGGCCGCTCGGCATCCAGCTCGCGCTCGCCGCGATGGCGCACGCGGCGGACCCGCGCAAGGCGGTCGAAACGATCGCGTCGGGCCCCGGCGGCCTGCGCGAGCATCTCGTCGGCGCGCTGGTCGCCAATCTTTCGCCGGAAGACGACGCCTTTCTCACCCGCGTCAGCGCGGTGGACATGCTGCATCCGGAACTATGCGAGGCGCTGACGGGCCGCGCGGAGACGCCCGAACGGCTCGCGCGGCTGGTGCGCGAGACGCCTGTATTCATCGCCGTCGAAGACAGCGCGTGGTGCCGGCTGCACACGCTCGTGCGCGATGCCCTGCGCGTGCGCCTGGCAGACCTGCCCGCCGCCGAGCGCGAGGAACTGCACGCGCGCGCCATGCGATGGTTCGTCGCCCGCGACATGATCGAGGAGGCCGCGCGGCACGCACATGCGGCAGGCGAGCACCGGACTGCCTTCGAACTGGCGGAGCGCAGCCTGCTCGATGCGGTGCGTCACGGGCATCTCAGCCTCGTACTCGACTGGCTCGATCTGATTCCCGAGCCGGAACTCGAACAGCGCCCCCGGCTGCGCCTCGCCGCCGCATGGGCGCTCGCGGTCGGGCAACGCCACGCGGAGGCGCAGCGCCAGATCGAGCGCATTCTCGCGGGCCCGGCCGTCGATACGACGCTGCGCTACGAGTGCGCGCTGATCCTGAGCGCAGCCGCGTATTTCGCCGATGAACCCGACCGCTTCGTGGCGCTCTTCGAGCCGTGGGCCGAAGCGCCGCCCGATGGCGGATCGTGGCTCGCGCAGGTGCATGCGAACCGTCTCGCCGCCCGCGCGATGCTGCTCGGCGAGCCTGCGCAGGCGCGCCGCGCGCAGCAGCGCGTGCGTTCCGGCGACGGCTCCGGCACGCTCGATTATCTGGTGCGCTGGGGCGAGCACATCACCGGGGCCAGCTATTTGTGGGAAGGCCAGATGTCGCTTGCCGAAGAGGTGCTGAAGCCCGCCCTCGCGAGCGCCGAGGCGGACCTGAGCCGCCGCCATCCGCTGAGCTGCATGTTCGCGGTGGCGTGCGCGGCGATCGCCTACGAAGACGATCGGCTGGATGAAGCCGCGGCGCTGCTGTCGAACCGCCTGGACGTGCTCGAACGGGCCGCGCCGCCCGAGACCGTCATGCTCGCGTATCGCACGGCGGCGCGCATCGCAGCGGCGCGCGGCGGCGAACATCGCGCGCTCGACATGCTCGAAGCGCTGCACGCGCTGGGCGTGAGCCGCTGTCAGCCGCGCCTGTGCGTCGCGAGTCTCGCCGAGCAGGTCCGCATGCACGCCGGCCGCTACCGCAACGAGACCTGCCAGGCGCTGGTACGCCGCATCGACGAGATTCTGATGCGCGAGGCGGGGCGCGGCGCGCTGTGGCGCGAGTCGGTCGTGCTGATGCAACGGCTCGCGCATGCCGACGCGGCCATCGCCGCGCGCAACTGGCCGCAGGCGCTCGACGTGCTGGATGCTGCGGGCACGCAGGCCGACGCGCTGAAGATGGGCCGTTACCGCATCGAAATCCTGGCTTTGCGCGCATTCGCGAAGCAGCAGACGGGCGTGGATGCCACCGCGCTGCTGCTCGAAGCGATGAATCTCGCGCAGACCTTCAGACTGGTGCGTACGCTGATCGACGCGCATCCCTCGCTCGCCGACTGGGCGCGGCGCACGCGCGATGCAGCGGACGCTGAAAACACCGGCAGAACGCCGGCGGCCCTGCCGAACGTGCGGCCGCACCCGCGCGAGACGGGTGGGCCCCGCGCGGTGCCGTGCGTCGTCCTGACACCCAAGGAGCGGGAGATTCTCGAACTGCTTGCGCGCAACCTGACGAACAAGGAAATCGCGCGCGCGGGGATGATCGGGGAGGGCACCGTCAAGTGGCATCTGAAGAATCTCTTCGGCAAGCTCGACGCGAGTTCGCGCAAGCACGCGGTGCGCCGCGCCGTCGTGCTCGGCCTGCTCGAAGGCACCCAGTAAGACCGCAGCGCAATCGGCCGCCCGCGTGCGGCTGATGTTCGCGCTTGTCGCCCCCTCCCGTCGCGAGAGGGGCTCGAATCGCCCCCCTTCCGTATTCTTGCTCCATGACTTCACGCGCCGTCGCGAACTCGCGCCGCGAACCCGTGAAGCGACCAATCCGGCGATTGCCCGACTGACCGGCCCTGGCTATGTTTGCCCGATGCAAACGCTCAAGCCGATAAAAAATATGGAGACCTCATGAAACTCAGACGCTCTTGCCTTGCCGCATTGATGACGTTCTCAGGCGCCGCCGCCGCGCAAGGCTCGGTGACGCTCTACGGCGTGGTCGACTCCGGCCTGCTCTATCAGAGCACGTCCGCGGCGTCCTTCGCACCGAACGCGCCCAATCTCGGCAAGGTGTATCGATTGAAGGACGGCGGCATCTACGCCAGTTTCTGGGGCCTCAAGGGCAGCGAAGAACTGGGCGGCGGATACCGCGTCAACTTCAGATTGCAGGGCTCGTTCGATACGGGCACCGGCAAGTTCGGCCTCTCCGACACGCCGGGCGTGTCCGCGCAGTTCAATCAGTTCGCGACGGTCGGCCTGTCCGGGCCGTTCGGCACCTTCAACGCGGGCCGGCAGATCGTGCCGATGGTGTACGCGATGTTCGACACCGACGTGCGCGGCGCGCAGTACTTCGGCAGCATTCTCACCGCGTGGCTCGGCATGAACCAGGCGGCCGGCTGGACCGGCACCAGCACGAACGGCGCGATCGGCGCACTGTACGACAGCAACGCGCTCGTCTATGAGTCGCCGAAATTCTACGGCGCGTCGCTCGCGCTGGAATACGCGCCGGGCGGTGTTCCCGGCGAATTCCAGGGCGGCACGCGGGAATCCGCCGTGCTGAAGTATTCGAACTACGGCCTGAACCTGGCGGCGGTCTACTACAACGGACACGACGCGAGCCCCTTGCCCGGCGTCGCGCCGACGGGACTCAACAACAATCGCTTCACGTACTTCGGCGCGATGTACACGTTCCGCGATTTCTCGGTATCGGGCTCGTACAGCCATGGCAAGAATCCGGCCAACGCGGGTCGCGCGGACTACGACCTCTATTCGGTCGGGCTCGGGTACAGGTTCAATCCGGTTCTGAAGGTGACGTCCGGCTTCTATTACCTGAAGGACAAGAACAACTCGACGAATCATTCGAGCGAATTCGCGGTGGGCACGGAATACAGCCTGTCCAAGCGCACGCTCGCCTATGCGCAAGTCGGTTATGTCGACAATCACGGCACCATGAACCAGACGATCGTTTATGGACAACCCGTTGCGCCGGGAGAGTCGACCACGGCCGCGATGATCGGCATCCGCCATAACTTCTAAGAACGGACCAACCCATGAAGAGAATCAGTGCAGCATTGATCGTACTGGCGTCGATCGGCGCGAGCCTTCAGGCCGGCGAAACGATGGCGGCAGCGAGCGAGCCCGCGATGGCGTCGGCCGCGAGCGCGCCTGTCGCGACGAAGAAGGAGAACCGCGCGCTGCGCAACGGCGTGTACGCCGCGTTCGCCAAAGACAAGAGTATCGATGCCGGAAACATCGGCGTGCGCGCGACGAATGGCGCCGTGACGCTGACCGGCACCGTAACCGACACCGCCCACATAGACAAGGCAGGCGCGCTGGCGAAAGGCGTTCCCGGCGTCACGTCGGTGACCAACAAATTGACCGTCCAGCGCAATTTCGGGCAGTAATCAAATGAACCACGACATGTTCGAATCTTCTCCTGCGGCATACGCGTATCCGTTGCTGATCAAGCATCTGCTGCATACGCCGCTCGCGCATGCGGCCGATCAGGAGATCGTGTATCGCGGCGACACGCGCCTGACCTACCGCGCCATGCAGGAGCGCATCGCGCGCCTCGCCAATGGCCTTTCGCGTCACGGCGCGCGCATGGGCACGACAGTGGCCGTGATGGACTGGGATAGCCATCGTTACCTCGAGTGCTACTTCGCCATTCCGATGATGGGCGCCGTGTTGCAGACGGTCAACGTGCGGCTTTCGCCTGCGGAGATCGCCTATACGATCAACCATGCCGGCGCGCAGATCCTGCTGCTCCATACCGACTTTCTGCCGGTGATCGAATCGATCAGGGACCAGCTCGAAACGGTGCGCACCTTCATCTGGATCGACGACGCCGGCAGCGAAGCGGTCGCGCACACGATTCCGTTCGCGGACGAATACGAGCTCATGCTGGCCGCCAGCGAGCCTGCCTACGACTTCCCGGATTTCGACGAGAACACGCGCGCCACGACCTTCTACACGACCGGCACGACTGGTCTGCCGAAGGGCGTCTATTTCTCGCACCGTCAGCTCGTGCTGCACACCATCACGGGGATGGCGGCGCTCGCAAGCCCGGTGTCCGGGCAGCGCTTTCATCGCGGCGACGTGTACATGCCCATCACGCCGATGTTCCATGTGCACGCGTGGGGCATGCCCTACATCGCCACCGTGCTGGGCGTGAAACAGGTCTACCCCGGCCGCTACCTGCCGGAGCGTCTTCTTGCGCTCGTGCGGGATGAAGGCGTCACGTTCTCGCATTGCGTCGGCACCATCATGCACATGCTGCTCGGCTGCGGCGATGCGAAGAGCATCGATCTGAGCGGATGGAAAGTGGTCATCGGAGGAGGCGCACTGCCGCACGGACTCGCGCGCGCGGCGCTCGAGCGCGGCATCGATATCTTCGCGGGCTACGGCATGTCGGAGACGTGTCCGCTCCTGACGCTCGCGCAACTCAAGCCGGGCAGCGAGACGCTCGACCTCGACGAGCAGGTCGAGCTGCGTTGCAAGACGGGCCTGCCGCTTCCGCTCGTCGACCTGCGCATCGTGGATGAAGAGGGAGACGACGTGGCGCATGACGGCCGTGCGAGCGGAGAAGTCGTCGTGCGTACGCCGTGGCTCACGCAAGGCTATCTCAAGGATGCCGACGCATCGACGCAGCTTTGGGAGGGCGGCTATCTGCACACGCAGGACGTCGCGAACATCGATCCGAACGGATATCTGCAGATCACCGACCGCATCAAGGACGTGATCAAGTCGGGCGGCGAGTGGGTTTCGTCGCTGGAAATCGAGAGTCTGATCTCGCTGCACCCGGCCGTTTCCGAGGTGGCGGTGATCGGCATCAAGGACGAGAAGTGGGGCGAACGGCCCGTGGCGCTGGTGGTGCTGAAGCCGCAATCGGCAGCGCCTGCATCGGCGGACGACATCAGGAATCACGTGCTCGCGTTCAGCGAGACAGGACGGATTTCGAAGTACGCGGTGCCGCAGATCGTGAAGATCGTCGAGCAACTCGACAAGACCAGCGTCGGCAAATTGAACAAGAAGCGGCTGCGCGAACAGTTCGCGGTTACGCCGGAAGGAAAAGCAACATCATGAGCATCGCAGGATACGGCATCGCGACCATCGACGAATTCGTCGGCACGGAGCTGGGTGTGTCGGAATGGGTCGTCGTCGATCAGGCGCGCATCGACGCCTTCGCGCAATGCACGGGCGACACGCAGTGGATCCACCTGAACGAGGAGCGCGCGAAACGCGAGAGCCCGTTCGGCGGCACCATCGCACACGGCTATCTGACGCTTTCGCTGCTGGCGACGCTCGCAATCGACGTGGGTCTGATCCCGCCCGATGCGTCGGCCGCACTGAACTACGGGCTCGACAAGGTGCGCTTCATGACGCCGGTCAGATCCGGTTCCCGCGTGAGAAGTCGCGTGGTTTTGACCTCGGTCGAAAGGAAGAGTGACGGCCGCATGCTCGTCAGGACGGACAACGAATTGCAGATAGAAGGCGAGGACAAGCCCGCGCTGATCGCGCAGACACTCGTGATGATCATCGCGTGATGAAAGTATGGAGATGGAGATGGCAGTAAACAAGAGCAGCGAACACGACGACATCACGGCCGGCGCGACCGATGGCATGTCCGGGCCCAATCCGTTCGTCGGGCTGCGCGCCGTCGATATGCTCGCCGCCGCGCAGCAGATCGGCGCGCAGGCGGTGCTGCATCCTGCGCTGCTGCTGACGCAGACGGCGGCGCTCGCGCGTGATCTGACCTCGGCCTTGCCGCAGCAGAGCGACAAGCGCTTCGCCGATCCCGCATGGCGCGATCAGCCGCTGTATCGCGCGACGCTGCATGGCTATCGGGCGTGGTCCAATGCGCTTGCTGGCTTCGTCGAACACTCGGCCCTCGACGGCAAGAGCAAGGAGCGCGCTCAGTTCGTCATGTCGCTCGTGACGGACGCGCTCGCGCCGACCAACACGCTGGCGGGCAATCCCGCGGCGCTCAGAAAGCTCGTCGAATCGGGCGGCGCGAGCGTCGTCGCCGGTCTGCGAAACATGCTCACGGATACGCTCTGCAACAAGGGCATGCCGTCGCAGGTCGACAAGGGCGCGTTCGAGGTCGGCGGCAATCTCGCCGCAACGCCCGGCGCGGTGGTGTTTCGCAACGAAGTGCTCGAACTGATTCAGTACGCGCCGGCTACGCCGAACGTCCATGCGTGCCCGCACTTGATCGTGCCGCCGCAGGTCAACAAGTACTACATCTTCGATCTGGCCGCGAACAAGAGCATCGTCGAATATCTCGTCAAGAGCGAGTTTCAGGTGTTCGCCGTGAGCTGGCGCAATCCCACCGTGGAACATCGCGACTGGGACATGGACACCTATGTCGCCGCGCTGATCGAGGCGATCGACGCGGTGCGCGATATCACTGGCCATGAGGCCGTGAACCTGCACGGCGCGTGTTCCGGCGCGATGACGATCTCGGCGCTGCTCGGCCATCTGGCAAGCCGTGGTGAGCAGACCGTCAACGCGGCCACGCTGATGGTGGCGGTGCTCGACAATGCATCGGAATCGCAGCTCGGGCTCTTCACCACGCCCGAGGCCATCGAGATCGCCAAACGCAACAGCATGTCCAAGGGCGTGCTGGCAGGCGACGAAATGGGCCGCATGTTCGCCTGGATGCGACCCAACGATCTGGTGTGGAACTTCTGGGTCAACAACTATCTGCTGGGCGAAGCGCCGCCGGCCTTCGACATTCTCTACTGGAACAACGACACCACGCGCCTGCCCGCGAAATTCCACGGCCAGTTGCTCGACATCTTCTCGCGCAACCTGCTCAGCACGCCGAAGGCGTTGACTGTGCTCGGCACGCCGGTCGACTTGTCAGAGGTCACGTGCGATACGTACGTCATGGCGGGCGCGACCGATCACATCACGCCGTGGAAAGGCGTCTACAACACGGCGCGCGCATTCGGCGGCAAGACACGCTACGTGCTGAGTTCGAGCGGTCATATCCAGAGCCTGATCAATCCGCCAGGCAATCCCAAGGCGAAGTTCCTCCACAACGCAGCGCTGCCCGAAGACGCCGATGCATGGCTCGCCGGGGCGACGTCCGAAGCGGATTCGTGGTGGAACGACTGGCGCACATGGCTCGCCGAACGCTCGGGCAAACTGCGCGCCGCGCCCAAAGCGCTCGGCAGCAAGCGTCATCGACGTATCGGGGATGCGCCGGGAACGTATGTTCACGAGGCGTAATCCGCCTCAAAACTTCAAACGTCGGAAGGCGCACCGGGGAATGCCGCGCGCTTGCCCGGCGTTTCGTCGACATTCACATGGACAAGAACGATGAAAAGTGTGCGTACAGTGGATATACAGACCGTCGCGCTCGGCGCACAACTGCTTCGCGTCGGCATCTGGCGAGGCGGCGATGCGTCGCCGCCGCTCCTCATCTTCAATGGCATCGGCGCGAATCTCGAACTGATCCAGCCGTTCGTCGACGCACTCGGCGACGTGGAAGTCGTGATGTTCGATATTCCCGGCGTGGGCGGATCGCCCGCGCCGCTCATGCCGTATCGCTTCTCGACGCTCGCGGTGCTGGCCGACCGGCTGCTCGCGCAGCTCGGCTATGACGGACCGGTCGATGTGCTCGGCGTGTCATGGGGCGGGGCGCTTGCGCAGCAGTTCGCGTATCTGTATCCGTCGCGTTGCAGGCGGCTGGTGCTGGCCGCGACTTCACCGGGCGTCATCATGGTGCCGGGCCGGCTTTCGGTGCTTTCGAGGCTGGTCGGGGCGCGCCGCTATCGGGACCCCGATTATCTGCGGGAGATCGGCGCGGAAATTTATGGCGGCGTATACAGGCGCGATCCCGAGTTGCTGGCGGAACACGGGCGTCATATTCAGGCGCCCGGCGGGCGCGGATACATGTACCAGTTGCTCGCCACATGCGGATGGAGCAGCCTGCTGTGGCTCGGTTCCTTGCGCCAGCCGACACTCGTCATGCATGGCGACGACGATCCGATCGTTCCTCTCGTCAACGCGAAGATCATTGCCAGCCGCATCCGTCAGGCGACGTTGCGCGTCATCGAGGACGGGCATCTTTTTCTCATCACGCAAACCGATGAAGTGGGACCGCTGGTGCGCGAGTTTCTGCTGGAAGCGTAGTGCCGATGTGACGAAGGCCGCGCAAGCGGCCCTCTCGATTCACATGTTCGGATAACCCGGCCCGCCGCTGCCTTCGGGCGTAACCCATACGATATTCTGTCCCGGGTCCTTGATGTCGCAGGTCTTGCAGTGCAGGCAATTCTGCGCGTTGATGACGAGTTGCTCGGCGCCGTCATCGTCCTTCACGAACTCGTAAACGCCCGCCGGACAATAGCGGCTTTCCGGTCCCGCGTACTTCGCGAGATTGATCGCGACGGGCGCGGTCGCATCCTTGAGCGTCAGATGCGCCGGCTGGTTCTCCTCGTGATTCGTGTTCGAGATGAACACCGAGGAGAGCCGGTCGAACGTCAGCTTGCCGTCGGGTTTCGGATAGACGATAGGCGTGGCGTTCGCGGCGGGCTGCAGCGTTTCGTGATCCGCATGACGATGCCGCAGCGTCCACGGCACCTTGCCGCCAAAGAGCTTCTGTTCGACGCCCACCATCAACGAGCCGACGACCAGCCCCTTGCTCATCCACTGCTTGAAGTTGCGCGCCTTGTGCAGTTCCTCGTGCAGCCACGAACGCCTGAACGATTGCGGATAATCGCCCAGTTCGTCATGCTGACGGCCGCAACGGATCGCATCGAAGGCGGCTTCGGCGGCGAGCATGCCGGACTTGATCGCGCCGTGGCTGCCCTTGATCCTCGACGCGTTCAGAAAGCCCGCGTTGTCGCCGATCAGCGCGCCGCCCGGAAACGTCAGCTTCGGCAGCGCGGTGAGACCGCCCGCCGTGATGACACGCGCGCCATACGACAGGCGCTTGCCTCCTTCCAGAAACGGCCGGATCGCGGGATGTGTCTTGTAGCGCTGAAATTCCTCGAAAGGCGACAGGAACGGATTCCGGTACCCCAGTCCGACGACAAAGCCGACCGCCACCTGATTCCCGTCGAGGTGATAGAGGAACGATCCGCCATAGGTATCCGTGTCGAGCGGCCAGCCGGCTGTGTGAACGACGAGGCCCGGCTTGTGCTGCGCCGGGTCGACTTCCCACAGTTCCTTGATGCCGAGCCCGTAGACCTGATGACCCGCGTTCGCCCGCAACCCGAACTCATCGCTCAAACGGCGGCCGAGATGACCGCGCGCGCCTTCCGCGAACAACGTGTACTTCGCGTGCAGTTCCATGCCGAGCTGAAAGCCGGCGGTCGGCTCGCCATCCTTGCCGACGCCCATGTTGCCGGTGGCGACACCCTTGACCGAGCCGTCGTCGCGATACAGCACTTCGGCTGCCGGAAAGCCCGGGAAGATTTCGACGCCGAGCGCTTCGGCCTGCTGAGCGAGCCAGCGCGTCACGTTGCCGAGGCTGATCACGTAGTTGCCGTGATTCCTGAAGCTCGCGGGCAACGCCCAGTTCGGCGTCTTGACCGCCCCCTTCTCCGAGAGAAAAAGGAACCGGTCTTCCGTCACTTCGACATTCAGCGGCGCCCCGAGCGCCTTCCAGTCGGGGATCAGTTCGGTGATCGCGCGCGGGTCCATGACCGCGCCCGAGAGAATGTGCGCGCCGATCTCCGAGCCCTTTTCGAGCACGCAGACCGATACGTCCGCGCCTTCCTGCTGCGCAAGCTGCTTGATGCGGATGGCCGCCGACAGCCCCGCCGGACCGCCGCCCACGATCACCACGTCGTATTCCATCGATTCGCGCGGGCCGTACGCTTCGATCCATCGGTCCGATGGATTCGCCTGTCTGGTCGATATTGTCATGAGGTGGTCCCCTCGCTCAGAACTGGTCTGCGTCGAGCGCGAGCACGCCCTGATCGCCCTTCGCGCTGACGATCGACGCTTCCAGCGCGACCGCCTGCGGCAGCAGATGATCGGCGAAGAAATGCGCGGTCGCGATCTTGGCGTCGTAGAACGCGGGATCGTCGGCGCGTTTGGTGTGCGCCGCGATCAGCGCGCGCGCCATCTGCCAGCCCGACAGCACGATGCCGGCGAGCTTCAGATAGGCCACGCCGCCCGCGAAAACGGCTTTCGTGTCGCTCTTCGCGTTGTGCAGCATGAACTCGACGGTGTTCGCAAGCGCGGCGCGTCCGGCCATGAGCCGTCGATGCATCGCACCGAATGCGGCGCCGTCGTGCTGTTCGAGCGCGGCGAGCGTCTCGTCGATCTGCGCGAGGATCGCGCGGGCGGCCGCGCCACCGTCGCGAATCGTCTTGCGGCCGATCAGGTCGTTGGCCTGGATCGCGGTCGTGCCTTCGTAGATCGTCAGGATGCGGGCGTCGCGATAGTGCTGCGCCGCGCCCGTCTCCTCGATGAAGCCCATGCCGCCGTGCACCTGCACGCCGAGGCTCGTGACGTCGATCGACATCTCCGTGCTCCAGCCCTTCACGATCGGCACGAGGTATTCGTAGATGGCGGCATGCCGCGCGCGCGTGTCCGCGTCGGCGGCGTGATGCGCGATGTCCGAATGCGCGGCTGCGACATAGGCGAGCGCGCGGGCGCCTTCGGTCAGCGCGCGCATCGTCGCGAGCATGCGGCGCACGTCCGGGTGCTGAATGATGGCGACGGACTGTTTCGCGGAACCGTCGACGGGACGGCTCTGCACGCGATCCTTCGCATAGGCGGCCGCCTGCTGGTAGGCGCGATCGGACACCGCGATGCCCTGCACGCCGACCGCGAAGCGCGCCGCGTTCATCATGATGAACATGTATTCGACGCCGCGATTTTCCTCGCCGATCAGATAGCCGAGCGCGCCGCCGTGATCGCCGTATTGCAGCACGGCCGTCGGGCTCGCCTTGATGCCGAGCTTGTGCTCGATCGACACGCAATGCACGTCGTTGCGCGCGCCGGGCGAGCCGTCGTCGTTCACCAGGAACTTCGGCACCAGGAAGAGCGAGATGCCCTTGACGCCCTCGGGCGCGTCCGGCGTGCGCGCGAGCACGAGATGCACGATGTTCTCCGCCATGTTGTGCTCGCCGTACGTGATGAAGATTTTCGTGCCGAACAGCTTGTAGGTTCCGTCGCCCTGAGCTTGCGCGCGCGAGCGGACCAGAGCGAGATCGGAGCCGGCTTGCGGTTCCGTCAGGTTCATCGTGCCGGTCCATTCACCCGAGATGAGTTTCGGCAGGTAACGCTGTTTCAGTTCGTCGGAACCGGCGGTGAGCAGCGCTTCGATCGCGCCGTCGGTGAGAAGCGGGCAGAGCGCGAACGACAGGTTCGCGGCGTTCAGCATCTCGATGCAGGGCGTCGCGATCAGCTTCGGCAATCCCTGTCCGCCGAATTCGGCCGGATGCACCACGCCTTGCCAGCCGCCTTCGCCATACTGGCGGAACGCTTCCTTGAAACCGGGCGTCGTCGTGACTTCGCCGTCATGCCACTCGCTCGGATTCTTGTCGCCTTCGGCGTTGAGCGGGGCGAGAATCTCGCTGTTGAACTTCGCGGCTTCGTCGAGCACCGCCTGCGCGATGTCGAGCGAGGCGTCCTCGAAGCCCGGCAGCGCCGAAATGCTCGCGACATCGGCGAGTTCTTCGATCACGAACAGCATGTCTTTCAGTGGCGCGGTGTACGTCAATTTGTCTCTCCGGATGAATGCGTGTGAGCGCAGCGGCAGCGGCCGTGAAGCTCGCGGATGCGCGCGTGCCATATCCCACAGTGCGTTGCGCCGATCTTAGAGCGGTGCCGGCCGGTTGCGCGCCTCCCGCAACGGGAGGGGAGCAGGTGCGGGTGACTTAAACGTTCACTGAGATGACGCGCGTCGGTTCGCCATGCCCACGGCGATAGGCTAATCTCCAAGAACCGCAATCCCGGCGCATTCGGCGATTCGAGTCCTTTGACAATCTCGCGGATAGTGCCGCTTTGACCGGGATGACGTCCCGGGGGAGTCTCCATGAGCGCATTCACGCGGCGTATCGAAGCGGGCCATGTCCTGATCCATGCCCGCGCGTGGATGATTGCGCTCGGCATCTTCATCGGATGCGCGATGTTCATGCGTTGCGCCGTGGCCGCGCCCCTTCCCGCGGCGATGCAGGGCATCATCTCGACCTGGACAGCCTCGGGATCGCAGGCAGCCTCGCCGCCGTCACCCGCGAGTCAGGCCGAGATGGTGCGGTCGCTGAACGGCCTGATCGGTACGCTCGACAACGACGCGCAACGCAGCGCCTTCGTCGCGCAACTGAAGGTGTTGCGCGACGCCACGGAAAAGGCTGCGCCGGCCGCGCCCGTGCCCGTGGCCGTCAACGGCGACTTGCTCGGCGCGATTGCATCGGGCATCGCATCGGTCGAAACGAATCTCAGCCAGGGAATTTCGCCGTTGCGGTTCTGGAGCGCGCGTTCGAGCGCCGCTGCAAGCGAGCTGCGCGCCGTCGTCACGGGCGCGAATGGCGAATCGTTCGGCAGGATCGTCACCGGCATGGGCGCGACGCTCGCGCTCTGGGGACTGTGCGCGTACGTGCTGATCCGCGTTCAGCGACGCGTGTTCGCGCGCTATGGCAAGAATGTCGCGCTCGCGCCGAATCCGACATCGGTCGAGATGCTGAGCTTCGCCCTGCGGCAGACCGGACCCTGGATCGTCGCATTCCTGGCCGTGCTGTTCTTCGTGCGCGCGATGCCCGACGCGCTCGGCCGCACGCTCGGGCTCGTCATCGCGTATGCGATCCTGGGCGGGGCCATCTTTTCGGCGATCTGCATGATCGTGTTCTCGATGTTCAGTACGGCGCATCGTCGCGCCGCCGTGCAGCAACTGCTGGCACGAACGCTTTGGCCGCTCTTTGCGGTCGGCGCGTGCGGCGCGCTCGGCGACGGGACCGCCAATGTCGATGTCACGCGCCAGCTCGGCCCGAATCTCGCGGGCATCATATCGACCTTCGCCAATCTCGCTGCGGCGTTGCTCTTCGCCTATTTCGCGCTCGTATTTCGGCGGCCGGTCACGCATCTGATCCGCAATCGCCCGTATGTGCGACGGCGCGATCACCAGTTCGCGACCGAAACGCTCGATATCCTCGCGTCGCTATGGCATATCCCGGTATTGCTGATCGCGGCGGCGTCGGTCGTCGCGATCATCGACGGGCGTGGCACCGAAAGGGACGTGCTGCGGCCGTCAGTCCTCAGCGCGGTGCTGCTCGTGCTCACGATTTTCGTGTCCGCGTTGCTGCTGCATCTGACGCGCCGGCGCGACACGCGTGCGCAACGCCGCGCGCCGCACATGACGCGGCTGTTGCGTTTCGTGTGCACGCTGGTCGTGTTCCTGATCTGGCTCGCCTACCTGCGTTTCGAGCTGGAACTCTGGAGCGGACCGATTGCGCGCGTCATCAAGCACAGCGCGATGACGCCCGGCTTCAGGCACGCGCTGATCGCGGTCGTCGCGACGGTATTCGGCGCGTGGTTTCTATGGATTCTCATCGACACCGTCATTCTCGAAGCGCTCGGCCCGAACAACTCGCGCAACAAGGCGCTCAGTCCGGGCACGCGCGCGCGCACGATGCTGCCGATCGTGCGCAACGCGATCTTCGTGACGGTCGCGAGCCTCGCGGTGTTCGTCGCCGCCGCGAGTCTCGGCATCAATCTGACGCCGCTGCTCGCCGGCGCGGGCGTGATCGGTCTCGCGGTCGGGTTCGGCGCGAAGTCGCTCGTCACCGATCTGATCACGGGCCTGTTCATCATCGTCGAGGACACGATTTCGGTCGGCGACTGGATCGATCTCGACGGCGGACATGCCGGCACCGTGATGGACCTCACGATCCGCACCGTCCGGCTGCGCGATGCGCAGGGTGCGGTTCACACCATTCCGTTCTCGCAGATCAAGATCGTGAAGAATCTGTCGCGCGATTTTTCCAACGCGGTGTTCGAAGTGCGCGTTCCGTTCTCCGCGAAACTGGACGACATCACGCGCATGATCACGGAAGTCGCCGACGATCTGAGCGCCGACTTTCGCTTTCGCAGCGAGATACTGGCGCCGGTCGAAGTGTGGGGCCTCGATCGCTTCGAAGCGAACTGCGTCGTGGTGAAAGGGCAGATCAAGACCAGGCCGCTGCAGCAATGGAGCGTGGCGCGCGCCTTCAACGCGAGGCTGAAGCTCAGGATGGACGATGCCGGCATCGAGATGATGCTGCCGCAGATGCAGATTCACTCGCCTGCGCAGGAGCGCGGCGCGCCGGCTCAGCCTGAGTTGCGCGTGCTCAGGGAATAGCCTGAACGATCCCGAAGGTGTTGTTGCCCTATACTGAGCCCACTCCAGGAACCGGAGATTCCGATGCGCGTCCACGTCTCGCTGCCTGTTCTTGCGTCAGCTTTCCTCCTCGCGGCGTGCAACACGCCGCCTATCCCGCCAGGCAAGCCAGTGGATATACCCACGGCGCTCCAGAATGTCCTGGACGGGCTGTGCAACTTCAAGAAGGCGCAGGCCGAGCACAAGCGGGACTACGGCGTCGCCATCGATTCGATCACCGTGGAACTCGATCTGACCGTCGACGGCGCGCAAAACCCGCCCGTCGCCGTCGCGCCCGATATCAAGTTCATCCCGACCGTCAGTTACGGGCATATCATCACGGCGACTACCGGAAGCAGGCTGCTTGTTTCGCTGAAGAATGTCGATGGCGGCAAAGCGGCAGACATGCGATGCCCGTCGTCCAGTGCCGAGAAATAGGCCGATTTGACATGCGTCAATCGAGCAGCGGGGCGCACAGATAGGCTAGTAGTGTCGCGCAAGGCCTGGTGGCTGCGAGGAAAATGCCATGGGAATTCTGGTGTCAGCCGTGATCTTCCTCGTATCGGCTGGATGTCTCGTCGGCGCGGCGGGCCCCGACCCGTCGACGGCGGTTACACCGACGTTCGCGCCGGATTCGCTGAGCGCCGCAAACAGCGCTGCGCGGCCCTTCGCTGGCCGCGGCGATTGAACGGAAAACGACGAGATCAGCTCCGTTGCGCGCCAGCGCCGCGGACAATGAGGAATTCGTCCAGCTGCTCGAACGTTTCGGGCATCGCTTCGTCCATGCCTTCGATGGCGACGTCGAGCGCTTCCCTGGACGGATAAAGCTCGCGCATCACCAGCAGCGTCTTGCCATCCTTCTCCTCGAAGGTCACCGTGGTCACCGCGCCGTCTTCGCTTTCCTCGTTAGTCCAGACGAGGCGCGCATTCGGCTCGACTTCGAGATACTTGCCGAAGAACGCCAGGGGCGCGGCGGCCTTGGGATGAGCGAACTCCAGGCGATATCCGCCGCCGACGCGGACATCCTGTTCGCAGGAAAGCAGGGTCGCGCCGCTCGACTTCGGCACCCACCACTGCCTGAACAGTTCGGGCGTGGTCCACGCTTCGAACACGAGCCGCGGCGGGGCGTCGAAGATTCGCGTGATGACCATCTCGCGCTCGGACGTGCGTTCCGACGTCGTCCGGTTGCCCGTGCGCGCCGGCTCATTCTCTCTGCTTGCGACCATCACGTTTCTCCTTGCGTTTGAGTTCCTCGATGACCGTATCCAGCGCGTCGAAGCGCGCGGCCCACATCTGCCGATAGTTTTCGATCCAGGCCAGCTCTTCTTCGAGACGGCGCGAGCCCAGCCTGCAGGTCCGCACGCGTCCCACCTTTTCCGTGGTGACGAGTTCCGCCTGCTCCAGTATGCCGATGTGCTTCCGCATGCCGGTCAAGGTCATGTGGAACCGCGCGGCGAGATCCGTGACGGACGCGTCGGCGCGCATCAACTGCTCCAGCACGCCGCGTCGGGTGGGGTCCGACAGCGCGGCGAACGAAGCATCGAATCGAGTTTGTCGAGAATACTGAGCCATTTGGTTCAGTATTGCATGGGTATGGATGGGAGGCAAGGGAGGATCAGCGCTCAGGATGCGTTGCGCTTCTGCCGAAGCGAAGGAGGCCGTTCGGTCAGGCTGCTTGCGGTGTCCTCGTCCGCCGAACCCGCAGCGATGAACTGGCGTCGATACTCGGCCGGCGTCGCCTGCTTCGCCGCCTTGAATTGCCGATTGAAATTGGCGACGTTCGCGAAACCCGAGCGGGCCGCGATGACCGAGACGGGCAGCGACGTATCGCCCAGCATCCGGCACGCGTGCCCGATGCGAACGCGCGCGATATATCGGCCGACGCTCTCGCCGATATGCTGCACGAAGTACCGCGTGAGCGTGCGCTCCGACAGGCTGGCCGCCGCACAGAGTTCCGAGAGCCGCAGCGGTTCGGCGAAGCGCGCATCGATCATGGCGAGGACGCGGTTGATCCGCTCGGGCTCGTGACCGGAGGGGCCGGTGTTCGTCTGATTGAAGGCGCTCGGCGAAGCGAGCGGATGGCCGTGCGCGTCGGCGAGCATGCACAGAATATCGAGCGCCGCGCTCAGGCGCTCGCGTGGCACGTTCGAGAGCAACTGATCCAGACGGCCGCGCATCCGTTCCCCGGCAGGCGGCTCGAACGCCAGCCCGCACGCGGCGCGGCGCAAGAGCTTGCGAAGCGGCTCGTATTCGCGGCAGCAATCCGCCATGCGTCTCGCCCACGCGCCGTCGAACCAGATGACGATGGCGACTTGCGGCAAGGACGGCTCGATCGAGCGGTTCGATGACCAGGTATGCGGCAAATCCGGCGGCACGAGAACCAGGTCCTCGGCTTCATAGTCGCTGACCGAGTCGCCGATGTAGCGCTTGCCGTGACTGTTCATCGTCAGCGTCAGTTCGTATTCCGGATGGTGGTGCCATTCGAACGGAATGCGCGCAAGCCGCCGATGGTAAACCCGCACCGAACAGTCCTCGCCGAACTCGACATGTTCGTAGGCTGGTTTCATGGCCGAAAACGCAAATGAATTGCCTGAATAGTATCACCAGCGCATAGCTCCGCGTCATATGCTGTGCGCACAGAAATTGACATGGAGACGATCATGGCGCTGAAAATCGATGACTTGCCCGGCGCGATCCGGCAGGCGAAAAAAGAGCTGCGGGCAGCGCTGCCGAACTACCGGGAGGTATTCGCCGAAGTCGAACAGGCGATCGTCGCTGAAGCGAAACGCATCGCCGCGCAGCGCGATCGAGGGGAAGACGTCATTCCCGAGATCCAGTTCGCCGACATCGCTGAACGACGTGTAACCGACGAGCAGATCGCGCTCGTCAGATCGCGCGGTGCGTGCGTGATTCGCAAAGTCTTCCCTCGCGCGCAGGTGCAAGCGTGGGACGACGATATCGCGCACTACGTCGAGCGAAACCATCTCGACAAGCGCCTCGAAAACCGCGCGGAAGACAAATACTTCGGACAACTGGCTTCGAGCAAACCGCAGATCTACGGCGTGTACTGGTCGAAGCCGCAAGTGCTGGCGCGTCAGTCGGAGACGCTGACGGCGGCGCGCGTCTTTCTCAACAAGCTCTGGCGCAACGAGAGCGAAGGGCGCGTCCACTTCGATCCGGAACACGTGCCTGTCTATGCCGACCGTCTGCGCCGGCGGCCGCCCGGCTCGGCATCGCTCGGTCTGTCGGCGCATTGCGACGGCGGCTCGGTCGAGCGCTGGATCGAAGGCAATTTCCGCAAGGTGTATCGCCACGTTTTCTCCGGCAACTGGCGCAGTTACGACGCGTTCGACGCCGCCTTTCGCCCCGATGTGGAAGAGATCGCGTCGCCGGCCGTGTGTTCGATGTTCCGCACGTTCCAGGGCTGGACCGCGCTGACGCCGCAAGGCCCGGGCGACGGCACGCTGCAACTCGTGCCCATCGCCAATTCGATGGTGTACATCCTCCTGCGCGCCCTTCAGGACGATGTCGCCGACGACGACCTGTGCGGCGCCATGCCCGGACGCGCGCTCTCGATCAAGCAGGAATTTCATGCGCCGCTGTTCGAAGCGTTGTCGTCGATTCCAAAGATGGAAGCGGGCGATACGGTGTTCTGGCACAGCGACGTCATCCATGCGGTCGAGGACGAGCACAAGGGCGCGGGGTTCAGCAATGTGATGTACATCGCCTCGGCGCCCGCCTGCGCCAAGAACGACGCCTATCTGAAGCGTCAGTTGCCGAGCTTTCTGAAGGGCGAAAGCCCGCCTGATTTCCCGGCCGATCATTTCGAAACCGATTTTGCCGGCCGCGCGACCGTCGACGATCTGACGCCGCTGGGCCGTGCGCAACTCGGGCTCGACGTGTAGTCGCACGCACTGCTTCATCCATAAGAAAACATCGGAGACTGCAATGAAGACATCACTGACGTCGGCCGCGGCGGCCGTCGCGCTGTTCATCGCCGGCACGCATGCGGTGCTGGCCGCCGAACAGCTCTCGGTTCTGCACTGGTGGACCTCGGGCGGCGAATCGAAGGCCATCCGCGTGCTCAAGGACGACATGAGCAAACAAGGCTATGAGTGGAAGGACTTCGCGGTCGCCGGTGGTTCGGGCACGGCCGCGATGACCGCGCTCAAGACGCAGGTGATCTCGGGCAATGCGCCATCGGCCGCGCAGATCAAGGGGCCGTTGATTCAGGACTGGGCCGATCAGGGCGTGGTGGTCACGATCGATCAGGCCGCGACGGACTGGAAGAGCCACACGCCCGCGCAGATCGACAGCGCGATGAAGTCGGGCGGTCATTATGTGGCAGCGCCTTTTTCCGTGCACCGGATCAACTGGCTGTGGATCAACAAGGCGGATCTCGACAAAGTGGGCGGCACGCCGCCGACGACGTGGCCGGAGTTCTTCGCGCTCGCCGACAAGTTTCGCGCGGCGGGCATCACGGCTGTCGCGCACGGCGGTCAGCCGTGGCAGGACATGACCATCTGGGAGACGGTCGTGTTGTCGCAGGGCACGGACTTCTACCGTAAGGCGCTCATCGATCTCGATCAGAAAACGCTGACGTCGCCGCAGATGGTGCAGGTCTTCGAGACCGTCCAGAAGATCCGGACTTACTTCGACAAGGCCTATCACGGCCGCGACTGGAATCTCGCCACCGCGATGGTGATCTCCGGTTCGGGCGGCATGCAGTTCATGGGCGACTGGGCCAAGGGGGAGTTCGCGAACGCGAACAAGAAGGCGGACGTCGACTTCGTTTGCGCACCCGCGCCCGGCACGTCGAATGCCTACACGTACACCGCGGATGCATTCGTGTTCTTCCAGCAGAACGGCAAGAAGGACGCGACGCCCGGACAACTCGCGATGGCCAAAACGATCATGTCCCCCGCGTTTCAGGAGCAGTTCAGTCTCAACAAGGGTTCGATTCCCGTCAGACTGGACGTGCCGATGGACAAGTTCGACAGTTGCGCGAAAAAGTCACGCGCGGACGAGCAGGCGACGATCAAATCGGGCGGCTTTCTCCCCTCGCTGGCGTTTGGCGAACTTCAGTCTCCCGTCACCGCCGGCGCCATCACCGACGTCGTGACGAATTTCATGAACTCGAACGAAGACGCGAAAGAAGGCGTGCGCAAGCTCGCCGCTGCCGCAAAGGTCAAATAAGACATGGACCCGATCGCCAAGGAAAAATGGCCCCGTTCCGGGCTCGAGACAACGTTGATGGGTTTCGGCGCCGCGCCGATCGGCAACATCTTCAGGCCGATCAGCGAAGCGGATTCCGCCGCCCTGATCAAGGCAGCCTGGGATGCCGGCGTGCGCTACTTCGACACCGCTCCGATGTACGGTCATGGTTTGAGCGAAGCGCGCTGTGGGCACGGGCTGCGATGGTATCCGCGCGATCAGTACGTGCTGTCGACGAAGGTCGGACGACTCCTCGAGCCGCGCAGGCGCGCCGAAATCGACTTCGCGCCGTGGGTCGATGGTTTGCCGTTCGAAACCGTTTTCGACTACAGCTACGACGGCGCCATGCGCTCGATCGAGGACAGCCTGCAGCGTCTCGCGCTGGAGCACATCGATATCGCGCTGATTCACGATATCGATGTCTTTACCCACGGCGAGCGTCAGCCCGAGATGTTCGAGGCAGCAATGGCCGGCGCGTCGAAAGCGCTGCTGAAGCTCCGCGATGAAGGTGTCGTGAAGGCGGTCGGGGTCGGCGTCAACGAATGGCAGGTCGCGCACGAAGCCATCCGCCGGCAGGATTTCGATTGCCTGCTCCTGGCCGGCCGCTACACACTGCTCGAACAGGATGCGCTCGACGGCTTTCTGCCGCTGTGCGAAGCGCAACAGGTGTCGGTCATCCTCGGGGGCGGCTACAACAGCGGCATTCTCGCGACAGGCGCGGTGCCCGGCGCGAAATACAACTACGCGAGCGCGCCCGAGGCCATTCTGGCGCGCGTTCGCGAGATGGAGCAGGTCTGCCGGGAATACGCGGTTCCGCTCAAGGCTGCCGCTCTGCAATTCGTCCTCGGACATCCCGCGATCCCGACGAACATTCCTGGCGTACGCACGGTTGCGCAGCTCGAAGACAACCTTCAAACCTTCCGGACCGACATACCGTTGGAATTCTGGGCTGAACTGAAACGCCGCGAGCTGATTCGTCAGGACGCGCCCACGCCGCAATAGCGCGTCACACGTGCAGCGGCAGCCCCTTCACCGCCTTGTCCACGGCTTTCCTCGATCCATGCAGCGCGAGGCCCACGAAATCGAGACTTGCTGCGTCCTGCGCACGGAATACCTCGCGATTGGCCGCATCGTGTCCGGTGGAAAACATCGCGTGCACGTACGGCACGATCTCGAGTTCGCTCGCGAGCGCCTGCCGATGCGCGCCCTGCAGGCCGGGCAGATCGGCGGCGAACACGAGCATCGGTTGGCCCAGCATGCGGCCATACCGACGTCCGGCCGCGTCCTCGTAGGGTTCGCCCAACGCTTCGGGAATCGCGGCCGCCACGCCGGTCGCGAGAAATGCGACCACGTTGAGCTTTTGCCAGACAGCCAGATCATCGCGCACGATCAGCGCCACTTTGGTATTGAACATGAATGTTCCTCCTTGGAACGCTCATGGTCCGCGATCCGCAGCGATCAGTCTGGAACGTTTGTGCACATCTGCCGATAGGCCGCGGGCGTCATCCGATAGGCGCGGTTGAACCAGCGGCCAAGGTGACTCTGATCGGAGAATCCGACCATCGCGGCAACCTGCGCGGGCCGATGACCGCTCGCCAGCAATCGACGGGCGGCGCGCAGGCGCAAGCGCACGAGGTACGCGTGCGGCGACGTGCCGAACGTGCGCTTGAAAAGGCGCGTCAACTGAAACCGGTCGATTCCGGTAACCGTGGCCAGTTCATCGAGTCCGATGTTGCCATCCATCTGTTCGTGCAGGAGATCGCGCGCGCGAAGGGCGGCAAGCGGCGCTGCGAGGGTGGTCATCGCCGGCGCGTCGCGCAACTGGCCGCCAAGTTGCGTCAGCAGATGGTCGAGCGCCTGGTCGCGGGCCAGCCTGCCTTCGTCATGGAACGTGGCGAAGAACGCCGCCCGGATCGCGTCGACGAGAAGGCGATCATCCACCAGCGTTTGGCGAAAGGCGGCCTCGACGCCGCGCAGTCCGGGCAGATTCAACTGGCGCGCCGCGTGCTCGACCCAGCCTTGCGGCAGATACAGCATGGCGTAGGTGAAGCCGCTCGCTTCCGGCGCATGCCCGTCATGCAGCGCGCCGGGCTCGATCAGGATCGCGCGGCCCGGAACGCTCGTGTGCAGGGACCGATGGCACTGAAAGCGTTGCACGCCCTGCTCGGTGTAGCCGATCAGCATGTCGTCATGGTCGTGCGGATCATAGGCCTGACCGCGGAAATGCGCGCGCAGCGCTTCGATACCCGTCTCGGGATCGCGCCGCGCGGCGAGCCAGTCATCGATTCGCTCGTTGGATACGCTTGTGCCTGTCATCGCTCATTCGCCCCGGCAACCTCAGAAATGCGCGCTCAGCCAGCGCCACGCGAGCGGCCCGCAGATCACGCTCCACGCCAACGCCCCGATGACGATGGACACCGTAACCGCCGCGCTGCCGCAGTCTTTCGCGCGCCCGGAGAGTTCGTGACGTTCGAGCGAAATGCGGTCGATGGCCGCTTCGATGCTCGAATTGATCAGTTCGACGAGCAGCACGAGCAACACCGAAGCCGCGAGCAGCACGTGCTCGGCGGCGCTCACCGGCACGAAGGGCACGATCGGCAGCAGCACGGCCGCGACACAGACCTCCTGGCGAAACGCGCTTTCCTCGCGCCAGGTGGCGACGATGCCGTTGCGCGAGTGACGCAGCGCGAACAGGCCGCGCAGGAGGCCACTGCGTTTGATGGGCACGGGTTTGGGGGAAGACGTAGATCGAACCATGACGCGACGTGGCGATTCCGATGAAGGGATGTCTGGCTTGATGCGCACTCCCATAGATTATGCAACCGATGCGCAAACAGGACGACCCGCAACTAACGGTCAATCCCGCCCCCGTCTGAGGATCGCAACGCGATTCACTCGGCCTCGATGCCCGAGCCTGCAAGCATCGAGGCCGAAGCCCCGCATTCATGATGAAACGAACAGGCCGCCGCCCGATACTCACACGTGATGCAACTTGCGTTTGGGCTGATGCGTGCGTTGCCGCGTTTCCCAGCCTTGCGCGAGTCCCACTTCCGCGTGCGAAGGTTCGAGCGTCGGGATGCCCTTGACCAGGTCGGCGGCGCGTTCCGCCAGCATGATCGTGGGCGCGTTCAGATTGCCGTTCGGCTCGGTCGGAAACACGGACGAGTCGATCACGCGCAGGCCGTCCATGCCACGCACGCGCAGTTCGGAATCCACCACGGCCATCTCGTCTTCGCCCATCCGGCACGAACCGCAGGGGTGCATCGTGCTTTCCAGGTTCTTCCGGACGAAGGCGTCGATCTCGGCGTCCGTGCGGACGTCCGGCCCCGGCGCAAGTTCGACATCGCGAAACGCATCCATCGCAGGCTGCGCGATGATTTCCCGCGTGAGGCGCACGCAACGCCGGAAGCCCTCGCGGTCTTCCTCGCGTTCGAGGTAATTGAAGCGGATCTCGGGATGCACGTACGGATCGGCCGCGTTCAGGCGCACGTAGCCCCGGCTCTTCGGCTTGTTGGGTCCGGTGAGCACCATGAACCCATGTCCCTTGAGCGGCTTGTCGCCGTCATAGCGCATCGCGGCGGGCAGGAAGTGGAACTGGATATCCGGCCAGCGCAGTCCCGCTTCCGAGCGAATGAAGCCACCTGCTTCGAAATGATTGCTGGCGCCGAGGCCATCCTTGAAGAGCAGCCAGCGCAGCCCGATCATGAACTTGCTGAACGGGTCCATTCTGCTGTTGAGCGTGACCGGCTGCTTGCAGGCGTACTGGATATAGATTTCCGCGTGATCCTGCAGACTCTCGCCGACGCCCGGCAGATCGTGCCGGACTTCGACGCCCGCGCCACGCAGCACCTGCGACGGTCCGATGCCCGAGCGCTGCAGCAGATGAGGCGAGCCGATCGGTCCCGACGAGATCAGCACTTCGGCGCGGCAGCGCGCGGTACGCGTCGTGCCGCCCTGTTCGTAGACCACGCCGACCGCGCGTTTGCCCTCGATCAGCACGCGATGCGTCATCGCGTTGGTCACGACATGCAGATTGGGCCGGGTCATCGCCGGACGCAGATACGCATTGGCAGTGGACCAGCGCACGCCGTCCTTGACGGTCATGTGCATCGCGCCGAAGCCTTCCTGCATGTGGCCGTTGCAATCGTCCGTTTTAATGTAGCCCGCCTGCGCGCCCGCTTCGACCCAAGCGCCGTACAGCGGATTGCGCATGTTGTTGCCGTTGTTCGTCGACAAGGGTCCGCTTTCGCCGCGATATTCGTCGCCGCCGAACTTGTAGCTCTCCGCGCGCCGGAAATACGGCAGGCAGTTCGCATAGCCCCAGCCGCGCGCGCCGAGCGATTCCCATTCGTCGAAGTCGTATGCATGGCCGCGAATGTAGACGAGGCCGTTGATCGACGACGACCCGCCCAGCACCTTGCCGCGCGGACAGTGCAACTGGCGTCCGTCGAGATGCGGTTCCGGCGCGGTCTGGTATTTCCAGTTGTACTTCTTCGTGTTCATCGGCATCGAGAAGGCGCTCGGCATCTGGATGATGATGCTGCGGTCGCTGCCGCCGTATTCCAGCACCAGCACGCGCACGGAAGGGTCTTCGGTGAGGCGGTTGGCCAGCACGCATCCGGCCGAACCCGCGCCGACGATGATGTAATCGTATTGATCGGTGGACATGACTTTTTCCTGATCCTTTGCTGTTCAGAAGCGCTTGTCGCCAGTCGTGTACTGCGGCTGCGTCTTTTCGATGTGATGGATGATCACTTCTTCGTGTCTCATGTCGAGCGAGCGCGCGAGCAGGAAGTACGCGACGCCCGAGACGATCAGGCCGACCAGCCACGCGAGATCGACACTGCCGATCGCCCGTGCGAGCGGACCGACGTAGACCTCGTCCTGACCGTCGAAGATGCAGAAGAAGGGGATCATCGCGGCGAAGCCGATCACATATGAAATCAGGCCACGCGCGCCCCATGCGCCATACACGCTGCCGTGCGGCATGAAGAAATGCGGGATCGCATAGCGGCCCTTGCGCACGAAGAAGTAGTCGGTGAGATTGACCGCCGTCCACGGCACGAGGAAGTACAGCATCACGACGAGATAGATGTTCAGCACCGACAGGCCCTTCCCCGACGTGTAGATGCTCAACGCGACGCCGAGTTGCAGACACACGACGAAGAGCACCGCGACGATGCGCGTGCGGGCCGTCGGCCGCAACTTCCTGAACGAATCGACACCCGTGATGGCAGTGAGCTTCGCGCTGTAGATGTTCATCGCGATGACCGGCAGGAACGCGATGATCGTGACGGCGACCACCACGCTGCCGAGTCCCGGCGCGAGATCGCTGCCGACCTGATTGAGCGCGACGAGCACATCGCTCGCATGCAGGTGATCGGCGAGCCAGCCGCCCACGGCGATCATCCACGCACCCGACAGCGACGCGCCCACGAACACCGCCGCGATCAGCTTGCCGCCCGGCGTGTTCTTCGGCAGATAGCGCGAGTAGTCGGACACATAGGGCGCGTAGGCGATGTTGTAGCTCGCGGCCGCTGCGAACTGGGCGATGAATCCCGTCCAGTTGAAGCCGAGCGGCGCGGGCAGCGTTGCGCCTGCGGCTGCTGCGGGAAGCGGGATGTCGTGAACCCAGTGCATCAGCACCGCCAGCGTGACGAGACCATACAGCGGGAGCGACAGGTAAAGCGCCCACTTGAAGCTGCGGTGCATCCAGTCGTGGCCGAGCACGGCGAGTATTGACGCGGGCACGGTGACCGCGAGCGCGATCCTGAACGGGTCCCATCCGAACAGTGTTTTCAGGCCCTGCATCATCAACACGAGATTGACGATGTTGAAGCCCGCGAACACGAACAGGGTCGCGAACAGCACCAGAATCACGCCGCGATAGCCGAACTGCGCGCGCGACTGGATCATTTGCGGCAAGCCGAGATGCGGACCCTGCGAGCCGTGAAACGCCATGAACAGCGTGCCGAACATGATGCCGAGCGTGCCGGCGACCGTCGTCCACCACGAAGTCAGTCCGACGCTCGGGCCGACGAAGCCGATCGTCATCGTGAAGAACGTGAAGTTGCCGAGAAACCAGAAGGGACCTTGCCTCGATAACCGGTCGGTTCGCTCGTGCTCGGGAATGAAGTCGATCGAATGACCTTCTATTGCTCCGTGTTCGCTTGCCGCCGCGCTTGCGTTCGCGGCGCTTTCATATGATTCCATCGCATACCTCGATCAGTAAGCTGATGCCATGAGAGGAAAAAGCAGAGGAAAAAGCGGAGGGCAAAGCGGCTCAGTGCAGCGTGATCCAGACGGCCTTGGTCTCCGTCAGATGGTCGAGCTGCTCCATCCCGAGGTCCTTGCCGAAGCCCGATTCCTTGAATCCGCCGAACGGCATCGCCGGGTCGATCGTGCTGTGCGCGTTCACGTAGACGCTGCCCGCGCGCAGTTGCGGCACCAGCGCGTGGATGCGATTCACGTCGTTCGAATAGATGGCCGCGGCGAGACCATAGGGCGAGTCGTTCGCGAGCCGCACGGCTTCGCCGATGTCGTCGAAAGGCGAGCTCACGAGAACGGGGCCGAAGATCTCTTCGCGGACGATCTTCATCGAGTTGCGGCAATGGGCGAAGATCGCGGGCTCGACGAAATAACCGGTTTCTTCCCGTCTGCGTCCGCCGTAGACGAGTTCGGCCCCTTCGCGCCGACCCGCGTCGATGTATGCGCTCACGCGTTCCTTTTGCAGCGCCGACACCAAAGGACCGATGAAGCAATCGGGATCAAGACCCGCAGCGATCTTCAGGGTGCGCGTGTAATCGATGAGCGCAGCGAGAAAGCGTTCGTGAATCTTGCGCTGGACATACACGCGCGTGCCAGCGTCGCAGACCTGGCCGGAGTTGAAGAACATGCCGTTCGCCACGGCGTGCGCGGCGGCGTCGACGTCCGCGTCGTCGAGCACGAGCACCGGCGACTTGCCGCCGAGTTCCAGCGTCACGCGACGGATATCGTGCACGGCCGCCTGTCCCACGTTGCGGCCGACGTCGGTCGAGCCGGTGAAGGTGAGCTTGTCGATGCCGGGATGACGCGCGAGCGCCGCGCCGATCACGCCGCCGCGTCCCGTCACGACATTGACGACGCCTGGCGGAATGCCGGCCTCCTGCACGAGCTCGGCGAAGCGCAGCGTCGAGAGCGAGGTGAGTTCGGCGGGCTTGATGACCGCCGTGCAACCCACGGCGAGCGCGGCCGCGAGCTTCCACGCCATGGTCTGCAGCGGAAAATTCCACGGCACGATGATGCCGACCACGCCGACCGGCTCCTTGCGCGTATAGGCGACGTAGTCGCCCGGCAGCGAAGGCTCGACGGTGCGTCCGTGCAGCTTCGACGCCCAGCCCGCGAAGTAGCGGAACGTATCGATGGTGCCCTGCACGTCGACGTCGCGCGCCTGCGCGGCGGACTTGCCCATGTCGATCGATTCGATTTCCGCGAGTTCGGCCGCGTTGGCTTCGATCAGATCGGCGAGCCGGTGCAGCAGGCGCTCCCGTTCGAGCGGCTTGAGCTTGCGCCACGGACCGCCATCGAACTGCGCGCGCGCGGCGCGCACCGCGCGGTCGAGATCGTCGATGGTGGCGAGCGGAATCTGCGTGATGACGCCGGTGGTCGACGGCTCGATCACATCGAGCGTCTCTCCCGCGCCGCCCGGCACCCACGCGCCGCCAATGAACATTTTCTGCGGCTTGTTCAAAAAGCGCGTGGTGGCTTTCTGAACGCCGAACCGATTCAGATAGTCGCTGACATTGGTATCCAAAACTCGTCTCCTGTTGGTCCGGGGCTTCATGATGTCGAGCCCCGTGAATGTCGATGTGAACCGTGGAATTGCAGGCGCGCTTTCAGCGTTTGGCCTTGCTGCGCTCGTGAAAGATGAAGCCGATCGAATTCATCAGCAGTTGAGCGGCGAGAATCGGCGTGACGCCGGCGGGGTCGTAGGCGGGCGCGACTTCCACGAGATCCATTCCTACGATGTTTCCGCGGCTGCGCCGGGCGAGCGCCTGGATGATCTCGAGCACCTCGTAGTACAGGAACCCGCCGTGGCTCGGCGTGCCCGTGCCAGGCGCGATGGACGGATCGAAGCCGTCGATGTCGATGGTTATATAGTAGGCCGCGCCTTCCGGAACCCGGGCGAGCACGCCTTCCGTGCCGAGCTTGCGCACGTCGCGCACCGACAGGATTTCCGAGCCGGCACGGCGCGCCGCGTCATAGTCTTCGCGGTTCGACGACGACACGTTGCGAATGCCGAGCTGCGTCATGCCGACGATATGCGCCATCTCGGATGCACGGCGCAGCGGATTGCCGTGCCCGTAGCGCACGCCGTGGCGCTCGTCGACGAAGTCCAGATGCGCGTCGAAATGGATGATGTGAATCGGTCCTTTGCCCTCGAACGCCTTGATGACCGGCGCGTGGATCGAATGGTCGCCGCCCAGGGTGATGGGCATCGCGCCGCATTCGAGGATCTTGCGCACCGCGAGTTCGATGTTCGCGTTGCTGCTCGCCATGTCGGTGTGCACGATATCGGCGTCGCCGACGTCGACCATGCGCAACTGGTCGCGGCTCAGATACAGCACGTCGTCTTCGTGGTCGTACGCGCCCGCATGGCCGAACGAGAACAGCGTCGACGCTTCACGGATGCTGCGCGGCCCGAAGCGGGCGCCGGAGCGCCATTGCGTGCCCATGTCGTTCGGCGCGCCGAGGATCGCCACATCGGCGTCGATCCGGTTCCAGTCGAGGCACACCGGCGACTTCGCGAACGTGCAATGGCCGACGAACGGCAGGTTGAGTCGCCCGGATTCATAGCTGTTGCCCTGCATTTCAGCATCTCCTGTTCTGTCAAGTTGGACCGCAGGTTTGAGCCTGCGCGTTGTTTTGAGAAACTATGAACAGGAATGACGGGCGTAAAAATCACGAGTATCGGATGTTCACATCGGATAATCCGAAGCAACGACGAGGGGAGGCGGCACCCGATGACCCAATTGCAGGACGTTGATCTCAAGCTGCTGCGCGTCTTCATGGCCGTGGTGCGATGCGGCGGCTTTTCGGCCGCGCAGGCGAGCCTGAACGTGAGCCAGTCGACGATCAGCGAACAGATGACGACGCTCGAGACCCGTCTCGGGCTCAAGCTCTGCGAACGGGGGCGGGGCGGCTTCCGGCTGACCGAGCATGGCATCGCGACCTTTGAGGCGGCGCAACGGCTGCAGATCGCGGTGGAAGCATTTTGTATGGATACCGATGCGCTGAAGAAGCACATCTCGGGCAGGCTCTACCTCGGAACCATCGACAATACGGTTTCCGACAAAACCTCGCCGCTGCCGCATGCGTTGCAGAAGTTCGTATCGCGTGGACACGATGTGCACGTCGATATCTACGTAGGCTCACCGGCCGAACTTGAGGAACGCGTGCTCGACGGGCGGCTGCATGTGGCGATCGGCCACTTTCCGATTCACGTGCCGGGGCTGAGTTACGACGAGCTATATGTCGAAGCGGACGGCCTTTATTGCGGCAGGGGCAATCCGCTTTACGCGAGCGCGTTCGATGCTGAGGTGTCCAGCGAGATGATCGCCGAAAGCCGGATCGTCGCGCGAGGTTACTTTCAGCAGCACGATCTGCGGATGCTGAGCGCAAGCAAGGCGGCGGCTACAGTCGATAACGTCGAGGCTCAGGCGATTCTCATTCTTTCGGGAGCGTATGTGGGGTTTCTGCCCAATCACTATGCCGCCGGCTGGGTCGAGAGCGGCGACATGCGCAGGGTCTGCGCCGGACGATTCGGCGGGAACTGGCCGTTCTGTGCAATCACGCGGCGCGGGGCTTCGATGGCTTCGATACTGAAGGTGTTTATGGCGGATCTGCAGGCATGTCATGAGGCGTTGCGGGTGGAGCGCGCTTAGGACGCGGCAGGGTCGTCACGGGATCCCGTGATCGTGTCGGTCTATTAGCACAGGGGCAACGCCAATAGACCGACGCGAATACGGGATCCGGCGATGCCCCGACACTCACTCTAATGCCGCGACAGCGCCGACCGCGAGGACATCTCCCGCGCCACTTCGGGCGTGATCGCTCTACTGAGCATGAAGCAGGCAACCCCAGCCGCCAGCAACGGCAACGAACCGAGGAAGAAGATCGTTCCGATGGGCGTTCCGACAGCGATCAGCACACCGGCAAGCAGCGGCCCGACGATCGCGCCGATGCGCGCCACCGCGAACGAAGCGCCGGTCGCGGTCGAGCGAATGAAGGTCGGATAGATCATGCTCGAAATGGCATTGAGACCGATATTGCCGCCCAGCACCAGCAGACCCGAGGCGAGCGCCATCGCCATGGTGGGACCGGCGCCCGTACCGACGGCCACGCCAAGCGCCGCCACCGGAATGGCGCCGAGAATCATCGTCAGTGTCATCACCGAGATGCCCTTCTTGTCGATCATCCAGCCGAAGAAGCAACTGAAGCCGGCGCCGAGCTGGAACAGAGCCTGACTGCGGGCCGCATTGGCAAAGCCGATTTCGTCGGTGAGCAGTGTCGTCATCCACTGCGACAGAAAGAAGTGCGTGACGAACGAAAAGCCGAGCGCCAGCCACAGGAAGGCGGTCATCGCCGAGCGGCCTTCGGTGAAGAGGTGCCTCACCGGCACGCCCGTGCGTACCTGTTCCTGAATGGTGAAACGCGTGTCATCGGCAAACCGCGCGCTGGGCTTGAGCTTGCGGGCATAAGCCAGGATGCGCTCGCTGCCGGGATTGCGCAGGGCCAGATAGCGAATCGATTCAGGCAGTCCGATCAGAAGAATGATGCCCACCACCACCGCGCCAGCGCCACCCAGATAGAAGACCGAGCGCCAGCCATAGGCGGGAATAATCTCCGCCGCAAGCAGGCCGCCGCCGGACGAGCCGGCCGTATAGCCGAGATAGAGGAGGGTGATGACCAGACCCCGATTGGCCGAGCGGGCATAGTCCGTGATCAGCGAGACCGCCATCGGCATGCCGCCGCCGATGCCGAGCGCGGCGCAGAAACGCATGATCGACAGTGTGACCAGATCGTGCGCGAAGGGCACGGCGAAGGTAAAGCCGCCGAACACCACGGTCGCCAGCAGGATCGCGCGTCGCCGGCCGATGCGGTCCGCCAGCATCGCGAAGACGACCGACCCCGCCATCCAGCCGACGATGCTGACGTTGAACACCGGCGTCATCAGGGCACGGTTGATGCCCCACTCCTTGATGATGCCGGGCGCGGCGTAGTTCAGGGCCTGATTGTCGAAGCCGTCCGCCAGCATGACGAGGGCGCACAGAACGAAGAGGGTCACGGTGAACCAGCTCCGCTCCTGCGTCTCGACGACCTGGGCGATGTCGACAGTAATCTTTTGAGTCATGGATGTCTCCGGATGTCCCAGCTCTAAGGGCTTATTCGCCGTGGCCGCCCGAGGCTTCGCGAACCGGTGTTTCCGGTTTCACGCCGCCGCGCCGGTTGGCCCACGTACGCTCGCCGGTCTCGCGCCAGCCGCCGGAGGTCGCCGCATCCGCATACTCATCCCAGCGCTTGTCCCAGTCGCCCAGGTGGTAGCCGTGCCAGGGCGGGCGCGGCGTCAGATGAGGAAGGTTCAGCTCTTCCCAGATCTTGCGTGCGGCGCTCATGTATCGCTCCGCCGGCAGAGCCAGCGGCGGCATGTCGTGCTTCAGCGTGGCGTCGATCAGAAGCGTGCTTTCGAGCGGCGCACGGCCGGACTTCGGACCATGGCCGCTCGTGCGATAAGGCGTCACATGCACGTCGTGCGTGAAGTCGGAGCGATACGCCAGCGACCAGAAGACGGCATCGGCGTTTTCCGGGTCGATGTCCTCGGAGACTGCGATGACCAGCTTGCCGCACTGTGCCTGAAGGGTCGCGGCGCCCTGCATGCCGCGCCAGACCTCCGCCTGCGGCGTGCCGCGCGCAAACTGCACGAAGATCACCTTGCGCAGGTTGGTGAGCGGCTCATGCATCACCACCCGTTTGACGCCGCGCACGCCCATCACTTTTTGCAGATGCTCGAGGAACAGCGGCTCGTAGGCCACCTTCTTCAGCACCGAGCTTTCGCTCGGCGTCACCTGACTGATGATCGAGACGAACACGGGCTTCTTCTTCATCGTGATCGCGGTGACGTGCATCGACATGTTGTAGTCTTCGAGCGCGATATGACCGTGGCTCTCGCCGAAAGGACCTTCGGGCTCCAGAGCATCGGTGTCGATCAGGCCTTCGATCACGATTTCGGCATCGGCCGGGACGACGAGGTCGATGGTCCTGCAGCGCACCACCTCGACCGGCGAGCGCATCAGGCCACCGGCTACCGCCATCTCGTCCTGATCGATCTGCAGCTTTTGCGGCCCGGTGAACAACACGGCCGGCGCGCAGCCCAGCACGATCGCGCAGGGCATTTGCTGACCCATTGCGCGATATTTCTCCCAGTGCAGATAGCCGCCCGCACCCGACAGCCGGCTCGCCATGCGTACGCCCAGCCGGTCTTCCGACTTCAACGCGGCGCGGTACGTGCCCATGTTCTGGACGCCGCTCGCGGGGTCCTTGGTCACGCACAGCGTCGCGGTGAGATAGGGCGCGGCGTCGAACCCGGGCGTGGACACCGGCACCGGCAGCCGCGACAGCCCGCGGCGTTTCAGTTCTTCGCCCGTGATCACGACTTCCTGACAGGGCGCGTCATCCGCCATGACCGGCGCGATGGGCTCGGCGATCGCCTCCATCCAGACCTTGCCGATCTGATCGACCGGCAGGCCCAGCCCGGTCGCATAGATCTCCGGCGAGGCGGCGAGACCGCCGATCAGCACCGGGATGTCATAGGTCTGGCCTTCGCCGTCGACCACGTTGGTGAACAGGAAAGCGCGGCGCTGGTCTTCGTCCAGTCCCCCCTGAAACTGCCAGCGCGCGAGCGGATGCAGTTCCGTGTCCTTGTTGATCGGCCGCTCGATGCGGGTCAAAAGCCCCTTGGCTTCCAGCCGCGCGATATGTTCCTGCAGGTCGCGCGGGGCGCCTTCGGCGGTTGCCGCAGGCGAAAGATCGTGAGGCGACGTCGACATGCTTTCTCCTTCATGTGAGACCCGGCGGACGGGTTCATCACGGTCATTGTTTGATTGCACGACAGGCTTCAGACGCCGCCCATGCACAGATATTTGATTTCGAGGTATTCCTCGATGCCGTACTTCGAGCCTTCGCGACCGAGGCCGGACTGCTTGACGCCGCCGAACGGCGCGACTTCGTTCGAGATCAGACCGGTGTTGACCCCGACCATCCCGTATTCGAGCGCCTCGGACACGCGCCAGATCCGGCCGATGTCGCGGCTGTAGAAGTACGCGGCCAGCCCGAACTCCGTGGCGTTCGCCGCTTCGATCGCCTCGCGCTCGTCGTGAAAGCGAAAGAGCGGGGCGACCGGGCCGAAGGTTTCCTCGGTCGCGAAGCGCATCGAAGCGGTGACGCCGTCCACCACGGTCGGTTCGAAGAAGAGCGTGCCCGCAGCATGACGCTTGCCGCCGGTGATCACGCGCGCGCCGTGCGCCACCGCGTCGGCGATATGCGCTTCGACTTTCCCGATCGCCGCCTCGTTGATGAGCGGTCCTTGCGTGACGCCGCCCTCGAAGCCGTTGCGGACCTTGATGCGACCGACCGCCGCCGCGAACTTGTCGGCGAATGCGTCGTACACGCTGTCCTGCACATAGAAGCGGTTCGTGCAGACGCAGGTTTGTCCGGCGTTCCGATACTTCGAAGCGAGCGCGCCTTCGACGGCCGCGTCGAGATCGGCGTCGTCGAATACGATGAACGGCGCGTTGCCGCCCAGTTCGAGCGAGAGCTTCTTGACGGTCGGCGCGCACTGGCTCATCAGCAGCCGGCCCACCGGCGTCGAGCCGGTGAACGAGAGCTTGCGCACGATCGGGTTGGCCGTCATCTCCGCGCCGATCTCGCGCGGATCGCCGACGACCACGCTGAACACGCCCGCCGGAACGCCCGCGCGATGCGCGAGTTCGGCCAGCGCGAGCGCCGAGAGCGGCGTGGCTTCGGCGGGCTTCACGATCATGGCGCAGCCTGCGGCGAGCGCGGGCGCAACCTTGCGGGTGATCATCGCGGCCGGAAAATTCCACGGCGTGATCGCGGCGCACACGCCGATCGGCTCCTTCGTCACGAGCATGCGCTTGTCGCTGGAAGGCGAGGCGAGCACGTCGCCATCGACCCGTTTCGCCTGTTCGGCGAACCATTCGATGAACGATGCCGCATAGCCGATTTCGCCCTTCGCTTCCGCGAGCGGCTTGCCTTGCTCGGCCGACATGATGATCGCGAGGTCGTCGGTATTGGCGATCATCAGCGCGTGCCAGCGCTTCAGGACCGCCGCGCGCTGCGCGCCAGTGAGCGCGCGCCAGCCGCGCTGCGCGCGTTCGCCCGCCTCGATCGCACGGCGCGTCTCGACGCCGGTCATCAGCGGGACGTCGGCGATCGTCGCGCCGGTGGCGGGATCGTCGACGGCGAAGGTGCGGGCGTCGTCGGCGCCGCACCACGCGCCGTCGATATAGGCGAGCGTGCGCAACAGGCTCGGATCGGCGAGCCGGGAAAGCGGATTGGATTCAGTCATGGTCATCGCAAAAGGGCGGCCGCCGACGCACGCGGCGGGCCTGTGATGGGGATGAAGGCGCGTCAGCGGCGCATCGCTACTCGTCCTGCTGCTCTTTCCAGCGCTTGACCACGCCGGTTTCGATATCGAACAGATCGAGCATGCGGCCGATCGTGTGATTCACGATGTCGTCGATCGTCTTCGGCTTCGAATAGAAAGCCGGCACGATCGGCGCGATCACCGCGCCCATGTCGGAGAGCTGCACGAGCGTGCGCAGATGACCGCCATGCAGCGGCGTCTCGCGCACGCCGAGCACGAGACGCCTGCGCTCTTTCAGGACGACGTCGGCCGCGCGGCTGACCAGCGAACTCGTGATGCCGGTGGCGATCTCGCTCATCGAGCGCACCGAGCACGGCACGATCAGCATGCCTTTGGTCTTGAACGAGCCCGACGAAATGGCGGCGCCGATGTCGCCGGGCGAATACCATCGCGACGCGCGCGCGCGCAGATCGGCGGCGCGGAAGTCGGTTTCGTAGGTCATCGTCAGCTCGGCGGCCTTGCTGATCACGAGATGCGTCTCGACGCCCGCCTCGGCGAGCAGTTCGAGCGCGCGAATCCCGTAGATCACGCCAGACGCGCCCGTGATGCCGACGATGATCCGTTCAGGAGAGCCGTTATTGGTCGCCACGATCATCCTCATAGGCACGTGCCGGCGAGTTCGGTTCGACGCCGCTGCGACGCCGCGCCTGGTAGGACGCGTCGCGCTGCATCCATTCACCGCGCGTCGCCTGCTCGGCGTTGCGGTCCCATTCCTCCGTCCAGTCACCGAGCGAATAGCCGTACCACGGCGACTCGGGCTTGAGCGCCGGCAAGCCGAGGCGCTCCCACAGCAGCTTCGCGTTCTCCATGTATTCCTTCTTCGGCAACGCGAGCGGCGGCATCGGCGCCTTCATGGTCGCGTCGATCAGCATCGCGGAATCGAGGCCGGTCGCGTGGTCCGAGCGCGGACCGTGGCCCGGCTCGCGGTACGGAATCATCTTCACGTCCTCGACCGGATTGCAGCGATAGCCCATCGCCCAGAACACCGCGTCGGCGTTGTCCGGATCGATGTCGTCATCGATGGCGATCACGAATTTGCCGATCGCCGCCTGCAGCGACATCGTGCCGTACAGCGCGCGCCAGACTTCCGTGCGCTTCGCGCCGCGCTCGAATTGCAGGAACACGAAGCGGCGCAGGTTCGTAAGCGGCTCGTGCAGCGATACCTTCTTGATGCCGCGAATGCCGAGATGGTCGCGCAGATGGCGCAGGAACATCGGTTCGTAGGCGAGCCGCTTGATGACGCTCGATTCGGACGGCGTGACCTGCGAGATGATCGACGTCAGCACCGCGTCCTTGCGCCGCGTGATCGCCGTGACCTCGATGACGAGGTTGAAGTCCTCCAGCGCGACATAGCCGTGACTCTCGCCGAACGGGCCTTCGGGTTCGAGATACTGCGGATCGACATAACCTTCGACGACCACTTCCGCTTCGGCGGGCACCAGCAGATCGACGGTGCGGCCTTTCACGACACGCACCGGCGTGCCGGCAAGACCACCGGCGACGCTCAGTTCATCGACGTTCGGACGCAGCTTCTGCGGCCCCTGGAAAGCGACGACGGGCGGCGCGCCGAGCACGATGGCGACCGGCATCTTCTCACCCTTGGCCGCGTACTTGCGCCAGTGGTCGAGACCGCCCGCGCGCAGATTCACGAGCATCATCATGCCGAGACGCGTCGCCGATTTCAGATGCCCGCGATAGGTGCCCATGTTCTGCACGCCGGTTTCCGGATCGCGCGAAATCACGCCGGTCATCGTCATGTAGGGCGCGGCATCGAAGCCCGGCGTCGAGATCGGCAGCGGCAGCGATTCGAGGCCGTTGCCCGAACCTTCGAGGTCCTTTCCTTCGATCACGATGTCGTGCACCGGGCCGCTTTCAACCACGACCGGTGGAATCGGATTGTCGATCGCGCGATTCCAGGCGTCGCCGATATCGTCGAGCGAGGGCACGTTCATGCCGATGCGGTAAATCTCCGGATTCGCCGCGATGCCGCCGACGATGACCGGAATGTCGTACTTGCGCCCCTTGCTGTCGACGATGTTCGTGAAGAGAAACGCACGGCGTTCGGCTTCGGGAATGCCGCCGCGAAACTGCCATCGCACGAGCGGATGCATTTCGGTGTCTTTATTGACCGGCTCGTCGATTCGATACAGCAGGCCAGCCGCGTCGAGCCGCGCGATGTGTTCGTGCAGGTCCGCGTAACCCGTGTTCGCGGCGGACGTGGAAGAGGTGTCTTGATCAGCCATGACTGGAAGTCCCTTGAAGCGCCGCGTTGCGCGGCGCCCTTTGCTTTGAATGCTGCCCGGCGGGCAGGGTAGTGCGTGTGGCGTCGATGTATCAGCGGCGCATCGACGTCATTGCGTTGGCGAGCGACGCGCCGGCCACTTCGCTTGCAAGCGAGAAGTCGGGAATCGTGATCTCGCGGAAATACGTCTTCAGCGTGGCGATGGCGATGCGCTCGCGCGTGCAGATCGACGCGACCATGGCGTCGGCGCGTGCGGCGAGGCTCGCGCCCGGCACGACTTCGGCGACGATGCCCCATTCGCGCGCGTTCGCGGCATCGATCGTCTCGGTCAGGTAGACCAGATGCGCGGATGCCTTCGGCGGCACCTTGTGGCGCAGCACGGAAAGCACGAGCGTCGGCGGCAGGTTTTTCTGCAGTTCGGGCAGGCTGAAGCGCGCATTGTCCGCCGCGATGGCCATGTCGCACGCGGTGACGAGCGCGCAGCCGAAACCTTCGGCATCGCCTTGCACTTCGGCGATGAGCGGCACTTCGCTTTCGTGCATCGCGCGATAGACGTCGAGAATCGGATCGGCGACGTTGCGGCGGAACTGCGCGGACGTCGGCGGCGTGGCGGGCGGCGCGCTGACCGCGCGGCCACGGCAGAACGCGGGGCCGGACGCGCGGATGCGGATGATTTTCACCTCCGGATCGCGGCCGGCCTTGCGGATCTCGGCGGCGAGCGCGCGCATTGCTTCGAGCGTCAGCGTGTTGCCGAGGTCTGGCTGGGAGAGGGTGATCCGGTATTCCGAATCGTGGAGCGCGGCGTTGAATTCAGTCGTCATGGCGGGCAAGTAAAGTCAATGAAAACGGGAAATCCACATTTCTGATGAGCCGGCGCGCACCAGTCAGCGAGCGTAGGCGCCAGCCTCCTTGAGCTTCTGAAATACGCGTTGCGGAACGAGCGGCGCTTCGGTGAATTCGACGCCGTATTCCGAGAGCGCGTCCTCGATCGCCGCGACGATCGCCGCCGCGGCCGGAATCGTTCCGCCTTCGCCCGCGCCCTTGACGCCGAGCGGGTTCAGCGGCGACGGCGTTTCGAGATGCACGATGTCGACGTTCGGTACGTCGGTCGCCATCGGCAGCAGGTATTCGCCGAAGTTCGTCGTGGTGGGCTGCGCGTTCTCGTCGTACTGCATCCATTCGAGCGTCGCGTTGCCGATGCCGTGCGCGACCGAGCCGATCACCTGGCCATCGACGATCATCGGATTGATGAGCTTGCCGGAGTCGTGCGCCATCACGTAGTTGAGGATCGTGATGTGGCCGGTCTCGCGATCGACTTCCAGTTCCACGACAGCGGTGCCGTTGCAATACGTCGACTGCGCGGGCGAGAAGTACTTCGTTTCTTCGAGGCCGGCGGTGAGGCCCTTGGGCATCGTGAAGCCCGGCATGCCTTGCGAGATCTTCGCGAGCTGGCCGTAGCTCATGCGCTGTTCGATGCCCGCGCGGCGTGCCACGTGCCCCTCGACGAGCACGAGTTCTTCGGGCTCGCACTGCCACAGATGCGCGGCGAGCGTGAGCATCTTCTCGCCCACGGCCTGCGCGGCGATATAGACCGAGTTGCCGGCATTCACCGTCACGCGGCTCGCGAAGGTGCCGACGCCCATCGAGATGCCGCCGGTATCGCCGGTCACGACGTCGATCGTTTCGAGCGGCACGTTCAGTTGTTCGGCGCAGATCTGCGCGAAGGTGGTCTTGTGGCCCTGACCTTGGGGCGATGCTCCGGTGATCACGACGATGCGGCCATTCGCCTGCACGCGCACCGTCGCGCCCTCGAACGGCCCCATGCCGGTGCCTTCGACGAAGCTCGCCATGCCGATGCCGATGAAGCGGCCCTGACTGCGCGCCTCGGCCTTGCGTGCGGCGAAGCTCGCGTAGTTGGCGCGTTCGAGCGCCGCTTTCTGGCAGGCCGGATAGTCGCCGCTGTCGTAGCGCAGCGGACTGCCGTCGCGATAGATGAAGCCCGCGTCATACGGCATCTGCTCCGGCTGGATCAGATTGCGCCAGCGCAGCTCCGCGCGGTCCATGCCGAGCGCGCGCGCGGCCTTGTCGAGAATCCGCTCCATTGCGAACACGGCTTGCGGGCGGCCCGCGCCGCGCACCGGCGAGGTCGCGCACTTGTTGGTGTAGACGACGTCGAGCTTCGCGCCCATCGCGGGGATCACGTACGGGCCGGGCGTCGTCGTGATCGAGATGTACGGCGTGATGATGCCCCACGGCAGGAACGCGCCGTTGTCGTGCACCATCTCCAGCTTCACGCCGCGAATCTTGCCGTCGTTTTCCAGCGCCATGCGTACGGTCCACCACTGGTCGCGCTCCTGCGTGACCGCGAGGAAATGCTCGCGCCGGTCTTCGATCCATTTCACGGGACGCTTGAGCGCGACCGCCGCGATCGAGACGAGCGCCTCTTCCGGATAGAACGGCAGCTTCGGGCCGAAGCCGCCGCCGACGTCGTTCATCAGCACGCGCAGCTTCTCGGCATCCCATTCGAGCAACTCGACGAGATTCTTCTTCTCGTGGTGCGGCGCCTGACCCGACGACCAGACGGTCAGCTCGCCGTTGGTCGCGTGATACTCGGCGAGATAACCGCGCGTTTCCATCGGATGCGCGGAACCGCGGTTCTGCCAGTACGTTTCCTCGACGACATGCGGCGCATTCTCGAAGGCGGCGTCGATGTCGCCGAAACCCATTTCGATATGCGCGACGACGTTGTCTTTCGCGTCGGTGTGGCAGAGCGGCGATTCGGCGCGCAGTCCGTCGCGGCAGTCGGCGACGGCGGGCAGCGTGTCGTATTCGACTTCGATGAGACCGCACGCGTCTTCGGCGATATAGCGATTGTCCGCGACGACGAACGCCACCGCTTCGCCCGCGAACGTGACTTCGGTCGAAGCGAGCAGTTCCTGTGTGCGCTCGAAGCGGATCGCCGGATTCGGCAGCATCGACGGCGCGCGGCCGCGTGCGCGGCCGCTCAGGTCCGCGTGCGTGTAGACGGCATGCACGCCTTTGAGTTCGCGGGCAGCGGTGCAGTCGATCGACACGATTTTCGCGTGCGCATGCGGGCTGCGCAGCACGGCGGCCTGCAGCATGTTCGGCAGATGCAGGTCGTCCACGTAGGAGCCCTGGCCTTGCAGCAGCTTCTTGTCTTCGGTGCGCGTGATGCGCTTGCCGATGTAACGCTGGTCGGTGGGCGCGCCCTTCAGATCGGAAATTTCCATCGTGTGTTACTCCGTCGCGTAAGCCGCCGGTGCGGCGGCACGCTGATCGCGGATGCGCTGCGCGGCGAGCAGGGCCGCGGCCACGATCGGCTGATAGCCCGTGCAGCGGCACAGATTGCCCGTGATCGCTTCGCGGATTTCGGCTTCGGTCGGCGAATCGGTTTCGTTCAGCAGTTCGGTCAGCGTCATCAGCATGCCGGGCGTGCAGAAACCGCATTGCAGCGCGTGTGTTTCGGTGAAGGCTTTTTGCAGCTCGTTGAGCGTGCCGTCCGCGTGAGCGAGCCCTTCGACGGTGGTCAGCGAGTGGCCGTTTACTTGCGCCGCGAGCGTCAGGCAGGCGCGCGCGGTGCGGCCTTCGATCAGCACGGTGCAGGCGCCGCATACGCCGTGCTCGCAACCGTAGTGCGTGCCGGTGAGTTCGAGGTCGTGACGCAGGAAGTCACCGAGCATGCGGCGCGGTTCGACGTCGCGCTCATAGGCGGTGCCGTTGACGACGACTCTGACGGTACGAGTCTCCATGTCCATCTCCTTGCTCACTGTACGTTTTGTCTTGCAACGCGCGAGAACGCCCGCTTCAGCGCTCTTTCGCTCAGGACGCCGGCGAGATGCTGGCGGTAGTCGGTGCTCACGTGCGCGTCGGTCATCACGTCGAGCGCGCGCGCGGCGTCGCTCGCGATGCGCAGCGCGTCTTGGTCCATCGGACGGCCGTGCAGCGCGGTTTCGACGTCGTGCATGCGCACCGGGCCGGGCGCCACGCCGCAGATCGTCAGCGCGACTCGGTCGAGCCGCCCTTGCGCGTCGGCGGTGCACAGCGCCGCGACGCCGACGATGGCGTAATCGCCATGACGCCGCGCGAACTCCTCGAATGCATAGCCGTGGCCCTCGGGCCAGATCTCGAGCGAGATGCCGGCGAGCAGTTCGCCTTCTTCGAGCGCGGGCGTCATGTACATCAGCGCCCAGTCGGACATCGGCAGTTCGCGGTGCGTGACCGCGCCGTCTTCGTAGCGCGCGATGCTCAGCACGCCGTCGAGCGCGGCGGTGAAGCACGGCTGTTCCGACGATGGATCGAGCTGGCACAGGCTGCCGCCGAGCGTGCCGCGATTGCGGATCTGCTTGTGGCTGACGAGTTGATACGCCTCGCGGATCAGCGGCGCGCGCTGCGTGACGAGCGGCGACAGTTCGATGTCGCGCTGCCGCGCCATCGCGCCGATGTGCAGGCGGCCATCGCGTTCCTCGATGCGCGTTAGTGCCTCGACGCCGTTCAGGTCGATCAGATGACTCGTCATCAGATACCGGAAGTTCATCATCGGCATCAATGACTGGCCGCCGGCGAGCACGCGCGCGTCCTCGAGCGTGCCGAGCAGATGCGCGGCCTCGTCGACGGTGGTCGGCGCGTGATACTGGAATTCACTGGGTTTCATGGGTGCTCCACGGGTGCGTCGGCCGCTTCGTCAATGCTGTTGCCCGGGTCTGAAAAGCCGGGCGAAGAAGTTTCGGATCGACTGCCACATCGCCTTGCGCATCAGCGCGCCCGCGTCGAGCGGCGCGACCGGCGCAGGGGCGGGCGGCGCGCGGCGCGGTTCGGCGGGCGGCACCGGCGCGGCGGTCTCACGCGCGGCCTGCGCGTTTTGCGGCGTAGCGGAGGTCGCGGCGTCGTTCGGGACGTCGGCGCTGACGAGCGTGTGCGTCGTTTGCGCATCGTGAGCCGCGTCCGCCTCGATGAGCGCGGTCAGATTCTTCGCGAACTGGTTCAGCAACTGCTGCGAGAGCGCTTCGATCATCCCCGCGCCTCGACCATACTGCGCGACCGTGCCCGACAGATTCACCTCCGACACGACATCGACTTTCGTCTTGCCGCCGGCTTCGGCGACGGCCGCGTTGATTTGCGCATCGGCGCCGCCACGGCCTTTGGTATCGGTGCCGCTCGCCGAGACGACGACCGTGCGGTTGGCGTCGTTCTGATCGGCGATCTTGAATTTGCCAGCGAACTTGAGCGTCAGCGGGCCGAGCTTGACGGTGAAGCCGCCCTTGTAGCTGCCATCGGGCTGCTGCTCTTTCAGTTCCGCGCCTGGAAAACACGGCGCGGAGCGCTCGATGTCGGTCATGGTCTTCCAGACGTCGGCGGGCTGCGCATCGACGGTGAACGACGAACGGATGGTGATTGCCATACTGCCTCCTCGGAGCGATCGACGCATGCGGGCGTCCGCTCCACTTATTTGGTTGATTCTGAGCCGCGCCGCGCGCGGACTCGGGTCTTACTGCGCGAGGCTCGTCAGGAACGCGTTGAACACCGGTGCGATGGTCTCGCGCATGTCGAACGCGCCGAAATGCGCCGCGCCGGGAATCGTGACGAAACGGCCTGCCGGCAGCGCGTCGGCGATTTTTTGCGATACCGCGGGAGGAATGCTCGCGTCGGCGTCGCCCGCCACGACGAGCGCCGGCTGGGGCACGGCGCGCAATTCAGCGAGGTTGTCGAGCCGGGAAATCGCCTCCCAGTTGGCGCTCCAGCTGTACCAGTCATCGGCGGCGAGGCGCGCGCGGCACTTCGCGACGAGATCCAGGCGCGGCGTATCCGTCGCGAACCAGCGCGCGATGGTTTCGTCGATGACTTCCGGCATCGCGCCCTGACGGCTCGTATCGCCGCGGGCGCGAATGCGCGGACGCACGTCGTCGGGGAAACCGCCGGCGGTCGCGCAGAGGATCATCGCGCCGACGAGTTCGGGAAACTGGATCGCCACGCGCTGGGCGACCATTCCGCCCATCGACACGCCGATCAGCACGGCGCCGGCGACGCGCTCCTTGTGCAGCACCGCGGCGACATCGGCGGCGTGGTCGGCGAGCGTGATGCCTGACTTGAGCGTGCTCGATTCGCCATGACCGCGCATGTCGATTGCTATCACGTCGTAAGACGAAGCCCAGGAGTCGACATATTCGTCCCACCAGCTTCGGTCGACGCCAATCGGATGAAGCAGCACCAGCGGCCGACCCGTCCCGCAGCGCGAGTAGGCGATACGGCCGGCAGGAATTTCGCAGTAACTTGGCTGTGTTAACAGTGACATGACGTTTGCGGGGAAAGCGGGGAAGTCACGCGCGTCATACATTGGACGCGCGAGTCGGCTCAGGCGGCCTTGGCCTTGAGTTCCAGAATCACGGCCTTGGCGCGCCGCAGCGCTTCCGCCGCCACCGGAATGCCCGCGTACACGCCCGCCTGCAGCAGCACTTCGGCGATTTCCTCTTCCGTCACGCCGTTGTTCACCGCACCGCGCGTATGCACTTCGAACTCGTGCCAGCGCCCGAGCGAGGCGAGCATCGCAAGGTTCAGCATGCTGCGCGTCGAACGCGTGAGGCCGGGTCGGTTCCAGACGTTGCCCCAGCAGAAGTCCTCGGTGAACTCGAGAAAGACGGCGTCGAACAGGTGAGGCTCGGCGTTGCGCTGCGTGTGCGCCGTGCCGAGCACTTCCTTGCGGATCGTTGCCCCGATAGCCCTGCGTTCAGATGACGTGATGTCTTGCATGAAAACCTCTTGAGTGCAGTGGTTTGGACGGTTGTACGATTGTATAATCACACACAGTATGAACACGCGCTAAAGCCGTGTCAATATGATTGTATTACGACCTTTGATGAGAGAGGGGTTCGAATGTCAGATACGCAAACGTCGGTCAAGGAAGGAATGAACACGAACAGACAAGTAGTGCGGCCGGCGGCGACGTTGCGGCAGCAGGTGATCGAGGGGCTGCGCTCATGCATCAGCGACCTGACTTTCAAGCCGGGCGACCGGCTCATCGAGCGCGAGCTGTGCGAGATGCTGGGCGTGAGCCGCACGCTGATTCGCGAAGCGCTCAGTCAGCTCGTCGCCGAAGGGCTAGTGCAAACGATTCCGCACAAGGGTCCGATCGTCGCGGTCATCACGAAAAACGAGGCGAAGGGCCTGTACGAGGTGCGCGCGGCGCTGGAGGCGCTGGCCGGGCATCAGTTCACCGAACGGGCGTCGAACGACCAGCGTGTCGCGCTGATGCAGGCGCTGAAGGAACTGGCCGCGATCCGCGACATGCGCGCAGATGATTCCATCTTGTTGTTTTTAAAGCAGAAAGCCAAGTTCTACGATGTGATTCTCGAAGGCGCCGGCAACCCGGTGCTGACCGAAATGCTTCGTCTCGTGCACACGCGCGTGATGATGCTGCGCGCCACGACGCTTTCGCAGGAAGGACGGCTCGACGAGAGCTACAGCGAAATTTCAGCGATCGTCGACGCGGTTATGCGAAATGATGCCGATCAGGCCGCGGCCGCCTGCAAGCGGCATGTTCAGCAAGCGGAGCGGCTCGCCGTCGAAGTCCTCGCAGACATCAACTGACTCTGCCTGTTCTCCCGCCGCCCCGATCTGCGACGTTCGTCGCAAATCGGGGCGGCAGCACTTCCTGCCCACTCCACATTTTCCTTTTCCCGTCCACCCGGGCGTCCTTGGCTTCGTCTTCGCATCGACCAAACTGGCAATATTCTGTATTGCAATAACATTGTATTACGGCATATACTCCCGGCAAGTGATCGGCGTGCGCCGATAAAGCTGCATTGGCGCGTCCAGCCGTAAAAAACGGCAGAAGACCAGGAGACAGCAGGAATGGACACTTCGCAGGAGATAGGCGAGGGGGTGGCGGCATCGGCAGCGGCGCCGAAGTTCAGGCTGTCGCGCTATCAGTGGCTGACGCTGATTTCCGCGTTCCTCGGCTGGATGTTCGATTCGATGGACCTGAACCTCTTCACGCTCGTGCTCGTGCCGAGCGTGAGCCAGTTGATGCACACCACCGACGCGGCAGAGATCAGCAAGATCGGCAGTTACATCATCGCGGGCAAGCTGCTCACGTGGGGCATCGGCGGCGTGCTGTTCGGCGTGGCCGCCGACCGGCTCGGCCGTTCGCGCGTCATGGCCTGGACGATCCTGATCTATGCCACTTTCACGCTGTTGAGCGCGTTTTCGCAAACCTGGACTCAGCTCGCGGTCGCGCAGGCGATGGCCGGCTTCGGCATCGGCGGCGAATGGGCGGCGGGCGCCGCGCTCGTCGCGGAATCCTGGCCGGAGCGGTATCGCGCCCGTGCGATGCAGATCATGCAGATGGCGTTCGCGTTCGGATTTCTTGCCGCCGCGCTGGATAACCTGCTGCTTGGCAGTCTCGGCTGGCGCTGGGTGCTCGGCATGGGCGCCGCACCCGCGCTCGTCACGATTCTCATCCGCTTCTTCGTGCCCGAACCGCAGCGCTGGGTGAAAGTGCGCGCGAGCGTCGACGCCGAACCGGCGATGCGAACTTTCGCCGCGATCTTCGCGCCGGGGCTGCGCCGCAAGACGATCGTTGGCGTGCTCGTCGCGTCGGCGGCCATGCTCGGCTGCTGGGGCGGGCTCACTTTTCTTCCGAGCTGGATTCATCAGTTGTCGGTCATGGCCTCGGATCACCGCGACGTCGGCTCGACGGTGAGTTACGCGTTCATCCTGATGATGATCGGCGCGACGCTCGGCTACCTGACGCTCATCTGGATGCTCGATGCACTCGGCCGGCGGATGTCCTACTTCATCTTCTCGGTCGGCTCGCTCGCCATTTCGCTCGTGCTGTTCATGACCGTGCATGACATCGGCGGCGTGCTGTGGCTCATGCCTTTGTACGGGTACTTCGTGATCGGCGCGTTCGGCACCTTCGCCGCCTATTTGCCGGAGCTCTTTCCCACCCGCGTGCGCGCAACCGGCCAGGGCTTCTGCTGGAACATGGCGCGCGCGCTGACCAGCATCGGCCCGCTCGCGGGCAACGTCGTGGTCGCGAAGTTCGGCTCGTTCCCGGCGGCGTCGGCGGCGGTCTCGCTGCTGTTCATCGTCGGGATGGTGTCGATCTGGCTCGGTCCCGAAACGAAGGGCGTACCGCTCGATGACTAACGGAACAGATATGTCGAAGTCAGGCGCCTCGAGCCGAAACGGCGCATCCGATGACACCACCGCGCGCGTCTTCGATGTCGGCATCAACGAGCGCCTGCCGCTTTCGCAACTGGCCGTGCTCGGTTTGCAGAACGTCTTCGGCATGACGGGGATGTTCGTATTTCCCGGCATTCTCGGCCGCGCTTTCCAACTCCCCGACGCGCAGATCGCGTACCTCTACGGCATGACTTTCATGGCGTGCGGAATCATCACGATCCTGCAGTCGATCTTCCTGCTGCGGCTGCCGATTGCCCAAGGTCCATACGCGGGCAGCTTCGGTGCGCTGCTGGCCGTCGGGCATATGCAGGCGGGCGGACTCGGCACCGCGTTCGGTTCGTTCTTCGCCGCTTCGCTGATCTGGTGCGCGCTCACGGTGCCGATCCGCGGGCGCAGCGTGGCCGGGTTGTTCGCCCGGCATCTGCGGGTGCCGCTCATCTCCGGCATGATCGTGATGCTGATCATGGTGCAGATCGCAAGCGTCGCGCTGCCCACGTGGATCGGCAATCGCGCGAGCCCCGGCTTTCCCGGCGTGAATCTGTTCGCGGGCGCGGTTGCGGTATCCGGCATCGTCTTCGCCATGCTGAAGGGCGGCCGCTGGGTTCGCCGGATCTCGATCCTGCTCGGCCTCGCGCTCGGCACGCTCGCCTATACGCTGTTCCAGCCGATTTCGTTCGCAGCGGTGGCCGCCGCACCCTTGGTCGTCCTGCCGCACATCTTTCCGTTCGGTTTCGGCGTGCGTCCTGATCTCGTCGCCGTGTTTCTGCTCGTGCTGATTCCCGCCGGTATGGGATCGATGGCGCTTTATCAGACGGTCGCGGACTGGGGCGGCGAAACGCTGACACCGGGAAGAATGTCCGAAGGACTCTTCGGAGTCGCGCTCGGTTCGGTCGTCGCGGCGATGTGGGGCGGCTTCGGCACGATCGCCTATCCGGACAATATCGGCATTCTGCGTGCGACGCGCGTCGGCTCGCGCTTCGTCACACTCACTGCAGGCATCTTCCTGATCGTGCTGGGCGGCTGCGTGAAATTCGACATGTTGCTCGTCGTGGTGCCGATTCCCGTGATCTCCGCTGCCGCGACGCTGCTGTTCGGCGTGGTCTTCATGCATGGCGTGCACATGCTCGCGCAGGTCGAGTGGGACGACCGCCGGCTCATCGCGACGGGGCTCTCGTTCCTGATCGGTCTGGGCGGCCTGTTCGTTTCGCCGGACGTCATGCGCGCCATGCCGCTGATGCTTCAGCTCGTGCTTCAGCAACCGGTCATCTCGGGCGGGCTCACGCTCGTTGTCCTGCACGCGTTGCTGTGCTCGACGCGGGAAGCGTCTTTAACGCCAGCGACTGCGACGACTCGTACGCAGCACTGAGGCCGCGTAGACAACGTAGCTAGTTGCTCGAAATACCTGATTAGCACTACAAATCAGCTAAAAAGGAGACGGAGTGAAAATAATAAAAAGCGGCATGCAGGCGATGGCTTTGAGTGCCGCGCTGCTCAGCGTAGCGGCCCATGCGCAGTCGAGCGTGCAGCTTTATGGGCTCATCGACGCGTTCGTCGCCTACAAGAAACCGCTGAACGGACAATCGAACGTGCTGGCGGGCAACGGCGGCCTGACCGCATCGTACTTCGGGATGCGCGGCGCCGAGGACATCGGCGGCGGCACGAAAGTCATCTTCGATCTCGAGGGCTATTTCAACGTTCAGAACGGCGCGATGGGCCGCACCGGCTTTCCGCAGGACGGCCTGTTCTCGCGCAATGCGTGGGTCGGCGCGACCGGGCGCTACGGCACCGCGACGGCGGGCCTGATTCCCCCGCTGCTGTGGTTTTCGACGATCACCTTCAATCCGTTCTTCAACTCCTTCGTGTTCTCCCCGATGGTGCTGCACAGCTATGTCGGCGTGAACGGGCAGGGCGTGTTCGGCAACGCAGGCGAGTGGTGGAACTCGGTGTACTACTCGACACCGGCGATCGGCGGTTTTGTCGGTCGCGCGATGTATTCGTTCGGCAACGATCCGGGTCATCTCGGCCAGAACAAGTGGACCGGTCAGGTTTCCTACAGCAACGGCGGCTTCGCGACGTCCGTCGTGTATCAGCAGATCAAGTTCAGCCTGAATGCCGGCGATCTCGACACCGTGCTGCCAGGACTGAAGACGCAATCGGTGGTCAACGCGGGCGCGTCGTACGACGTGGGCTTCGTGAAGCTATACGGACAGTATCAGCACGTCTGGGATGCCATCTCGACGGGCGATGTGGGCATCGATACCGGCCAGCTCGGTTTTTCGATCCCGGTAGGTATCGGCCGGATTCTCGGCTCGGATGCCTACTCGAAGAGTTCCGGCAATAGCTCGGTGTATCGCAACACCTGGGCGCTGTCGTACCTGTATCCGCTGTCGAAGCGAACCGACCTGTACGCGGCGGTGCTATCCGACCGCGCGAGCCACGAGTCCACCGGCGAGACGATCGGTGGCGGCATTCGCACGCAATTCTGATCGGCGGTTGTCCGGAATCCAAGAAGGATAGAGCGGGTGTGCAGAACATCGCGCGTCCCGCCGCACAAAATGAAATTTATCAATGGAGGAGATATGGATAGAACTGGAGGAGTAAGGCGCGTCGTGCGCAGGACAGGAATAAAACGATCGCTGGCCGCACTGACGCTGGTGGGGCTTTCATCCGGCGCCGCTCACGGGCAAAGCAGCGTCTCGTTGTATGGATCGCTGGATGGCGGTCTGCGCAATCTCGTGAACGGCACCAAGGCAGGCGGCGCGGCGCTGACGATGGCATCGAACGGCGTGTACAAATCGAATCGCTGGGGGTTTCTCGGCACCGAAGACCTCGGCGGCGGATACTACGTTCGCTTGAACCTGGAGGCAGGCTACGTTCTTGCGACGGGTGCAAACAGTAGTACTACCAATCAGATCTTCCAGCGCAATTCGACGCTCGGATTCGGAGGACCGTTCGGCAGAGTCGACATGGGCCATCAGTTCACACTGCAGCACAGGCTGATCAAGGAGTTCGAGCCGTTCGATCTGGACTACCTCCAGGTGACGGAGGCCGCGGCGATATCGGGCGGCACCAGCGGACGCGACGACAACGCCATGTACTATCACGGCGACTTCGGTCCGTGGACGGCCCGCGCGGATTACGCGCCGGGCGGCGTGCCGGGTAGTCTCGCCAGCGGCTCCATGATCGCGGCCGGCTTCAACTATCACCCGGGTGGCTTCAATTTCGGCGCGGGCTATACGCGCCGTTCGGTTCCGGTTCCGTCCACGTCGAGCGCGTATTTCGGCAACGATCAATACACCGCGGGCGGAGGCGTCACGCTCGGTCCCGTCGAAATGATGGGCGGTTACTCGCTCGTGATGCAGGCGGTTCCTTCGAACATGGCAGGGCGGACGCGCAATCAGTACATGTGGGGCGGGGTGCGCTATCACGCGACGCCGTTCTTCAACGTCACGGGCGCGTACTATGACAACAAGAATACGACGAACGGCGTGGACGGAAGAAAGGGCGTCGCGATTCTGGGCGTCACCTATGCACTCTCGAAGCGCACCTTGCTTTATGCGGATATCGACTACACGCATTTCACGGGAGGCTACGTGACCAATGCGACGCTGAATCCGTCCTTGCATGAAAAGCAGACGGGCGTCTCGTTCGGTATGAACCACTGGTTCTAAGCGCGGCTGTGCCCTCGATGAGAGGGCACATGTTTCCAGTCAGACCGGCGCCACGACGGAAGTCGGATAGAGCAGCGTATCCGTTACGCAGACACGGCTTTCGAACAGAAAGCGGCCTGCATCGACTCCGACACGGTCGATATAACAGCCCGACATCACGATTTCAGTCATGCGGTCCAGCATCGTCTGCAGGATCAGGAAATCGGCGCGGACGCGGTAGCCGTCGCCATACGCACTCACCTTGATGCCGCTGACGATATGCCGTAACGCGCGCGGCTGCGAAATGGTCGTCTCCGATGTCGTGAAAGCCCGGTCGTCGATCATGCCCTTGCCGTCGCAATAGATGATGGCGATCGGCAGCCCTCGCTCATGGTTTTCCTTCGTCGTCAGCCGATACTCCGCATCGATGCTGAAGCAATCGGCCCAATCCTGGTAGCGGCCCTCGTCGAGCGCCGCAGTGTATTCGGCGTAAAGATCCATGATGCCAAAGCGAACGTCCGCAGAAATGGCAGTCGGTGTACTCATAATCCCATCACCTTGCGGTAGTGTTGGTAGAGACCGCGCACGGCCACTTCGGTGATCGTATGGTCGTGATCCTCGACCGTGCGCCCGGCCATCTCCGCCACGCCGGCGCGGTCGTTGTAGGGCGTCACGCCCTCCTGGGACATCACCATGACTTCGCTGTCGTCGACCGAAACGAAGCCCGCAGGCCCCATCAGGTTTGCCTGCCTGATCCGGTGTGCGCGCATCTCCGGCGTATCGTCCGCGTAGCCGAAGAATGTCCAGTGCAGATCATGGCTGCCCGGTCCGCGAGGCACCAGATGGCGCATCGCGAGCGTGTTCGATTGTTGCTGGATGATCAGGTTCGGCCAGATCGTGCACATCACCGCGGTGACGTCGCCCGGATATTCGCGGATCAGATCGAGCACGCGCGTATCCTTGAGCTGCATGTCGCTGCGAAGCGTCTGCCGCATTTCGTGCGCGGCCACCTCGTCGAGTTTTCCTCCGCGCCGGTTGATCATCGCGCCGTGGCGTCCGGTCTCATCCATTTCGATTGCCGATTCCGCGTCCATTCGAAAGAGACCGAAGGTCACGAAGAAGACGTGCAGCAGGCTCGCGTGATACGGGTCCTTCAGGTTCTCGAACATGAATTTCCAGTTGCCGTCGATCCGCTGGCGCATGTAGCCGAGCAGTTCGAGCTTGCGTCCGTCGAACACACGGTCGAAATACGTCAAGAGCTTCGGACCGAGATACGCTTCGAATGACTCGACGCTCGCGTCGAACGACGCGAAGATCGCCCCGTTTCGCACGCTCACCGCGAGCGGCTGCGCGCGATGCTGCTTCAGATCGAAGTCGGCGGGCATGCCTCCCTTGCCCTTGTAGCCGCGGCGAAAGGGCAGACCCGTGACATTGCCCTTCAGGTCGTAGCTCCAGTGGTGATAGGGGCACGTGAAGGACTTCGCATTGCCATGCTCGCTCTGGCAGAACGCCACGCCCCGATGTGCGCAACTGTTGCTGAATGCATTGACGCTGCCGTCGGTGTCGCGGACGACGACGATTGGCAGATCGCCGACGAAACTACGTTTGAAGTCGCCGGGATTTGGAATCTCGCATTCGAGCGCGACGTAGCTCCAGTTCGGTCCGCGAAAGATCCGCTCCTGTTCGCGTCGATAGATTTCCTCGTCGGTATAGACCCAGAACGGAATGCGCGAGCAGCCCTGCTCAGGCCACACATAGTCGTGCGCAGGGCTATGGCTGGCGGCGTGAGCGGCCGTATCGCGTTTCGACCATTTGATTTCGGTTTCCATGTTTCGTCTCCATAAGGTCTAGGTTTGAGCGCGCGCCTGACTGGGAAGCGGTCGTCCCACGTCGGCGATTTCGGCGCAGGCGATGCGCCGGTCCAGCCGGCGCAAGGCTGCGGCGGTCCTCGCGCCGGCCTGACCCGCACCGACGATAACGGTACGCCCGGTCATGTCGTCATCCGGTGCGCGCGTCCGCATGATCGAAGGCTCAAGGAAAGATCATTCGACATCGACCTGAACCTCATCGCCATCGATCCGTACAGCGAATGTCCTGATATCGACATCGACCGGACCCGATAGCGCTTTTCCCGTACGCACGTCGAATACGCCCTGATGCATCGGACATTCGATCTTGCCGTCTTCGAGATAACCATCCGACAGGCACGCGTGAGCATGCGTGCATGTATCGTGCGTGGCAAAGAACTCGCCGTCGAGGTTGTACAGTGCGATGGGAATGTTATCGACCCGGCACGCTTTCACGTTGCCGGACGAAACATCGGCAACATGTGCCAACGGTTTCCACGTCATCAGAATTGTCGCCTTGAGATGGGTATGAAGCGGCGATATCGGTAACATTCCTTTCAGGACCGGTGCGCTCTGTCCTGCCACATCGCCTTTGATTGATCCGTATTTTGCGGGAGATGATTCTGGCCCGCGTTGCTATTTCGTTGATGGAGCGTTCGCCGTTCGCGAACGCTGAAAGTGCCTCGGCCGGATCGGGACGATTCGACATCATGTGGTAACGTCGCCCCGATACGGGTCCGCACTGTGATGGAGACACCATGCGCTTCGATCTCACCGACCTGAGACTATTCGCGGCAGTCGCCGCATGCGGGAATATCACCAAAGCGGCCGAGAGTCTGCCAATGGCGGTTGCGGCGGCGAGTTCGCGCATCCGCGCACTGGAGGAATCTGTCTCGGCAGCACTCTTGCTGCGTCACAGCCGGGGCGTCGAGCTGACCTCGGCGGGGGAAGTGTTCCTGCAACATACGATCTCGATCCTGCGGGAAACGACGAAGCTGCGTCACGAGCTCTCGCAATTCGGCGAAGGTATGCGAGGCAATATCCAGCTCTATGCCAACACCAATGCGATCCACGAATTCCTGCCTTCGCTGCTTGCGCGATTTCTCGCGGACAACCCCACCATCAACGTCGACGTGCAGGAACATACGAGCCCCGAGACCGTGCGCGCGGTCGACGAGGGCAGCGCGGATCTCGGCATCATCGTCGGGCTGGTGAATACGCGTGAGCTCGCCGTCACACCGTTTCGCGGTGACCGGTTCGTCGTCATCGTGCCCGAACATCATTCGCTTGCCCATGAGCGTGCGATTCGGTTCCATCAGGTGCTCGAGTGGAATTACATCGGGTTGAACGAGCGCTCGTCTCATCAACAGTACGTTTCGAAGACTGCGCTGCTCCTTGGCCAGAGCATTCAGTTGCGAACGCAGGTCGAAAGCTTCGAGGCGGTGTGCCACATGGTGGCGGCGGGTGTCGGTGTATCGATCGTGCCGGAGTCGACGACGCGCCGGCTGCGCGACACGTTGCCGTTTTCCGTGGTCGATCTCGACGAGCAATGGTCGAGCCGTGAGCTGAAGCTCGTCTCCCGCCCGCAAGCGACGCTGGCCGCGCCAGTCCACAAGCTATTCGACGCACTGGCGCAGCGCGTTGCATAGTGCGTTGGCATCCACTCAACTGACGGAATCCCTCTCGGAGAGACCTATGCGTACCGTTTGGAAACCGCTGTGCGTCCTGGCGCTGGCTTGCTCCTTCCATGTCATCGCGCACGCGGACATCATCGCCTCCTGGAACTCGGTGCAGATGCCTTCACCGCCGCCATTGAAAACATTCACCGTGACGGACCCCGCACACACGGCGTTATTGCTGCTCGATTTCGACACCAGCACATGCAACGAGAACGAACGCCCGACTTGTGCGGCATCACTGCCCTCCGTACAAAACCTGCTGAACCAGTCGCGGCATTCGAATCTGATGATCGTCTACAGCCTGACGAGCACAGGCACGCTGGCGGCGGTGCCGCCGGCGGTGGCGGCCACCGGGGGCGAGACGGTCGTGCAGTCGGGCGTGGACAAGTTCTTCAAGACGGATCTCGAAGCGGCGCTGAAGTCGAGAGGCATCGAGACGGTGATCATCACGGGCACGATGGCGCACGGCGCGGTGCTGTACACGGCGAGCGAGGCCGCGCTGCGTGGGTTCAAGGTGGTAGTGGCGACCGACGGCATGTCGAGCAAGGACCCGTTCGGTGAATTGTCGGCCGCATGGGTTCTCGCCAATGCGCCGGCGAGCGTGAGCAAGAACGTCACGCTGAGCCGGTCGGGCATGATCCGGTTTCCGCAGTAAGCATGCAGCACAATGCACGTTTTGTCCGGGATAACGTCATCTCTGTCCGTTGATGGAAACGCGGTTCAACCTCTAAATTGGCATCGAAACCCATCGATACAGAGGAGACACCGCCATCATGGTTCATCAGATAACCCTTCGTTTTGAGGACGGAGCGACCCGCTTCATCGAGTGCGAAGAGGGCGAGCGCATCACCGATGCCGCCATTCGCGCCAGGATAAATATTCCGCTCGATTGCCGTGATGGTGTGTGCGGCACCTGCAAGGCGGTTTGCGAATCCGGCGAGTACGTTCTGGGCGACTGTGTGGAAGACGCGCTCAGCCCGGAGGAGGCGAGCGCCCGCAAGGTTCTCACTTGCCAGATGAGTCCGCGTTCCGACTGCGTGATCCACATCGCCACGAACTCGGATGTCTCGGGCACCGGTCCTTCGTCGCACAAGGGGCGAATTGTTGCCTGCCGAAGGGCGTCGGAGTCCACCATCGCCTTCTCGGTCGAACTCGAAAACCGCGCAGATCTTGGCTTTCTTCCTGGGCAGTATGTCAACATTCGGGTGCCCGGCACCGATCAGACACGGTCCTACTCCTTCAGCTCGGGACCGTCCGAGCCGCACGTGTCCTTTCTTGTGCGCAATGTGCGTCAAGGCGCGATGTCGAGCTGGCTTTGCGAAAACGCCAAAGTCGGGGACTCAGTCGAGTTTCGCGGCCCGATGGGAAGCTTCTATCTGCGCCCCATCGAGCGGCCGGTGCTGTTCCTGGCAGGTGGCACGGGCCTCGCGCCGTTTCTCTCCATGCTGGACAAGATCGTCGAGGAGGGCGGCAGCCCGTATCCGATCCACATGATCCTTGGCGTGAACAGTGACGAAGATCTGGTTGGCATCGACCGGCTCGAAACCTATGCGCAGCGCCTGCCGAACTTCACCTATGCCTGCACCGTCGCGAGCGCCGACAGCCGCCATCCCAACAAGGGCTATGTGACCCACCACATCAGCGCGTCCCAGCTCAACGGCGGCGATGCCGATGTCTACCTCTGCGGCCCGCCGCCGATGGTCGATGCGGTGCGCAGTCATCTGTCGTCCGAAGGGCTGACGCCGCGCAACTTCTACTACGAGAAGCTCGTCGGCACGGGCCTGGTGGTTCAGACCGGCGAGGAGCGCATCGCGCCTGTCGATGTCGATGAAGCCTTCGACCTGCGCATGGCGCTCGAACTGGGCGCCGCTCAGCTGACGATGGGCCGGCTGTCGAGCGAGCAATTGATCATGTTCCGCCAGCTCGCCGAGGCGACCGCGCCGTGCGTGTGCGGCCAGCGCTTTACCGATGTTCCGCGAGCGTAAGTATACGAAAGCAGCAAGCGCAGCCATCACGGTGATGGCCGCGCTTGTCATCGGATCAATCGGCGCGGAAAGCGGGGTCGATTTCTGGCCGCGACAGCAACAGTGTTCACGAGTGTCTTTGCTGCGGCAGCCAGTGCTATGGCCACCATCGCGCGGTGATCGAATCCCGCGGCTTTCAGGGCATTGACGTCGCTGTCCGATACCTGCGTCCGGTTCGTCGCGATTGCGGCAGCGAAACGACGCACCGCTTCCAGCCTTTGATCCTGAATCGTGCTCCCGCTCCGCATTGCCTGGACGACGTCCGCCGATGCGCCCAGTCTGGCCGCGAGAGTTGCATGCACGGCAATGCCGTAATCCGCTGAGTTTGCGCGGCTTGCGGAAACCATTGCAACTTGCTGTGCGATGGGGTCGAGCGAACTTGCCCCGAGCGACTGAAGCATCGCGATATAGGCTCCAAGCACCGACGGTTCGGCCGCAAGCGCGTAACCCAGGTTAGGCACGAAGCCGAATACCCCGCGCATGACGTCGAGCAATTCTTTCGCGTCAACAGGTGCCGATGCTTCTCCAAGTTCTCCGAACAGCGCCGCGCCTTGCGCTGAATCCACGGTGCGGGCCAGAAATGCCCGGATGATCGCCGCGACTTCGTCGAGATGCGATTCCAGCGGGAAGTGACCTGCATCGACGAAGTGAACTTCGGCATCCGGAAGATCGCCCCGGAAGGCTTCAGCGCCGGCGGGCAGAAAGAAAGGATCGTTCTTGCCCCAGACAGCCAGCATCGGTGGACGATGGGTACGGAAATATTCGTGGAAGCGCGGATACGCCGCTACGTTCGATCTGTAGTCGCGGAACAGATCGAGTTGAATGTCCGCGTTGCCCGGCCGATCGAGGAAGTGCTGGTCGAGCGTGTAGGACTCTGGAGCGATCAGCGACGTATCCGACTCCCCGTGCGTGTACTGGAATGACGTCGTCTCGGACTTCAGGAACGCGCGGAGGTTGTTGCGATTCTCGTCCGTTGCCGCTTCCCAGTAGGCGCGAATCGGATTCCAGGCATCACTGAGACCTTCCTCGTAGGCATTGCCGTTCTGTGAAATCAGCGCGCTCACGCGTTCCGGCCGCGACGCAGCCAGTCGAAAGCCAACCGGGGCGCCGTAGTCGAACACATAAAGTGCGTAGCGATTCAGCCCGATCGTGTCGGTGAAGCTTTCGACCACTTCGGCCAGATGGTCGAAGGTATAGGCAAAGGTGTTGGCATCGGGTGCATCGGAGAGGCCGAAGCCGGGCAGGTCGGGGGCCACTACACGATATTTGTCGGCGAGCCGGGCGATGAGCCCGCGATACTGATGGCTCGAAGTCGGAAAGCCGTGCAGCAGAAGGACAACGGGAGCGTCCTTGTGTCCGGCATCGCGATAGAACACATCGATGGTCGATCCCGTGCGACGATCAGCAACAGAGACAGTTTGATACGTGGGCGTGGCAGACATGACAAGCTCCAGTTTGGCGTGAAATCGAGGTGAGTGCATTGCGCGGCGAACCGGGCCGCGCAGCGCTAAGGATCACTCAACGTACCTTGGAAAACAGGCGCGGCAAGGACGTCACCAGAAGACTGAATGAAGCCGCGAGAAGCACCAGGTCTTTGAGAAGAAACTGGCCTGGCAGCGCGGAAATCGCAGGAAAGCCGCCGGCAGTTGCCTCGGCTACCCCCGGTGTCGTGACAAAGAAAGTCAACGTGATCAGGTATGTCATTGCGGACATCGCTGCGCCGAGCGCAGAGAGCACCGGAACGAATGCGCCGGCTGCAAGTGCAACCGCAGTGGACAGTTCCAGCGTACCGATCACATAGCTGGCACCCTGAATCCCGAATGCCGCGTGCAGCCAACTCATGATCGGGCTATTGGCGATGAACGGGGCAATTCCATGTGCCTCGTAGCTCGTAAACTTCATGCCGCCAAACCACATGAACACGATAACCAGAGACCATCGCAGCAGGGCCTGCGATATGTAAGTCCCTGAGGATCGTTCCGCGACTGCAAAGTCCGAAAACGTCGATTGACTGGTCGATGCCATGATGAAACTCCGTGTAAGAGAATAGTCGGGAGAATGGTCCCCCACTCGCAGCACGTCCTTTTGATGGTTGAAACGCGGTGCTGACGTCGTGAAGGCAGTCTGCGCATTTCCGGAGAATGGCGATAGACACTAAAATGTGGAATCGACCTCTCGTTTTCTGGAAGGCCATAGGCCATGGACCAGCTCGACGCAATGGCGGTGTTTCTCGCCGCAGTGGAAATGGGGAGTTTTTCGAAGGCGAGCCGAAGGCTGGGCGTTCCGCTCGCCACGGTCAGCCGCAAGATGGCCGATCTGGAGACATACCTGAGAGCAACGCTGTTGATCCGCTCAGCGAAAGGGCTCGAATTGACTCCCGCTGGCCGGTCTTACGCAACGTCGGCGAAAGCCATTCTCGAGCAGGTGCTCGAAGCGGAGCGAACCGCCGCGGGAGAGTATGCGGAGCCGAAAGGTGACCTGGTCGTTACTGCGCCAATCATGTTCGGCAGGCTGCACGTGTTGCCCGTTGTAACGCACTTCCTTGCTTCGTATCCGGAGGTCTCCGTGGGCCTGGTTCTGACCGATCGCGTCACCCATTTTCTCGACGATCAGGTGGACGTGGCGCTGCGGGTCGGGGAACTACCGGACAGTAACCTCGTTGCGGTCGGATTGGGTTCAATCAGACGCGTTGTGTGTGGCAGTCCGGAATATCTCGACACGCGCGGGGAGCCTGTCGGGCCGGAGGACCTCGCGCGTCACAGCGTGATTTCGTTCGAAAGCATATCGGCGTCGGTGCGATGGAACTTCTGGTCTGATGGCGACGAGATCTACGCTCCTATCAGGCCGCGCTTGAGCGTCAATACCATTGATGCCGCAATCGACGCCGGGCTTTCGGGCGTTGGCCTGGTTCGGGCGATGTCCTATCAGGTGGTCGAGTATGTACGCCAGCAGCGGTTGCGCGTCGTCCTGGAGGGGTTCGAGCCCGAACCGCGCCCGGTTCACCTCGTCTACGACAGGCAACGCAGACTGCCTCTGAAATTGCGCACGTTCATCGACTTCGTGGTTCCACGCTTGCGAGAACGGGTGATGGAGGCAAGTCTTTGAGAAATCGACACGTGCAGGTCGAGCATCGCCGATTTTACGGCGCGTTGCTCGTCATTCGAACAGCGGCGTGACCGCTCGATTCAAGCGTTGAACCGCTTGCCTCGGCGGTCATCTTCTCGAATAGTCGGCATGTGAGCGCCCAGCGGCTGAAGCGATCCGGTCCAACCGGCTCAGAAGCTCGGTGGCGTGCTTTTCGAGCGGGTAGGGCAAGTCTGGATCGACGAGAATCGTCGCAATTCGCTCTCGCCAATAGTCGGGTTTCAACACGGCATTGCGCTGAGCGTGAAATTCATCGGCCATGCGCTCAAGCTCCAGAATCATCGCCCGAATGTGAGCCAGCTCCTGCTCCTCACGATAGTCGCGTGACATAAGCGTCTCTCGTCCGTGTCTGTGATGATCAAACAGCGTCTCGGTTATGCCCGGGATGACTTCTACCGGCGGGGGTGCGATTCACGACATCGCCATGTCTCTTGAAAGGGTTCTTGCCACTTTCTCAGGTCATGCCGCCGACGCTCTTCGCGCCGATAGTGCTGGGCGATCAAGACTGCCGCAACCAGCATGACCGCAATGCCGATGACGATCGGTACCCATGACTCGCTCATTTGAATCTCCGAAATGCGCTTATGTGCGCGCACGCATCGTTGCTCGGTCGACCTCGCTCCTTCGAGCGCGGATCTTGCCAGGCGCGAAACCGAACCGCTGTTTGCCGAGGACCGCTCACCCCGGCCGGGCAGTTCTGCACGAGGCAACCGGCCACAGCATGCCGAGCTGTCTCGCCAGCGCGTGGCCGGCTGCGGTAACACGTGCCTGACCTGATTTGTGCGTGATCGTGTCGATGTATGCGAGGCCACGGCGGGCGAGTGCCCAAAAATCCAGCGAGTCGATCTGGACCTGAGCGGGCGACCGGACGAGTCGAATCAGCGTGGCAAGTTCGTGAGGGGTCAGCGTCTGGTCCATGTGCGGGATCTTGTGTCCGAAGCGCTACCGAGCCTGAAGTCCGATAAACCAGTATGACGTTGGTGCCCCGCGCGCACAGGCAAGAAATCCATACACGTCGTGTAGGGGAATCTATACAAAATCGGCGGGACCGCGAATTCAGCGGCTCAAACGAGCAAGCCCTGCTCGAGCGCGTAACGCGTCAATTGTGCATTGCTCTTCAAGCCGATTTTCTGGCAGATTCGCGCTCGATACGTCGTAACGGTATTGGGACTCAGATGCAGCATGGCCGCGATATTGGCGAGGCTTTCGCCGCCCGCGATCAACTTCAATACCTCCAGTTCGCGGTCGGACAGGGCTTCGTGTGCCGGACCCAGCGCTTCTCCGAAGTGCTCGGCGAAGCGTTCGGCGAGCGAGGGCGTGATGAACCTGCCGCCCGAGTGCACCTTGCGCACTGCGGCGATCAAGGTCTCGGCGGACACGCTCTTGGTGAGATAGCCGGCCGCCCCATGCTTGATTGCTCGCAACGCATATACCTCTTCGGCATAGATGCTGAGCATCAGTACGGCGAGCGCGGGTTGTCGCGTCCGCAACGACTTCACCAGCTCGAGGCCGCTGCGATCCGGCAGCGCGACATCGACGAGTGCGACGTCGAAAGGCTGGGTCTTGGCGAGCAGCAGGGCATCGGCGGCCGTCTGGGCCTCCGCGGCAACCTCGATATCGTCGCTCGTTCCCAGCATGAGCCGAACGCCATTGCGAACGACAGCGTGGTCGTCCACCAGCAACACCCTGATCACGGACTCAGCTGGCATACAGTGTCTCGAGCGGCAGCCGCAAGCTCACCGTGGTGCCCATGCCGGGCGCGCCCGCGATGGTGAGCGCGCCCCCAAAGTGCCGTGCGCGCTCGTGCATACCGGCGATCCCCCAGGATTGCTGCCCGAGCAGCCGCACGGCATCGATGCCCTGACCGTCGTCGCAGACTTCGAAGCACGCGAAGGCATCGTCGCATTGTGCGCGCACGATCATCGACTTTGCCTGCGCGTGCCGCACCGCGTTCGTGAGCGCTTCCTGAATGATGCGAAACAGCGCGGTGCCGAGTTCGGGCCCGACCTCGGAAGCGCTCAGCTTCGGATCGATCGTCAGCGAGCAGGGCACGCCTGTCTGCTTCTCGACCTGCTCGATATACCATTCGAGCGCCACCCAGATACCGAGGTCGTCGAGCACGGTCGGACGCAATTCGGTGATCACGCGACGGACCGTGTCGAGTGCGGTATCGGCCAGTTGCGTGGCCTCGATCAGTTGGGGATCGGGCGCGCGGCCTTCGCGCCGGGCGCGCTCGACTGCGACCGAGACATACGCCTTGATGCCCGTGAGGACGCCGCCAAGCTCGTCATGTATTTCGCGGGCGATGTGTCTGCGCTCGTTTTCGCGGATCCGGTGCTGGTGCGCGCTCAGCTCGCTCAGTGCCCGCTGAATATCGGCCCGCCGGGCGATCTCCAGCTGGAGCGCCTTCGTCTCGTGCTGCCATGCCGCCACGGCCAGCTGATACGGCACGGAGTCCTCAGCCGTCGCGACGAATGTCTCGGGCGGCAGAACGGCATCATGGGCTGAACAAATCGCATGAAATGCGCGCGCCTCGTCGATGCCCCGGAACACGCGTGTGGGATAAGCGCACAGCAATGAGAACGCATGCTTGTGCGAGAGATCATTCCACAGTTGCTCGAGACGCAGCGCAGCCTCGGGCTTTCCGCGTGCGCAAAGAATGGCGACCATCTCGCCGAACGCCCGTACGGGAACCTTGCCGTTCCCCGAGATCGTGTCGATCAGCGTGCCAAGGACCGCTTCGCAGCGCGTCGCGCTCGGCCATCCTTCGATCAGCAGTGCGTCCAGCGTCGCCTCGGCATCCAGCCAGACGACGTTGGCCGGACTTGCGAAAGAGGCCAACTCGAGATCCGTGGGCTTGTCGAGCACCCGTTCGATCTCCTCGCGGTGCCCACGGGTGGCGATGATGAGCGTTGGTTCTTCTGCCTGTGCGGCCTCACGGATAAAGCTGGCGACGCGCTCGCACAGAAACCAGTCGTTCTCGTAAAACTGCACGGCATGATTGCACATCGAAAGATCCTCGCCGCATTGCGCCTGGACGTTTGCCGTCGGTATCAACGATGCGACCGATCTTACCACTCGTGTGCGTGACCGAAACGTGCCTGCCTGCCGTGTGATCTCGTGTCATGAAGCCTTATTCGTGGTGCTTTCGGCGGTGATATTCGAGTTTGTCCATGACGCTGCCGGTGCACGGGAACAGTACGCGCTTCAACGATCCTCACGCAGCGGACCCTGATCCGGGCGCGTGATATCGAGGTAAGCGTCGACCGCGCTGCCGATGGTTGGATGAAAGCACGCGTCGGGAAAAATCGGCGTCAGCTCGAAGCGTCTGAGCTTGTCGCGGACGGGATCTTTCATCTCGGCAAAGTGCATCTCGATGCCGCGATCCTTCAACGCCCGATGCAGCTCGCGCAGCATGTCGGCGGAGGTCACGTCGACGCTCGTTACTGGCTCAGCCGTGACGACGACGCGCCTCACCCGGGTGGGCGCCTGATCCAGCGCGTCGATCAGGCGGTGCTGAAACAACTCTGCGTTTGCGAAGAACAACGGCGCATCCCAGCGAAACAGAAGAAGTCCGGAAATCTGTTCGGCGTTCGGGTAGCGCTTCAGGTCGTGATAGCCGCGCAATCCCTCCACCCGCCCCAGCACGGCGAAATGCGGACGCCAGCCGTCCCACAAGAACTCGATCACCGCGATCACCACGGCGATACAGATCCCGGGTATCGCGCCGAACAGGACGACCCCGACGAAGCAGCAGAGGGACAGCCAGAACTCCCATTGCTGGATGCGATAGATGCGCTTCAGGTCGCTGAACTCGAATAGCCCGATCGCCGCAGCGATCACGACGGCTGCGAGCGCGCTGTTCGGCAGATGGCGAAGCAGATTCGGCGCGGCGAGCAAAACGGCCGCGACGGCCAGCGCGCCGACGATGCCCGTAACCTGGGTTCGCGCTCCAGCCGCTTCGGCGACGGGCGTGCGCGAAGAGCTGCTGCTGATCGGAAAGCCCTGGAAGAGGCCGGTCGCGAGATTGGCGACGCCCAGCCCGATCATTTCCTGATTCGGATCGACGCGCACGTTGGCGCGTGCCGCAAAGGTGCGCGACAGCACGCTCGTGTCCGCGAACGCGATCAGCGCCACGGCGCAGCCGCCCAGCAGAATCCGGACGATGTCGGCGCCGCTCGCCCACGGCAGCGAGAACGAAGGCAATCCCTGCGGAATGGTCCCGAGCACCTTCACGCCTTCGCGGTCGAGATGAAACACCATGACGCACAAGGTTGCGAGCACGACCGCGATCAAGATGCCCGGCACCTTGTCGAAGCGCCTCAGGAGCAGAATGAGCACGAGACTGCCTGCGCCCACGGCAAAGCTGGACCAGTTGGCTTGCCCGGCGGCGATGCCTCTGGCGAGGTTGAGCAGATCGCGCAGCGGACCCTGGTCCTCGATGGAGATCGCGAAGAGCTTGGGCAACTGGCTGATCAGCACCGTCAGCGCGATGCCGTTCATGTAGCCGTAACGGATCGGCTTGGACAGCAGCTCTGTGACGAAGCCGAGCTTCAGCATGCCAAAGACGACGCAGACGAGACCCGAGACGATCGCCATCATGCCCGCGACGGCGATGGCGCGCGAGGGATCGCCCGACGCGCCGATCACGACGACCGCGAGGACCGGCGCCGCGAGCGCCGAGTCCGGGCCGAGCACGAGAATCCGGCTGGGGCCGAAGATCGCATAGGCGAGCAGCGGAACGATCGTCGCGTACAACCCGCATACGCCGGGGACGCCCGACGCCTCCGCGTACGCGATGCCGACCGGCACGAGCATCGTCGTCAGCACGATGCCGGCGATGATGTCGTTCTTCAGCCAAGCTGCGCGATAGTCCCTCAACATCGTCACGATCGGCAGATGACGCGTCCAGCGCTCGATGGCGGCGGTGGCTGTCTGACGTGAGTGAGCCGTGTGGTCGGTTTCCATGGATCGGCGCTCGTGAAGCGTTCAATGAAGAAAGTGCCCCGGCACGCGCAGCGCGGCGACGGCCATATCGATCAGATCAAACGCGAACGCGAGCATGACGGCGCAGAACACGCAGACCACGGGATAGATTCGCCAGTCGCTCACGGCAACCCGCGCTGGGTGTTATCGCATCGGCGGCGCGATGGGTTGCCACGTCCGTGCCGCATGTTGCGAATATCTGTTGATGATGATATTCAAGTTATGCGGTCGATTCGAAGCAGCGCTCGATCCTCGACGGGGCAGGTGTCGATGGGATACATGCCTTCAACAATTACAGCATCACCGGTTCGATTGCAAACCACGATGGAGGCAACCATGCACAGAAGAGACTTTCTACAGTCAGGTGCCGCAGCGCTCGCTGTCGGCGGCCTTGCCCTGGCGGGTTCCCAAATGACGATCCGTGACGCCGCTGCCGCCGAGTCCAACGCCGCGAAGCGGCAGGCAATCGACGCCAAGGTTCAGGCAACCCTGTCGCGGCTGTACGTGGCGGTCAAGGGTTCAAAAGAACTCATCGCCAAGGCGAATGGCGTGCTGGTATTTCCGTCCGTGATCAAGGTTGGCTTCGTCGCCGGTGGGGAATACGGTGAAGGTGCGTTGCATGTAGGCGGCAAGTCGGTTGGCTATTACAGCACGGTAGCAGGCTCGTTCGGCCTGCAGGCGGGTGCGCAATCGAAGGCCATGATCTACGTATTCATGACGCACGAAGCGCTCAACAGCTTCCGAAATTCCAAGGGCTGGTCGGTCGGTGGCGAAGGTTCCGTCGCGCTGCTGAAGGTCGGAGCGAACGGGGAGATCGATACAACGACGGCCACGGCGCCCGTCGAAGCGATCGTGCTGACGAATGCCGGTCTGATGGGCGACGTGTCGCTTGCGGGCACAAAGGTTTCGCGGCTGAAAATCTAAACGATGCTGCCGATTTAACTATGCACGTCAACCACTAGCGAATCGAGGCAAGCCGCTTGTGATCGAGTCGGATCACGTGTTGCGCGGCGCGTTCGGTTATGTCGTCCATGGTGGCTCCAGTGATCTCCAATGCAGGCACCCGATGCGAAGGCGTTGACTGTTCTTCCACCTCGCGTGACATGTCAATTGATCTGGATCAGCCCACATGAGCCTGACGCCACCGCTCGCACACTCATTCCGGTGCGGGCTCGACTTCGGTTGCAGACCAACTGATGCTCGATACCCCTCGCTCCATGCTCATCCGACTGGCCATTCGCTCAAGCCTTGCCTGGTCTTTCGGATGCATGCGAATCGTTGCCGTAACCTTGATTTGGGTTGGCTCGCTACCCGTGTCCTCGCTGGTCAGGCTCTGGAACGAAAGCGGTTGTGATTCCATTGCGTTCGATAACAGCGTGCGAATATGAATTTCATCTTCTTGCCGGCCGACGACACTCAGAACGTATTCGCGCACCAGATCCGCGCTGGAAACCGGCGTGGAATTGATAATGCGGCTCAAGTCGCGCAATAGTGTATTAGTGACGAGCACCACCCCTGTTCCAGCGAACGCAGGTCCGTAGTGCCCGCTGCCGCACAAGACGCCGACGGCTGCGGAACACCATAACGTGGCCGCCGTGTTGATGCCTTGTATGGAGCCTTTGTCGCGCATGATGACGCCCCCGCCGAGGAAACCTACGCCTGACACGACGTACGCCGCAATCTGCGTTACGCCGGCTTCGCCGTTGCCTGTCAGCATGCCAAGGGTGACGAACAGACAGGCGCCACTCGCGACAAGCGTGATGGTGCGCAAGCCCGCAGTGCGTTGACGAAGCTGGCGCTCGAGCCCGATAGCAACGCCGCAAGCAAACGCGGCCAACAGGCGCAATACGAAATCGATGCTCATCGATGCGATGTCTCTTTCTTCTTTAAAACCTGAAATCGTCTCACGACAGTATGTAGCTGGCGTGAATGTTCGATAGCGAGCCGATCCGCGTGGTCGCGGTGAGCCATCAGTCTGAGGTTAGAACTCAATCTTTCTCAGGGTAAGCAATGTACCGGATGATCTTCCAGCTGCCGTCGGGCTGGCGGCCGAAGACATCGAGACCCGTCTCATTGTTCGACTCCTGTTTGCCGTTCCCGGCAAGAGTCGATCTCCACGTCAGGCGAACGATCGCGAGGTCACCGGAGACAATGATCTCCTTGATTTTGAGGTCGTAAGAAAGCGATTGTGTAGTGTCGGCCAGCGCGCGGTGCAGACGGGCACACAGCAACGGGTAGGTCCGCTCGGGCGCGCCTTGGAAATCGTAACGAAGATCGGGTGCGAAGAGGTCGCAGATATGCGCGGCACGTCGTGAGTTGAAATCCACGCGCCACTGTTCCAGAGCGGAGCGGATGATGCTCGCGGGATCATTGTCGACTGTCGCTGCATTCAGCGCGCAAGGGAATAGGGTAAGGGCAACGCCCACCGTGGCGATGCGGAGGAACAGTCGATTCATTCCGGCTCCCAGTGTACGCGTGCGCAGCATTATTAGGATTCCAGCAGACAATTGTAGTACGCGGTCCCTCAAAGCATAAAGCTTCGGTCGACTTCAACTCTGATCTCTCTGAGCATCCAGCTTGATTGTTGCCGGTTGGACAACACCCTGTACGCATTCGCGATGCTACTGGCGTTCGCCGCTCATGAATAGCATCTGTCACACGGTCGGTCGAAACACGAGCAAAGCGAAGCGCCAGATTCGCGGTCGTGCTTGTGTACCGACCGCCCAGCGCGGCCAACCCCTCGAAGGAAAAGGAATACTGCAATGAGAGAACTAACCCGTAACGTGCGACCAGTCGTCACCAGCTTCGGCAAAGAAGGCACAGGCGAACTCGTGTCTTCCCGCTACGCGGTGCGCGTGGGTGACGTCGATGTCGTGCTGATCAGCGATGGCATTCTGCCGCTGCCGACTTCCACCATGTCCACCAATGTGAGCGAAAAGGATCGCAACGAATGGTTCGATGATCGTTTCCTGCAGCGTGATACGTTTGACTGGGCGCTGAACATCGCGCTCGTGCGTAGCGGCGAACGCCTGATCCTGATCGACTCGGGCGTGGGCGACGGCTTCGAATACTTCACGCGCGCGGGTCAGTCGGTGATGCGCCTGGAAACGGCTGGCATCGACCTGGCAGCGGTCACCGATATCGTGATCACGCATATGCACATGGATCATGTCGGCGGGCTGAACGTTGACGGAGTCAAGGCCAGGCTGCGCCCCGACGTGCGCATTCACGTGTCGGCCTCGGAAGTGGAGTTCTGGAGAAATCCGGACTTCACAAGGACGGTGATGCCGGAGACGGTTCCTCCCGCGCTGCGCAAGGCGGCCGCGAAGTTCGTCGAACTCTACAGTGAAAATATTGTGCAGTTCAATCAGAGCGTGGAGGTCGCGCCAGGCGTGAAGGCGCGCGTGACGGGCGGGCACACACCGGGACACTGCGTCGTGGATGTAGCATCAGACGGAGAAAAGCTGACTTTCGTAGGCGACGCGATCTTCGAGGTCGGCTTCGACAATCCCGATTGGCAGAATGGCTTCGAGCATGATCCTGAATTGGCCGTGGACGTACGTATCGCGCTGCTCAACGAAGCCGCTGAAACGGGCGCTCTGTTGGCCGCTGCACATGTCGCGTTCCCGTCAATCGGTCACATCGCAAAGAATGGTGACGCCTTCCGTTTCGTACCGGTGCAGTGGGACTACTGACGCATTCCCCACGCTCAATCGTCTTCGTATAGAGCACTCGGACGGAAGAATCGTTTTACCACGCGCGTTTCGCATTTCGACAATACGGTTCTTCTGTCGGCACCCCGCGTTTTTGATCATTGATCTGGGCGGTGCAATCAGCGCGGTAACGCTAAAATCTAGGTTTTAGCCCGGAATACGTGCATGTCTTTTGCCTCGCTTGGCCTGATCGATCGGTTGCTGCGTAATTTGCAGGACCTCAATTACCAGACACCTACGCCGGTGCAGACCAAGGCGATTCCTCCCGTGCTCAGCGGCAGGGACGTCATGGCTGCGGCGCAGACCGGCACTGGCAAAACGGCGGGTTTCGTGCTGCCGCTGTTGCAACGACTGTTGCAAGACGGTCCGGCGGCGTCCAGCAACCGCGCGCGCGTTCTCGTGCTGGTGCCCACGCGTGAGCTGGCTGAACAAGTGCTGCAAAGCTTTATCGATTACGGCAAAGGTCTCGACTTACGGTTTCTGGCCGCCTACGGCGGTGTGAGTATCAATCCGCAGATGATGAAGTTGCGCAAGGGCGTCGACGTGCTCGTTGCCACGCCGGGCCGTTTGCTGGATCTCAATCGCCAGAACGCCGTGCAGTTTGATCAAGTCGAAACGCTGGTTCTGGATGAAGCCGACCGCATGCTGGATCTGGGCTTTGCGCGTGAACTCAACGCCGTCTTTGCTGCCTTGCCCGCTCGGCGCCAAACCCTGTTGTTCTCCGCCACGTTCACCGATGATATCCGGGCCATGGCGGCAAGCATCCTGCGCGACCCGGTCAATATCAGCGTCAGCCCACCCAATGCCACGGCCAGCAAGATCAAGCAGTGGGTGGTGCCGGTGGATAAAAAGAACAAGCCGGAGCTCTTCATGCACCTCGTCTCCGAGAACGACTGGAAGCACGCGCTGGTGTTCGTCAAAACCCGCAAGGGCGTGGATTACCTGGCGGCCATGCTGGATGAAGCGGGCTATGCGGTCGATACCATCCACGGCGACAAACCGCAACCCGCGCGCCTGCGTGCGCTGGAGCGCTTCAAGTCAGGCGAAGTACGTATGCTCGTAGCCACCGATGTGGCGGCGCGCGGACTGGACATCGATGACCTTCCGCTAGTGATCAACGTTGATCTGCCAATCGTGGCGCAAGACTATGTGCACCGTATCGGCCGTACCGGCCGCGCGGGCGCAAGCGGCGTGGCGGTGTCCCTCGTGTGCGCCGATGAAGCGCCGCAACTGGCTGCGATCGAAGCGCTGATCCGGCATACGCTGCCCCGCGAGGAAGAGCCGGGGTTTGAAGCAGAACATCGAGTGCCGCAGACCAGTGAGACGGGCCAGATCATCAAGAAGCCCAAAAAGCTCAAGAAGCCGAAAGTGCCGCAGGCCGCGCCTGGCGCCATGCAGGCGCTCGGCAAAAAAATGCCGATGCAAAGCGGCGAAAAAGCGCGGCGCGTTGCGACCGCAGATAAAGGCACAAGCTTGTCCAGCGGCAATCCATTCAGCGTGCAAAAGCCATCTGGAAAGCGCGCGAACAAGCCAGCTTCGGGTTCACGCAAGCCGGCTGGCAAATCCGTTGGTGGACGCGGCAAACGCTAATCGTCATCCGTAGCGATCACTAATGCCCGCCCCGGAACAGACTGGAGGCTTACCGCTCGCCGGCAGGCAGCGGCGCGAATCGGGCGTTCATCGGGCGGCGGGCAATGGCGCGCTCAATCCAGTGGTCCTGGCGACTTGGGGGCCGAATAAACGTTGGAATCATGCAGGCCAAGCATCACGGCGCTACGGCAGGTGCGTTCGTTGGCTTCTGTCCAGCTGCCTTCTGCTGAGCATTCTGGAGATTCTGCGGGTAGTTAGTCTGGTTTCCGGCCGGGTTATACCCATTCTTCTCCAGCGTGCTCAACTCGGCGTTCTTCTTTGCGCGCCGCGCTTTGCTTTCCGCCTTCTTTTGCGCTTTGAGTTCCTGCTTTGACATCGTAGCGCCGGACGTGTCGGCGTCACTGGCCGCGGCTTGAGCTCGAAGTGCCGGGATCAAGACCAGACTCAACGTCATACCTGCTGCGCCAGCAAAAACGGACAGTTTCTTGAGGTTCATGCGTATCTCCGCATAGGTTCGTTTAACGACAGAACGCTGCTCCAACACAATTTGTCCTCTTCCTGAGAAGAACGAGTTCTCCTCGAATCGGAACGCCCAAACCGTAAGCGATGAGGCGTCGCAAGGGATACGGGGGTTAACCGCAAGTAAAAGTACAGCATAGCGCTGAGTGCTTTTGCGCGTTTGCTCGACGGGACATTTTCCCTGATTCCGCGAAAGAGATTCCCCGTTCTGCTCTTTGTTCGAGTGAACGGGGAATATAGACTCCGAAAAAATGAACAAGAGCAGTGAAGGAGAGGGCGATATGCGGAAAAGCCGTGGTTGGTTCCGCTTAACGCGCTGACGGCGACATTGGCTCGCGCGAAATATCGACACGTGTAGTTTGGATAACGAAATAAATGGAGACAAAACGATGAAGAAGTTCTTGTTCAGCGTATTCGCGCTGTCAACCGCGGCGACAGCCACGGCTCAGAGCAGCGTTACCTTATACGGCATTGTGGACAACGGTATCGTCTACGAGACAAATCAGCCGAAGGGTCATGTATTTGGAGCGCAGAGCGGAGGCTGGGCGCAATCCAGATTCGGCCTCAAAGGTGCGGAGGATCTCGGCGGCGGCACGCATGCGATATTCCAGCTCGAATCCCGCCTGAACACGATGAACGGCAGTTTCGCAAATGGAAGCTTCTTCGAGGGGCAGGCGACCGTTGGCCTGCAGAACGACACATGGGGGCAAATCAAGTTCGGGAACATGGGCTCGGCTGAGATCAGCCAGTATTCAGGCGATGTCGACCCGCAGCAAACGAAGAAGTACGCCATTGGAACATTGGTCCGCGGCCGCATCTTCTCGCAGGCGGCAAATGGCGTCGAGTACCTCTCACCGACGATTGCGGGGTTCACGTTGCAAGGCCAGTATGACCTGACCAACGCGCCGACCTGGAACGCAGGCAACCCGGGCAGCGCGCCGGGTCAGCTGGGCACCTCTACCGGGCTTGGAAGCGCGCAGGGACGTTCCGACGGCATCAAACTATCCTATGCGAATCGGGGCCTCTTCTGGCAGGCAACCTACGATGAAGTCCGCGACCCCAACGGACAGTTCAGCAACGTCTATCTGACATCTCGCTCGATTCTCACTGGCTTGACGTACGCTTTTGGACCCGTCACGGCGTATCTCGGCTATCAGCACTTGAGTGCTCCCGATGCATCAAATGCGGGATATTTCGGTACCGCGGCGCCGTCGGCATTGCCAGCGGGTACCAGCCTTCCGACAACGGTCAATCACGAATGGATTGGCGCGATCTGGCAGACAACGCCCGCGCTTGCTATCACAGGCGCGGTGTACCACGCCAACGCAAATAAGGGAAACGGGAACGCAACCCTTTACACACTCGGCGCGAACTATTTACTCTCGAAGCGAACGCTCCTCTACACTGAACTGGCCTACGTGCGCAACAGTTCGACATCCAACCTGGGCCTCGATGGTAGCCTGTACGGCGCGAACACCAATGATGACCCGGTCAACGGAAACCCGTCGAGCACCAACCCCAACTATGGGAAGAGCCAGTTTGGCGTGATCGCAGGCCTGGCGACAAGGTTCTGACGACGTCGGGAGGTCCGTGAGCCAATGCGCTTTCGGACCTCGCACCCTCACGAGCGAGTCGCAAGCGATCGAGTCAATCGCGAAAGCGACTGGCAATGTAATCCGGAATGTTCTCTGGAGTGACGACAACGACCGAAGAAGAAGTCGCGACGGATGATGCTGGCAGGAGCTTGTGATAGTGCATGATGTGATGACAGGCCGAACGCATGTCCTGTCGCAGGTCGTGATGCAGAATGGCCTGTATCCGTCCATCGCGCAGCAACTGCACATTGTCTCTGTCGAGGTCGTGTCCGATGAAGAAGGCGGGCGCTTGTTGCTGCGCCTCTAGCGCGCGAAGAATTGCGATGTTGCCGCCACCCATCGAGTAGACCGCCGTGACATGGGTATCGTCGCCGAGCGCGCTGCGGACTCGGTCCTCGGTCGGCATATCAAGGCCATGTCCGCCGCTCGCATCAACCAGCTTCAGACGCGGATGGTGTTTGCGCAATGCTCGACGAAAGCTTATCTCGCGTTCTTCCTCGCCACGGAAGTGTTCGTCACTCATCGTTATCAATACATTAGCGGGCTGCGGTCCCAGCAACAGGCCAAGAAGGTAAGCGGCCGTCGCGCCGGCGACTCGGTTATCGAGCCCTGCATAGGCAATGCGCCCTGACAACGGTATGTCGGTGACGATCGTGACGACCGGAATGCCGTGCCGCTGAAGTTCCGCCACAGCCTCTGCAATCTCGGGAACGTCCCGGGCTTTCAGCAAAACACCGTGACTTCCTCGTCGATTGATCGACCGAAGTGCCTGCACGACTTCCGAGGTCGTCATTGTCTCCTGCAACAGAAAGCGCGGCCGGACAACCGCCGGGTGCATGAGCGCGAGTTCGCCCTCGAGGGCATGCTTGATCTCATCGCTGAACCGCGACGGTGCCTCGGCCACAACATCGACGATCAGTTTTCGCCCTGTGTTCGCGAGATTCAACTCCTGCTTCTCGAGGTCCTTGATGGCTTGTTCGACTCTTTTGCGAGTGTGCTCGCGGACATTGGCGCGTCCGTTCAATACCCTGTCGACGGTCGCCACCCCGAGCCCTGCCTGAACGGCGATTTCCTTGATCAAAAACCGGTGAGCCAATCTGACCCTCCTGCACGGATAGATTTTTGATGTATTTTTGATGCTTATGGAAGTCTATGCCGAGCTATCCTACAGCGAAAACAGGAGGCATGGATGGACTATCGACGAGACGAATATCGCGGTCAGCGAGTCAATTGGTTTCGCGAAGAGGACTGCGCGGTAAGCGACTTCGTAGACGCACTCAACGCAGAAACGGATACCGCGCTTAGCTTTTCCGGGTCTCCGGCTTCGTATATTCCTGTATACGAATGTGGCGACCTCGAATCCGTACTTTCATTCGACAGAGAGCGGCGAGAGTTGTTGTCAGAATGGGCCAGTGTCATCGATGCCGGTGCGGGCGTCTTCGTGCTCAAGGGCGCTTATGCCGATACCGGAATCGTCGATCAGGCGACAGGTGTCTTCGAAGCGATCATCGCGGCCGAGCGAAAATCGGGTTCGAAAGGCGATCATTTCGCGAAAGCCGGCGCGAACGACCGTATCTGGAACGCTCAGGAGAAGCTTCTGTTGGCCGCGCCCGAAATCTTCACGGGCTACTTCTCCAATCCATGGCTGCCGGCGGTCGCCGAAGCTTGGTTAGGCCCGTGCTTCCAGGTCACCTCCCAGGTGAACGTCGTTAGGCCCGGTGGTGCGGCACAGCAAGCGCATCGTGACTACCATCTGGGTTTCCAGACAGCGGAAGTCGCCGCCTCATTCCCGGCGCACGTACACCGTATGTCGCCCTTCCTCACATTGCAGGGGGCAGTCGCGCATAGTGACATGCCGGTCGAGAGCGGCCCAACCAAACTCTTGCCGTTCTCTCAGCGATACGCTCCAGGATATGTCGCGTGGCGCAGAGCGGACTTCCGGGAGTATTTCGAGAATCACTTCGTCCAGGTGCCGCTCAAGAAGGGCGATGCCATCTTCTTCAATCCTGCGCTATTTCACGCAGCGGGGTCCAACAAGACCAGCGACGTTCAGCGCATGGCGAATCTGCTCCAGATCTCATCAGCGTACGGGCGGGCGATGGAGGTCGTGGACCGCACTCGGATGTCGCAGACGCTTTATCCGGTCCTGCGCGCCCGGCTGAGCGCCGGAGAGATCACGGAACGCGAGGCTCTATCGGTCATTGCCTCTTGCGCAGAAGGGTATCCGTTTCCGACGAACCTGGACCGCGACCCTCCCGTCAACGGGCTTGCGCCGGAGAGTCAGAGTCAGTTGATGCGCCGGGCACTCGCGGAAGATTGGCCGCTGGATCAATTTGCGATAACCCTTCAACGACATGCTCAACGCCGTTGCATCGGCGACAATATCGAGTTGATAGATTATTGATGTTTTTTCGTCGCATCAAGATAGATTCACGGCACTATGATGATGCCTGCGTGATGCCAAAAACGATTCGACGAAGTCACGTGTGTTCCCTCATTCGACTGGAATGCGGGCGGAGACAAAGGCGTGATGGTGCAACAGCATGGACCAGTTCAAGGAACTTCAGTTGTTCGTGGAGGTAGCCGAGTCGGGCAGCATCAGCCGTGCTGCGGAATCAGTCGATCTTTCCATTTCGGCGGCGAGTCGGTATTTGATTTCGCTGGAGGCAAGACTTGGCGTTCAGCTGGTTCGCCGCACGACGCGCAACCTGTATCTGACCGAGGCAGGCGCCGAGTTCCACAGGCGCTGTAAATCGATACTTTCCGACCTGGGTGAAGCCGAAGCCGTCATCAAGGAAGCGGTTGTACGTCCAAGCGGCGTGCTCCGCGTTACCGCTTCATTGTCCTTCTGCATGCTGCACATTGCGCCGATGCTTCCCGAGTTCACGGCGCGTTATCCAGATATCGCCGTCGATGTTGTCGCGGCCAACCGCTACTACGACATCATCGAGAACGGCATCGACGTCGCGATTCGAACGAAGGTCCTTGAGCCGGACAGCAACATCACAATTCGCAGGCTGGCATCAACACGCCGGATTCTCGCCGCCTCTCCGGACTACCTTGAGGCGAACGGCCGGCCTCGATTCCCAGTCGAACTCGTAAGGCACAGGCTTCTGAACTACCAGCTTGCCGACAACGCGCGTGAGCTCTCGTTCACGCGTGGCGGCGAGAACGTGGTGGTCAAAGTGAAGCCTCTGGTCGAGTCAAATGACGGCCAGATACTTCGAGTTGCCGCGCTCGACAATATGGGCATCCTCGTGCAGCCGAAGTACATCATCCATGACGACCTCAAGGCTGGTCGTCTGATCCCGGTGCTGGACGATTGGGACCTTCCTCGGTTGACCATGAATATCGCGTTTCAGACCCGCTCGCATAGGCCGGTGAAAGTGCGACTGTTCATCGATGCGCTCGTTGAGCGCTTCCAGCAGAACGACTACGAACGTCATTGGACGGCGTGAGTCCGATACGCCCCGCAGTTGAGGCTTCTTCCCACTTAGCGCGAAAGACTTTCCCTTTCTAGCTCTGTTTTGCCAGCGAGGGCGAATATAGACTGGTCTCAAAGCTACAGAAGAGATTGATGGAGACTCGCAATGCAAAGTACATCCTCCGCAGTTCAGTCCGCCTCGCCGTATTTCGATGAAGCCCGCTCGGCCGAGGTCGTCAACGCTCGCATGAGCGACGACGCCAACGCGCGCCTGAGCCAGGTGATGTCGGTTTTGGTCAGGCATCTGCATGCTGCCATCAAGGAAATCGAGCCGACTCACGAAGAGTGGTTCACTGCCATTCGCTTTTTGACCGAGACCGGTCAGATGTGCACCGACTGGCGGCAAGAGTACATCCTGCTCTCGGACATCCTCGGGGTTTCGATGCTGGTTGACGCGATCAATCACCGTCGTCCGAGCGGCGCCACGCCGAACACGATTCTCGGTCCCTTCTACGTCGCCGATGCACCCGAATATACGAACGGCACGAACATCTGCCTGGATGGAAAGGGTGAACCCATGGTCGTCGAGGGTCGTGTAACGGACATCGAGGGCAATCCGATTTCGAACGCGAAGCTCGAGGTGTGGCAGACCAACGATGACGGCTTCTACGATGTGCAGCAAAAGGGCATTCAACCCGATTCGAATCTGCGTGGCGTTTTTTCCTCGGATGCTGAAGGCCGCTATTGGTTCAAGTCCGTGAAGCCGCGCCACTATCCGATTCCCTCGGATGGTCCCGTCGGAAAACTCCTCGGCGCGATGGGTCGGCACCCCAACCGCGCTGCGCATCTTCACTTTATCGTGACTGCGCCCGGATTCGATCCGGTGATCACGCACATCTTTACGCCAGACTGCCCGTATTTGTCCGAGGACGCGGTCTTCGGCGTCAAGCGTGAGCTTATCGCTGAATTCGACAAGATTGACGACCTCGAAGCGGCGAAGCGCGTCGGACTTTCGTCGCCGTATTGGTCTGTCTCGTGGGACTTCACGCTCGCGACGACGACCAGCAATCTGCCTCGGTAAAACAAGTAATCGTTTGGCACGCGCGAGCGTGTTGTATCAGAACAGATGACATCGAGAGATACAGGAGTAACACACATGAGCGCAAAGAAAGAACTGCTTGCAGCCTACTGGACCCTCGCGGGCGACGTCTACCCGTGTGCAGCAAATGAAATCAGCCCGTTCCCGCTGCGCGAGCGTTGCGAAGCGGCAATGCGTGCAGGCTGGAGTGGCGTTGGCCTCATTCTCGATGACCTCGAACACAGCATCGAGAAATACGGCCTCTCGGGCGTCAAAAGCATCCTCGATGACACTGGCATGAAGTACTTCGAGCTCGAAATTCTGATGGACTGGTACTTCGACGGCGAGGCGCGCGCGAAGTCGGACCATTGCCGTCGCCGCTTCATCGAACTGGGCGGAGAACTCGGAATGCGCAACCTCAAAATCGGTGCAAGCCCGTTCGATAGGAATCCGGCCGACTTCGTCCGCATGACCGATGAGTTCGCAAAGCTTTGCCAGGACGTGGCAACGGTCAATGCGACGGTCGCAATCGAGTTCATGCCTTTCTCTCCCATCCGCAACGTCGCAGACGCGCTCAAGGTTGCGGAAGGCGCCAATCAGCCCAACGGCGGACTGATGGTCGACCACTGGCACGTGGCCCGCGCCAAAACCCCGTATAGCGAGGTAGCGCAAATCCCGGCGCGCTTCATCAAGGGTGTCGAGATGGACGACGTTGGTGCACAGGTGAAGGGTTCGCTGTTCGACGATTCGACCTTCAATCGCCAGCTTTGCGGCGAGGGCGCAGGCGACTGCGTTGCCTTCGTCGATGCGCTCGAGCAAGCAGGTTGCACGCTGCCGTACTACGGCGTTGAACTCATCTCCGAAGTACACCGGAAATTCCCGCTCGACGAGATGGCGAAGCGCGCGTACGACACCACCGTCGCGCAGTTCTCAGCGAAGCCCGCCACTATGGCATAAGCGCTACCAACTCTAAACGACAAGTATTCCTGGAGACTCACATGATTCGAATCGCAGTACTCGGCGCAGGCCGCATTGGCCGCATTCACGCTGGCAACGTCGCCGCTAACCCCAACGCAAAACTCGTCGTGGTAGCAGACCCGGTCGAAAGCGCAGCCACGTCGCTGGCGACCAAGCTCGGCTGCGAAGCATCGACCGACGCGGCAGCGGTGCTCGAGCGCAAAGACATCGATGCCGTGGTCATCGGCACGCCCACGGACACGCACATCACGTTCATGCTCGAAGCCGTGAAGCGTGGCAAGGCCGTGCTCTGCGAAAAGCCTATCGACCTAGACATGGACAAGTCGCTTGCCGCCGCGAACGAAGTCGAACGCCAGGGCGGCCGCGTCATGCTTGCCTTCAATCGACGTTTCGACCCGACGTCGCAGGCGTTCCGCAAGGCGATCGATGCGGGTGACGTTGGCGACGTGCGTCAGGTCATCATCTCGAGCCGTGACCCGGGCATGCCTCCCCGCGACTACGTCGAGCACTCGGGCGGTATCTTCCGCGACATGGTTATCCACGACCTGGACATGGCTCGCTGGCTGCTGGGCGAGGAACCGGTCGAAGTGATGGCCATGGCCAGCCGCCTCATCGATGAATCGCTGGAGAAGCTGACCGACTTCGATACGGTGATGGTTCAACTGCGCACCGCTTCGGGCAAGCAATGTCATATCAACTGCTGTCGTGAAGCTGTCTACGGATATGACCAGCGCATGGAGGTGTCCGGTTCCAAGGGCATGCTCCTGCAAGAGAATCTTCGTCCATCAACGATTCGTCGCTGGTCGAAGGACGTAACGGACGCGCGCGAACCGCTCCTCAACTTCTTCCTCGAACGCTACGTTGAAGCGTACAAGGCTGAACTCGAAGCCTTCGTCGATGCACTGAACACGAATTCTCCGCTGCCTACGTCGGTTCAGGATGGTCTGAAGGCATTGCGCCTGGCGGATGCGGCGCTCGAGTCAGCGCTGACTGGCAAGGCAGTCAAGGTCTAACCGAAAATCCGGAGGAGATAAGTCATGACGCGAAAGATTGGTCCCAACGAAGCGCTCGGCGTTGCATGTCTTGGTATCACTCACCCGCATACGTCCGGACGAGTGAAGGCCATCCAACGTCGTACCGACGCGAAGATGCTCGGTGCATGGGATACGAGCCCGCTGCTCACGCCCTTCGTCGATGCCCTGGGTCTTGAAGCACGCACGAAGGAGGACATCTTGGCTGACGAGAATGTTCATGTCGTGCTCGTCCACTCGAAGAGCGAGAAGATGGCCGACCTGACCATCGAGGCGCTCGAAGCCGGCAAGGCTGTGCTGTGCGAAAAGCCCGCCGGACGCAGTTCGGCGGATGCGAAGCGTATCGTCGAAGCGGTCGAGCGCACCGGAGGACTGGTGCAGGTCGGGTACTGCTGGCGTTTCGCGCCCTCCGTGGATGCCATGCAGGCGGCGCTCAAGAGCGGACGTCTCGGGAAAGTCGTTCAGGTACGGGCCCACGGTGGTTGCTCGCACGATGAGGCGGGCACGCCGCACATGACCCAGCCGGGCGACATCGGTGGCGCTGTCTTCGTTATCGGCTGCCACCTTATCGACCGCATTCTTCTGCACTTCGGTTTGCCGCGCTCGGTGAATGCCCGCATCACGAAGTTCCCGAATTTCCATGGCGATGAATCGCGTGAAGACGCGGCAGGCGCGGTGTTGAATTACGAAGACAAGATTATCAGCGTCGACTTCATGTCCTGGGATGTCCTGCCATGGACCGAAAGCTGGGACATCACGGCGTATGGCACAGAAGGCATCATGTCGTCCCGCTCGCTGCCCTCGAGCTACAAGATTTATGACGCGGGCAAAGGCGACTATCCGGAAGGCTGGACCGAGTGGCAGGAAACCAGCTTCCCGGAAATCTGGGCGACGAAGAAGACCGAGTATTCGCCCGACATCGCTGAAATCGGCAATCCGGTGTATTTCGACCGCGAGTCGCACGCTTTCGTCGACGCATTGCGCAATGGCACCCCTTCGGTCGTTCCCGCTACGCAGGCATACAACATAAGCCGTGTCATCGAGGCGATGTTTGCTTCTTCGAAAGAAGCCGGCGCGGAGGTCTTTATCGGATAACAGCGTGTGAGGCTGACGCCATGGTGCATCAGCCGAGAATTCCGCACGCCAGCAAACGGAAACATAATTACGCAATCCTAATCAGGAGACGATGTCATGAAAATTTTGAAAAGTGTTTTGGTGGTTCTTGCAGCTTCGGTCGCTTTTGCAGCAGCGTCAGGCGCTGCCTTCGCACAGGATAAGGGCGTGGTGGGCATCTCACTGCCGGACAAGACCGAGTCCCGCTGGATTACCGATGGGAAGAGCATGGTTGACGCACTGAAGGCGAAGGGCTACTCGTCGGACCTTCAGTACGCGAACTACGATGTTCCCACGCAGGTCAACCAGGTCGAGAACATGCTCGCGAAGGGCGTGAAGGCGCTCGTCATCGCGCCCATCGATGGCAAGACGTTCTCTGACGCGCTGGCGCTCGCCCAGAAGAAGGGCATCAAGGTCATCTCCTACGACCGCCTGATTAGCCAGACCAAGAACGTCGACTACTACGCCACGTTCGACAACTACGGCGTGGGTGTTCTGCAGGCGCAGAGCATTGTCAGCGCATGGCAGAAAGCTGGAAGTAAAACGCCGTTCAACATCGAGGTGTTCGGCGGTTCGAGCGATGACAACAACGCTCACATGGTCTACGCGGGCGGCATGTCGGTTCTCAAGCCGTATATCGACGGCGGCAAGTTCGTGATTCGGAGCAAGCAGGTTGCCTTCGAAAAAGTCGCGACGCGCAACTGGGACGGTGCGACCGCGCAGGCCCGGATGGACAACCTGCTGAGCGCATTCTATGGAAAGGAACATCTGGATGCGGTCTGGGCGCCGAACGACGCGCTGGCGATCGGCATCATCTCGTCTCTCAAAGGTGTGGGATACGGTTCGGCTCAGCAAGCAATGCCCATCATCACGGGACAGGACGCGGATGTTCAGAACGTGAAGAACATCGTTCGTGGCGACCAGACCTCCACCGTGTTCAAGGACACACGCAAGCTCGCCGGCGTCGCAGCCGATATGGTCGACGACGCCCTGACCAACAAACAGGTGCCTGTCAACGACACGAAGAGCTACAACAACGGCGCGAAGGTTGTGCCGACCTATCTCGTGAAGCCTGTTCTGGTCGACAAGGCCAACTACCAGGCCGAACTGGTCACAAGCGGCTACTACACGCAGGCCCAAGTCAAGTAAGGCGCCTGAACGTCAGCGTGACGGGGTTTGTTGCGAGCCCCCGCCCACGCGGGTAAGCCTTGAGCGTGACCAATCGGAGAAATTTTGACCATGGATACCATTCTGGAGATGCGCGGCATTCAGAAAAGCTTTGGCCCCGTCAAAGCGCTGAATAACGTGAATATGAGGGTGCGGCAGGGCGAGATTCACGCCGTTTGTGGAGAGAATGGCGCCGGAAAATCGACCTTGATGAAAATCCTCAGTGGCGTCTATCCGCACGGCTCGTACGGTGGCGATGTCCTTTACGACGGCCAGGAAAGGACGTTCGCCGATATATCCGATAGCGAGGCGGTCGGAATCATCATCATCCACCAGGAGCTCGCCCTCGTACCGATGTTGTCGATTACGGAGAACATCTTTCTCGGTAATGAGCAATCGGAGCGCGGTGTTATCGACTGGCAGATCTCACGTGCGAAGGCCAAGGTACTACTGGCGAAAGTCGGCCTCACGGATTCTCCCGACGCAGCGGTTGGCACGCTCGGGATCGGCAAGCAGCAACTCGTTGAGATCGCGAAGGCATTGTCGAAAGAAGTGCGACTGCTCATCCTCGACGAACCGACTGCGAGCTTGAATGAAAAGGATAGCGACACGCTGCTGACGCTGCTGCTCGAACTGAAGGCGAACGGCGTAACGTCAATCATCATCTCGCACAAGCTGAACGAAATCTCGCGTGTCGCAGACGGAATCACGGTGATTCGCGACGGGTCGACAGTCGATGTCCTCGACTGCGGCACGGAAGCTGTGAGCGAAGACCGCATCATCAAGGCGATGGTAGGTCGCGAGATGTCCGATCGCTATCCGCCGCGTACTCCGACCATCGGTGACGTGATCTTTGAAATCAAAGATTGGCGTGTCAAGCATCCCACGCAACGCGACCGTGCAGTCCTCAAGGGCGTGAACCTGAAGGCATGCAAGGGCGAAATCGTGGGTATCGCAGGCCTGATGGGTTCCGGGCGCACCGAGCTTGCCATGAGTGTTTTCGGCGGAACGTATGGGCAGGACATCACTGGCCAGGTGCTGATGCACGGGAGGCAGGTTGACACATCATCGGTGAAGAAGGCCATCAAGGCGGGCATCGCCTACGTCACCGAGGATCGAAAGGGCAATGGTCTGCTGCTCGACGACAACATCAAACGGAACATTACGCTGGCCAACCTCTCCGGTGTTTCGAAACTCGGTGTCGTCGATGAGCATGAGGAGATCAAGGTTGCGACCGAGTTTCTCAAGAAGCTTCGAATTCGCGCGCAAGGCGTGACGCACGTTGTCGGGAACTTGTCAGGCGGAAATCAGCAGAAGGTCGTCATCAGCAAGTGGCTGTTTTCCGAACCCGAGGTGTTGATTCTTGACGAACCCACGCGAGGCATCGACGTGGGAGCGAAGTACGAGATTTACAACATCATTAATCAGGCGGTTGCAGCGGGCAAATGTGTGGTCATGATTTCTTCGGAAATGCCCGAGTTGCTCGGAATGTGCGACCGCATCTATGTCATGAACGAGGGCCGGTTCGTCGGCGAATTAACCGCAGAAGAAGCCTCGCAGGAAAGCATCATGCGAGCAATCATGCGAAATGGAGACGTTCAAAATGCGTAAGGCACTCTCTCCGGTTGCCGCCGAAGGCGCCGAGGTCAAGAAAAGCGAAGTGTTCGGAATGATCAAGCGTATCGGCAGCGAATATGGGTTGCTGCTGTCGCTCGTCATCATCATGGTGTTCTTTCAGGTTGCAACGAATGGCGTGCTGATGCAGCCGCTCAATCTGACAAACCTGGTGCTGCAGAACAGCTACATCGTCATCATGGCGCTCGGCATGCTGATGGTGATCGTATCGGGTCATATCGACTTGTCCGTCGGTTCAACGGCGGGGCTCGTGGGCGCATTGGCTGCCGTATTGATGGTCCAGTATGAAGTCAACTACGTCTGGGCGACCATTATCTGTATCGCGGCTGGCGCGCTGATTGGCGCCGTGCAAGGTTACTGGATTGCTTTCTGGCGTATGCCCTCGTTCATCGTTACGCTGGCTGGCATGCTTGTGTTCCGCGGCATGACGAATCTCGTGCTGCAGGGGCAGTCCATCGGCCCGTTCCCCGAGGGGTTTGGCGCGGTCAGTTCGGGCTTTATCCCTGATGTCTTTCACGGCCCGGCGCTTCACGCCACTTCCATCCTGCTCGGCGTGTTTGTCGGCGCGCTCTTCTTCGTGATCGAACTTCGGCATCGTGCGGGTGCGGCAAAGCATGGCGTCGAGAGCGGCTCGTTCACGATGTTCGTCACCAAGAATGTCGTGCTCACGGCGCTCATCGTTGGTTTCTGCTACCTGCTCGCGTCCTATCGCGGTTTGCCGACGGTGCTTGTCATCATGGGTGTGCTGATTGGCGTGTACACGTTCCTTATGAATCGCACGACCATCGGCCGCCGCGTTTACGCGGTTGGCGGAAATGCGAAGGCCGCGCGCCTGTCAGGCGTCAGCGTGCCGGCGGTGAGCTTCCTGACGTTCGTGAACATGGGCATGCTCGCCGCGCTCGCGGGCCTGATTTTCGCGGCGCGTCTGAACAGCGGCACGCCAAAAGCAGGTACTGGATTCGAACTCGATGTCATCGCAGCGTGCTTTATCGGCGGGGCGTCCGCGTCCGGTGGTGTCGGAAAGGTCGTGGGTGCAGTCGTTGGCGCCTTCATCATGGGCGTGATGAACAACGGCATGTCCATCATGGGTATCGGCGTGGACTATCAGCAGGTCATCAAGGGCATTGTTCTGCTCGCAGCCGTGTTCGTCGATGTGTACAACAAGAACAAGGCGTAACTGCCATTTATAAGCATTGGCCTGTTCATAAGTCGTACATCAGGAATTCAATTATGGTCAAGCACATCGTGATGTGGAACGTTCGTGGCGATACACCCGAACAAAAGAAAGAGACCGCGAATCTCGTCAAGACGGCGTTCGAGAGTCTGAGCGGAAAGATTCCCGGACTTACGAAGCTCGAGGTCGGACTGGACGTAAGCGCCGTGGAATACGCCTGCGATGTCGTGTTGTACACGGAATTCGAAAATCAGGAATCGCTCGATGCGTACGCCATACATCCTGAGCACTTGCGGGTGAAGCAAGTCGTGGGTGACGTTCGTATCGCTCGCCATCAGGTCGACTACATCTAAGCGAGCTTTACCGCTTGACGAGACAGGAAACCACGCTCATGTACGAGTTCACCTATACCACGCAGTCAGCCCGGGTCGTTTTCGGCGCTGGAAGCATGAAGCTGATTCAACAGGAAGTCGAGACATTGGGCGCGCGTCGGGCGCTGGTGCTTTGTACGCCCGAGCAGAGCGCACAGGCCGAGATCGTCTCGTCCCTCCTTGGTCCATCGAGCGCAGGGGTCTTTGACGGCGCTCAGATGCATGTTCCCATCGAGAACGCTCGTCGCGCACGCGAACACGCGAAGGAAGTAGGCGCGGACTGCGCAGTCGCTATCGGCGGCGGTTCGACAATTGGCCTGGGTAAGGCTATCGCACTCGAGTCCTCACTGCCGATCATCGCGATACCGACGACGTACGCCGGGTCGGAGATGACGCCCATCTTCGGGATCACCGAAAATGGCGTGAAAAAAACGGGCCGTGACGCCAGGGTCATCCCGAAGACGGTTCTGTACGACTCGGAATTGACGATTGGCTTGCCGCTCAAACTGTCGATCGTGAGCGGGTTGAACGCGATTGCGCATGCGGCGGAAGGTTTATACGCAAAGGACGGTAATCCCATCATGTCGCTGATGGCGGAAGAAGGCATCCGCGCTTTGGCGAGTGGTCTTCGAAAGTTGAAAGCGAACAGCAAAGACAGGACCGCGCGTAGTGAATGCCTCTATGGCGCATGGTTGTGTGGAATGGTGCTCGGCAATGTGGGCATGGCGCTTCATCATAAGCTTTGTCACACATTGGGTGGGACATTCAATCTGCCGCACGCGGAAACGCATGCCATCGTCTTGCCGCACGCGCTCGCTTACAACAGCATCGTCGCAAGCGATGCGATGGAGCGAATTGCCAGAGCATTGAATGTGAAGTCGGCGCCCGATGGTCTCTACCAGCTCAACGAAGAGCTTGAAGTGCCGCGAGGCCTTGGCGCTATAGGACTCGGTGAAGACGACCTCGATTACGCGTGCGAAGTGGCCTTGTCAAATCCCTACTGGAACCCACGGCCGATAGAGGCGGAACCGCTTCGAGCGTTACTTCAGCGCGCCTGGGAAGGGGCCCGTCCCGCTGCGTAGCTTATGGCAGGGAAGACGACTGCGATTCGCCCGATCGAGGACGGTGCGGTTGTCATACCTGTGCGACGCTGACAGACGAATGGCCGTTGTACGGCACAGGCTTTGAACGCACTTGAAGGCCCGTTCATATTCCGTGGCGGAAAGTACCGCGAAAACCTGGCGACCAAACTGCAATCGCTCGGTCGGCATTGGGAAAATCGCCGGCACATCCTAAGATCAGATACAGCAACCCGAGGGCGCGACTGCAACAGTGCGCCATAACGTTGCGAACTGCGTCGTCCCGTACCTTGCAAGGCACGCCGAGGAGTTCTCAACAATGAAAACAAGACTGACCGGTTCTTCCCGCCTGCTCGTCGCCGTGGCGTTTTGCGTCTGCGCATGCCATGCGGTCACCGCGTTATCCGCGGAGATTTCCGGCGCCGGCTCTACCTTCGTATATCCGCTGTTGCTGAAATGGGCGGCCACATATCATACGAAGACGGGTCAGCGCGTCGACTATCAGCCCACGGGTTCGGGAAATGGTGTTCGACAAATCAAGGCAGCCAGAGTGACTTTCGGCGCCTCGGACATGCCGCTCATGCCCGACGAGTTGCGAGCGGCGGGACTGGCCCAGTTTCCTGTCGTGATTGGCGGTGTTGTGCCCGTCGTGAATCTTCCGGGTGTAGGTCCGGGACAGATTCGCCTGTCCGGGCCGCTTCTCGCCGACATCTACCTTGGCAAGATCGTCTACTGGAATGATCCGGCTATCGTCTCGCTCAATCCCGGTGTTGCCCTTCCGAACCTCAAGATCGTCGTCGTGCATCGGAACGAAAGCTCCGGCACCACCTTTAATTGGGTGAGCTTCCTCTCGCAGAGCAGCGCTTCCTGGAAATCCAGCGTGGGTGCGGCTACGGCTGTCAAATGGCCGACCGGCGTCGGCGCTACCGGCAACGATGGAGTCGCGACGTACATCAGGAACGTGGAGGGCTCGATCGGTTACGTCGAGCTGACTTACGCGTTGCAACGGAATCTGGCCTATACGGCTGTGCAGAACCGAAGCGGGACTTTCGTGCAACCGTCGCGAGATAGCTTCAGCGCGGCCGCAGCAGCAGCGGACTGGAATGATCGGCCAGACTTCTATCAGATCGTGACTGATGCGCCGGGCGAAAACGCATGGCCGATTGCCGGCGTGGTGTTCGTTCTCGTGCCGAGAGAGGCGAAGGACCCGGCTGCATCGAAAGCCGTGCTGGCTTTCTTCAGATGGGCGCTCAATGAAGGGCAAGCCGACGCCGATGCCGAGCACTACGTGTCGCTGCCTGCCGCGCTCGTCAAGCAGATCGAAGCTTACTGGAGTCAGAATATCAAGTGAGCCTGGGAAAACCTATGCAGCACTTGCACTACTTCCCGCGACCGTTCTTTCGCTTTTGGCTCGCCAGTTTCACGATGTCGTCCGTTGGCGTGCTCGTCAGGAGCCGCCGCATCTCGTCCAGCTCTACCCAGCGACACTTGGATATTTCGTTGTTCGGACGCGGTTTGGCCCGGTTCGAGATATCGCAGTAAAAGACGTGGTGATGTTTCTGCTTGCTCTTGAAGTCGAAGAGATATTTCGCCGACTTGCCGGACAGTCGCGTTTCTTCCTTGAGCTCGCGGAGCGCGGCATCGGCCAGATGCTCGCCACGCTTGAGCATTCCGCCCGGCAGCGCCCATTTGGATTCCCTTGCAACGAGCAAAATCCGTCTGCCTTTTCGACAGATGACAGTGGCGCGTTTCTTCAAGTTTGAACTCCGCGTTTTTTTCTATGTGTCGATGCCCGCGTGTCTCCGGCAATGCGCGCGGATTTGCGTCAAGCGGCAGAGCGCCGATAGCTTGGATGTTCACGCGCGATGCGCGCAGCAATGCTATTACAAAACCGGATGCACTTGCCATCGATTAATTTGCGGGTGAGCGCAATAAATCTGGCTGAATGACATAAAAGTTTCATCGAGCCGAAAGCGAAGCGCTGTATTCAAGGCGCGGTCTCGGCAACTGCGGACTCGGGCGTCTGGCCGCAAGATTGCAGTTTGAAGACGGTTTTGTGACTTCGTATCGCGAGACGCGAAGTTGCTGTGTTAAGGTCTGGGCAAACTATATCTTCTGTCCGACCCGAGGTTTGAATGGATATGGATGGTGACTGGCCCTTGCCACGCCCGAAAACGCTCTTCAAGAATGATCGATTGACTGCGAGTTCATTGCTTTCAAGACAGAGCACGATCGCCAGTACGTTTTCTTTTCTCGCTACACCGGTGGTAGCCGAGGCGGTTCAAAGGGCGAAGGCGCTGTCCACGACAAGCGATGCCGAAGGGTTTCATCAACTCCGCGTGGCTTTCAGAAAGCTTCGCGCGTTGTTCTGGGCGTATTCCCCATGGCTCGGGGAGGAGGCGACCGCGCAGGCCGTCGAAGAATTCAAGCGTCTCGCTGCGGTAGCGGGTGGAACGCGTGACTGGGACATCGCTGGCGATCTCCTCAAAGCTGCCCAGGAGTCGCGCGCATCGATCGAATTGCTCGTGGCGGCCGCGCGCGAGAAACGCGCGCAGGCGGTGATGCACAGTCAGGCGATGATCAAGTGCGATGAAGTCGAGGCGTTCCTGAACGACGTCTTGCTACGTGCGCAAACGACGCTGCAGTCGCGTTGCAACGATCTTCCCATCCAGGCATTCGCGGAGGAGCGCGTCCGTCTGGCGCAACGCGCGCTTCGCAAGCGGAGCAGGCGGGCAGCACGTAGCGAGACCGCGCACGAAGAGGATCTCCACGACGTTCGCAAGGCGGGAAAGAAGCTGAGATATCTGCTCGAGTTCTTTCAACCCGTTATCAGAGGCGGGCACAGCCGCACCATCAAGGAGTTGACGTCCGTGCAGAACAAGCTTGGACTGTTCAACGATATTGCCGCCAGTGAGGCGCTCATCCGCAGCGCCTCGTTCGACGAGGTTCCGCACCCGGTCGTGCGGGAATCGCTGCAATGGCTGGAAAAACAGAAGCATCGCCGAATGCGTGCAGCATCACGGCGAGTTCGAGCGATCGCTGGGTGAGTTCATCCCGAAGGCGCTCGAAGGTGTCACGTTCGGCTGGTATAAGCAAGGAGTCCAACCGTGCAGGAGATGCATGTTGAGCCTGTCCACTATTCAGAAACGCGCAAGGCATCCATTCGAAACCCTGTTCGTCGACTTAGGCCGACACTCGCCTGACAAGGCGCTCGCGTTACTGACTGTAGCCATGCGTGAAGAGCCGCGCGATACCAACGCCTATGAGTGGATCACAAGGGTTCTTCCCGGCGCGACGCTCAAACCCGCGCTGGCATTCGGTTCAATCGGAGAACTCTATCGGTCTTACACGCGACCGGCGGAATTCGAGAGGCTGAAGCACATCCTCCGCGCATAGCATCTCGTTCCTTGGTCGGCTACAAACGTTCGCCGGCACATGCCGGCTCTGCCTGCTGCTCGATTCGCCGCACGCTGACGCGGACGTCCATGTTCATGAAGTCCTGCGCGTCACCGAGCCAGGAACCGCACACTGGCGCGGCCTGTTCGGGCTTGCGCGTGAACGCCACGCGAATCAGGTCGGTCCCGCCGACCAGTGAGTTGGTCGGGTCGTATGGCACCCAGCCGGCTCCTGGCAAAAAGACGTGCAACCATGCATGCGTCGCGCCGGCGCCTGCCACGAGCGGCTCGTCGCGGCTTTCAACCTGTCGCGCGCCCTGCTGCAGTCCCGTATTGCGTACCGCTGGCGGAGCCGGCGTATCGAGCGCCCGATCGTACAGATACCCCGACACGAAGCGAGCGGCCAATCCCAGTCCCCGCACCACCTCCATCATCAGCAGCGCGAAATCCCGACAGGTGCCGCTGCGCCTGTTCAGTGTCTCGGATGGATGCTGAGTGCCCATGGCATCACGCGACTGGTACTGGAAGTCGCTGCGGATGGCTGCGTTGATATTGGCCAGGATGTCGCGCGTGTGGATGGTGCCGCGGCGGGGGAGAAACTGCGCAGTCCAGTCGCGCAGCAGGGGCTGATCGTCTGGATATTGCGGCGGGAGGAAGGGCGCCAGGTCGAGGCGGTCCTCGTCGGTGTATTGGAACGGATAGTTCTCGGCTTCGGGCGCCAGCGGCAACTCCAGATTCTTGACGCCGAAATGCTCGATCACGAAGCGCGCGCGGAATTCCAGCGTTTCGGCGGGCACCCGTGGTTCGACGATCGCGACCGAATTGGAGAACACGTCCTGCATCCAGAACTGTGTGCTGTGCGGCGACACCGCCAGTGTGGCCGACAGCACGCGGATGTCGTGCGCGGCGCGCGGCCGGAACATCACGCGGTGCGGGGAAAACTCCACTGGCTTGTTGTAGCGATAGGTTGTGACGTGCTCGACTTCGAAAAAGACGGACATGTGCCACCTCAGCCGGGCGCCATAGCATTTGATGAAGATACCATCATTGATGCACGATGTACCGCCAGAGCGCCATGCATTCGGCATCGGCAATCTGATAGCGGGGCATCGACTTGCGAAGCAGGACGCCCGCCGGGTCGACCCCATCCTTGACCGCGCGGCAGAAGGCCGTCACGTCATAGTGGCTGATCGGACCTCCACGGCGAGGTGTCGCGGCGAGCAGCGAGTCGTGTGTCAGCGGTGGCGCAAAAGCTGCCGCCGTCGACGCGCCTGCATGACAATTGACGCATCGAGTCGTCCAGGAAGGCAACGGGCGATCGTCGTCGCGCAGGTGCGCGGCCATCGGATGTTGTCCGTTGAATATCGCGCACCCCAGGTCGGCGGGTTCACATTCGGCCTGCGCACGCGCCGAAGGTGTCATCACGGCAAGGGCCAGTCCGATCGCGGCGGTTCGCGTCACACAGCGAAATGGCCGCGCCATTTCAATGCACCAGCAGCACGCGCGCGACACTCGGCACGCCCTTCGCGTTCAGGGCGAACAGCATGTAATAGCCGGGGACCACGACGCCGGGATCGGAAGGAATGTTCAACTGATATTCACCCGCCGTACCTACCGTGAACGTCAGCGGCACGCGTCGCTGCTCGTTGTTCAGCGAATGGGTGACCGACGACGAGCGCATCAGCGCGAAGGCACGCATTCCCCTGCTTGCCGTCACCACGATCGTCGTGCCGAGCTGCGCGTCGGACGGCACGGACGTGAGACTGGGCCGGGACGCGGCTGACCCGTCCGCGTTGAGCAGATAGGGCGGCGTCAATATCTCCACGTCAGTGTGATTGGTCGCGCATGCCCCGCACAATCCGCCACCGCCGCTCAGCACGCGTCCGTCGTTCAGGAGCAGCGCGACGCTGTGATACGTGCGCGGCACGGCCTGAGCGGCGAGCGGAGAGAACGCATTGGTGGCCGGGTCCCACAGTTCCGGGGTGAGGATGGCGTTGTCGTCCGAGAAAGGCGCAGCAAAAGTCTGTCCGCCGATCACGACGACCTGTCCGTTCGGCAGCACGACGCTGTTGCTGAACGCGCGCTGGTAGATCATCGGCGCGATGGTCTGCGTCACCGCATTTCCGTTATTGATGTCGATGAGTGTCGCATTGGACGTGGCCTGCGATTGATCGTAGCTCGGCGCGCCTCCGACCGCGAGAATCTTGCCGACGTCGTACATGACGGCGTTGCCGTTCATCGCATCGCTGTCGCGACCCCGGTTGCCCGCCGCGGTGACATTGCCGTTACCGGCTGTATCGAACCAGTGCATGGCCCGGCTGGGTCCCGCGTGGAACACGCGTCCATTGGCGACCGCGAACAGCCATGCGTGATTGTCGGCGCGAAATACGCCCGCATTGTCGTTCGTGAGGATGGTGTCGTCGGTGATGGCGCCGTCGATCCGCCAGCCCGAACCCGGGGTCCAGGTTTCACCAGTCTTGCCCCCGAGCCCTCCGTTCCAGGAGCCGCCCACCAGGAACACATTGCCGTTGCTCAATGTCACGCTTCCCTGATAGCCGCGTGGAATGTTCATGCGATCGCTCGCGGTCCAGGCGTTCGTCGAAGGCGAATAAATGCTGGTCAGTCTCGTGCTCGAACCCCCGGTCACGAAAATCCGGCCATCGGGGAGATTGGCGATGCCCGGGCAGAACATGTCGTGTCCGGTATTGCTCACGATCACTTGCTTGCTGTTGCCGGTCGATGGATTGAAGATCGCCGTGTAGGTCTTGCCCGGCGTGACCTCGCCGGTGGTGAAGTTGAGCGCGCTGTCCGCGGCCCAAACCAGCACGTTTCCGTTGGGAAGATTGGCGGCCTGCAACGGGACGAGCGGCATTGAGATGGGCGCCGTCCACTTCGAGGGCAATACGGTTCTCGGCACCGGCAAGCCGCTCACTTGCCAGGTCTGTGTCGCACTGCCATTGCACACCTGCTGCGTGAGTTGGACACCCTGAGAGGTCGTGCTCGACGCGCTCACGCACAAGCCGCTATGTCCCGCGACGATTGCGTAGCCCGCCCCTTGCGGTGTCAACGAGAAGGCCTGATTCAAGCCGCCATTGCAGGTCCACTGGATGATGGGGCCACCCGGGTCGCGGGCCTGGCCCGACACGTCCATGCACAGGCCGCTGTTCCGATTGACGAGGTTGTACCGGGTGCCGGTTGCAACCGGGAGCCATTGCTGGTTTGCGCCGCCCCAGCAGGGCCAGGAAATCACGGGCCCTCCCGGCGCCGTTGCCGCGCCGCTGACGTCCGCGCACATGTTAGTGCCGCTCAGCGTGATAGGGGCCGAGGTTTGCGCCCGGACAGCGGGCGATATGCCTGCCAAAGCCAGCGGCAATGCGATCAGCAGCAAAAAGCGCATGCATGAGACGAGCAGGCGGGCCGCGTCCCTCGTCGAACGAATTCCTGGCATGGTTTCGCTCCGCGTGGAGAAAGTCTGCTTAGGTACGTGCAAGTGCGCCGAGCACATTGCAGAGGTCGTCGACGCGGGGAAGGTCGGCGCTTCGCCAGCGCAACATCGCGTCGGCGTCGAAGCAATACACCTGCGTCGAATGATCCGCGATGTCGCCGAGAGGGCTATTGCTGCCCGAGAGCGCCACTCGCATCCGGTCTACATCCTTCAGTGCTGGCGTCGCGGCATTCCACGCCGGACCCGCCCGAAATCGCGCAAGCCAGGCGCGCAATGCCGAGGGTGAATCGGAAAGCGGATCGATTCCAACCGACAGCAATTGCACCGGACGATGGGCACGGATTTGCGGAATCCGTTCCTGAACCGCGCTGAAAAGCGCGCCTTGCAGGGGACATACCGTGCCGCAGCCCGTGTATATCGTCTGCAGCGCGGTCACGCCCTGGCGGAGCACGTCGTTCAGCAGGCGCGTTCTGCCGGTCTGATCGACCAGCAAGGTGTCGCCGAGGTGAACCGGCGGCGTGACGAGTCCCAGCCCGCCATGCTGCGCAAACGAGAACGGGGACATTGCGCCCAGCGCGAGTGCAGCCATGTCGCGAAGCAGAGCGCGGCGAGTGAGGGCGGGAGCAAACGCACCCATGCCGGATGTCAGACAGTCGGGCATCTTTTCCTGGCTCACCGAAATCGCCCTCATCGACACGTTTTACGATCCCCGTTCCGGGGCATCACGGTGCGACTTGTACGTCGAAGATCCGGCCTGACAGGCGCGAGCAGAGGTGTCGCAGCCATGGCTCTTTTGTATTGCAATTTCTCTCGGACGAAGACTAGCAGTCCAAATCGGCAAGATCCGTTCTGGAGGATAAATAAATAGGTAAATATGTGCCCTCGGATACATACGCCTTAGGAATTGAAAGGGTTCTCGAAGCAAACGCGTCATTGCTGTCCTGATTCGAAATCGGCCGCCCACTTTGCATCCGAACGTTCGTTGGCGAGAAAGTCCTCTTTTTCTGTCACCATCCGGGGGCGCACATGTTATTGCTTTGTTAGCATCGTCGTCGCTCCATGCGTTGCCCGTTCCGGCCCTCCCGGAGAAGGAGAATGCAAATGAATGCGCGTTATTCCGCTTATGCCGTCGCACTCGGCGCCGCGCTGATCGCGGCAATCATCGGCGCGTGCAGCGGCGGTGACTCCAGCGGCGATTCGACATCGGCCGCCGCCAGCAGGGCTGCGTCGAGCGTATCGAAGGCAACGAGTGCGGGCACGTCGGCTGCCGGCAACCCGATGGACGTCGTCACCTGGCACAACGACATCGCCCGCACCGGCCAGCAGCTGAACGAAACGATCCTCACGCCCGCGAACGTCAGTGCGAGCAATTTCGGCAAGCTCGGGTTCTTTTCCGTCGATGGCCTCGTCGATGCCCAGCCGCTCTTTCTCGCAGACGTGCCGATCGCAGGCGCTTCGCACAACGTGGTCTACGTCGAGACCGAGAACGCGAGCGTCTACGCCTTCGATGCCGACAACGGCGCCGTGCTCTGGAAAGTTTCGACGCTCGGCAACGGCGAGTCGCCGAGCGGCGACCACGGCTGCACCCAGATCACCCCGAGGATCGGCATCACGGCGACGCCGGTCATCGACCGCACGCGCGGGCCGAATGGCGCGATCTATGTAGTCGGCATGTCGAGGGACGCGTCGGGCGGCTATCACCAGCGCATTCACGCGCTCGACGTCGCCACTGGTGCCGAGCTCTTCAACGGCCCGACGGAAATTCGCGCGACCTATCCGGGCAACGGTTCGGGCAGCCAGAACGGCACGCTCACATTCGATCCGGGCCAGTACGTGGAGCGCGCGGCGCTGCTGCTGCTGAACGGCACCGTCTATACCGCATGGACCTCGCACTGCGATTTCCTGCCGTATACCGGCTGGGTGATGGGCTACGACGCCGGCACGCTCCAGCAGACGAGCGTGCTGAACGTGACGCCGAACGGCCAGATGGGCGCGATCTGGATGAGCGGAGCGGGCCTCGCGTCCGACGGCGAAGCCATCTATCTGCTCGATGGAAACGGCACCTTCGACCCGACGCAAAACGAGCACGAGATGCCGATCAACGGCAACTACGGCAACGGCTTTCTGCGACTCAATCTCGGACCATTGCGGGTGCAGGACTATTTCCAGCCGTCTAATACGATGCAGGAATCGAATCAGGACGAGGATCTCGGCTCGGGCGGCGCGATGGTGCTGCCCGATATGGCCGATTCGACCGGCGCGGTGCGTCATCTCGCAATCGGCGCGGGCAAGAACAAGACGATCTACGTCGTGAACCGCTATTCGATGGGCAAGTTCGATTCGAACGCCGACCATATTTACCAGGAGCTCGTCGGCCGGCTCGGCGGGTCGGTGTTCGGCGCGCCCGCGTATTTCAACAACACGGTCTATTTCGGATCGGTCGGCGACAACATCAAGGCGTTCACGATCTCGAACGCCACGTTGTCGGGAGCGCCCACGAGTCAGACGGCGAACAAGTTCGGCTTCCCGGGCACGACGCCGAGCATTTCCGCGAACGGCACGGCGAACGGCATTCTGTGGGCGGCGGAGAACGGCACGATCGGTGTGCTGCGCGCGTACGACGCGACGAATCTCGCAAGCCAGCTCTACAGCAGCAACGACTTCGGCGCGCGAGACCAGTTCGGCCAGGGCAACAAGTTCATCACGCCGATGATCGCGAACGGCAAAGTGTATGTGGGCACGAGGAACGGTGTGGCCGTGTTCGGATTGTTGTCGAGATAGCGAGGGCTCGCCCGCCCGCTGAACAAAAAAAGGCCGCCTCGTTCAAGAGGCGGCCTACTTCCATCAACCCACCATCAGGCCTTCGGCGCAAGCCACGAGTCTTCGGCTTCGATACCGTCCGGCTCGTACGTCCACGTGATCTTCTCGTACGTGAAGGCGAGGTCTTCCATGTGTCCCAATTGCTTGTTGCTCGGGTCCAGCGCATTCGGCGTCCACGACTTCATATTCGTCAGAATCGCGTTCGACAGCTTCACGGTGTAGTACTTCTCTTCCGTGCCCTTCGGCGAGATGCGATAGAACTCCAGCGACACGTCCTTCAACTGCTCGCCCGAGGTCAGTGCCTGAAACAGCTTGGGCGACGACTTGTCGATTTCCTTGGTGATCGTCATCGCGCCATGCACGCGCTTGCCCGTGGGCAGACCGGTTTGCGGGCTCTTCGGAATTTCGATGGTGTGATCGACGGCCTGGACGAGAATCTTTCCCTCGTGACCCTGAACTTTGTTCGAGCCTTCGATCTTGCCTTGGTTTTGGCCTTCGAGAGTGAGGTAGCACGGCATCGGCATGATTTGTTCTCCGGTTTGTTTGGCGCGGTTCGTTTAGCGCATGAGAGGTATTCTGTGGGCGCGCCGTTACGGTCGCGTTTCAGAAAAGCGGATTCAGGTTACGAATGAAACATGGAGCTCGCGCCGCTTCGGCGAAGCGTTCGAGCGCGGCCCGCTTGCATCATGGACGTGAGCGCGCAGAACGCTTAGCTGAAGAACTTCCCGAGCGTGATCGTGACCGACTGCGTCGCCGTCAGCCCGATGGACGGATTCTGGTCGCAGACATCGTCGTAGGGGAAGGCGTAGGCGAGCGAGTTGGAGCTCAGTCGATGGAATAACTGCGCCCACGGATTGAAGACCAGTGTGTTCGGGTTGGCGATCTGATAGAAGGTCGCTGCGTCGTTCTTGCAGGTCGCATCGGCGAGCGTGTTAGACATCACGCCGCGGTTGAACGCGGCGGCCAGCATCTTCTGCACGTTCTTGGCGGCGTCGCTGCCGGTCGCGAGCGTATTCGCGCACTGCCAGACGTCATAGCTGGAGATGCCGGGCGTGCCCGCGCCACCGACCGTGAACGCCGCCGTGCCGCTCGCAGTCGAACCGGCGTAGAACGTCAGGCCGACACCGGATTGCACGATGCCGGTGTAGGTGCCCGTCGCGAGATCGGTGACGGACAGCGGCGTGGTGGCCCAGGTCTGATACCAGTTCTCGATGGTCTGGTCGAAATACGTCAGCAGCGAGCCGTTGTACTGGTTCTGCGCCGAGATGCTCTTGGGCGACAGCGCGCGCAAGGTGACACTGCCGTTGACCGCGAGCGCCGCCGGAAAGGCGGACGGCGCGGGCACGCTCTGCGGCAGGTAGAACGCGGCGGGCAGCTTCGATACCGCCTCGAGGATCGACGGACGCGACGCATCGTACCGGCCTTGCTGCGCGCCGCCCGGCGTGCCGCTCAGCAACAGCGGAAAGCCGAACTGATCGACTTGCGTGGTGTTGCCGTTGAAATTGCCCTCGCTGTCGAACGAGAATTCGATCCAGTCGAACAAGGTGAGTGAGCCGGGACCGTCGACGGTCACCGGGGCGGTGTAAGCGCTGCTGCCGAGCGCCGTGAACGGCAGTTTCGGCACACCGACGGACAGATAAATGCGGCCGCTGAACGCCGCCGTGCCGGTGCCCAGACCCGGAACGCTCGTTGCGTTGAGCTTCGACAGATCCAGCACGAAGCTCGACCCGACCGTGAGCGGAATGCTGTAATCGGCCCATGCGAGCGGATAGGTTTCGGCAAGCACCGCGGCTTCGCTGCCGGGCAGCGCGGACGAGCCGGGAAACGTCTTCGAGGCGATCGTGTTGTCGGCGGCGCTCATCACGTGGGGCGTGCCGGTCGAGTCCACCCAGTACTGCGTCACGCCGGAGGTGAGACTCGTCTCGCCGATCACATAGGCGTAGACGGCCGTACCGGCAGGCAAATCGGTTTGCGTGAGATCGAGCGTCAGCGGCGTCTTCGCGGTGGCTTGCATGCCGCCCGCCTGCGGCGCTGACGACGACGCAGTCGATCCCGACGCCGGATTCGAACTCGAACCGCCACCGCATGCGGCGAGGAGGCCCGATGCCCCCATGCCGAGAAGAAAAGTGCGTCGGCTGATGCTTTTGGTCGTCATCTTCGGGTCCTTCATCGGAACATAGGGTTAAGGGCGGCACAACTCGCAGTTCATAAACTCATCGGGTTATCGGCATGCCAGGACGCTGGCTTGAGGCCTGGCGCGGATCGGAGCTTGCGTGTCCGGAAACCTTGCGCATGCGACATTGGAACGGCCCCGCGTCCGGTCGAGAATGGAATTTTCGAGGAGTGCGACGACCATGCCCTACCTGCAACTGGATGTATGCGGCCACTATTCAGTGGACGACAAGCGGCGCCTGGCGCTGAAGATGAGCGAGACCTACGCGCGGATGATGTCGGTGGACATCAGGCGTATCAGCGTCGCAATTCGAGAACTGGGTGATGGAGGTGTCTGGCGGATTCCCGAAGCCGGTGAAGAGCCCACGCCGGTCGCGGTGATGATGCTGGATATCAGAAAGGGCAGGGCGCCCGAACTGCGTATGGAGGTGGCCAAAGCGCTTTGCGCGCATTGCATCGAAATTCTCGGCCTTCGTGAAGACCGGCTCAACGTCGAATTCACCCAGCATACGGGGGATGAAATGTATCACCCGGCACTCGGTGGCTACAGCCCGGAATGGACGCCCGGGGAACAATGAGGCGAGCGACTCTAAGACGCGAGCGGCGTTATACCTGACGCCCGCTGTATGGTTTGGGGTGGCTGACCGAATGCACGCAGGAAGGCTTGACGCATGCGTTCGCGGTCACCGAAGCCCGTCTCTCTCGCGACGATCTCGATCGGGTGACGAGTCGTTTCCATCATCAGCCGAGCAGCTTCAACGCGAAGCCGCTCGATCGCCTTGGCGGGCGATTGACCCGTTTCCTCACGAAATACGCGGCTGAACTGGCGCGGACTCAGCCGTGCCGCTTCCGCCAGTCGCTCGACCGACAAATCGCTTGCAAGATTTTCGCTCGCATAGGTGAGCGCCATCTGCACGCGGTCCGAGCGCGCTCCCATCTCCAGCAGCGCCGAGAACTGCGACTGGCCGCCCCCGCGTCGCTGATAAAGCACGAGCTTGCGCGCGACCATACGCGAGGTCTCCAGCCCGAAGTCGTTCTCGACGATCGCGAGCGCGAGATCCACGCCCGCGCTCATACCGGCCGATGTCCATATCTGCCCGTCGACAACGTAGATGCGATCTTCTTCGAGTTGAATGTCCGGATACTGCGTCTGGAAGGCGCGCGCGTGGAACCAGTGCGTCGTTGCCCGCTTACCTTCCAGCAGACCCGCAGCAGCCAGAACGAACGCACCCGTGCAGATCGAAGCGATACGCCGTGAGTGCCGCGGTGCTTGCCGAAGGTATTCCACCAGCGCAGCCGAGGGAAGGCGGCATTCGTTGTCGCCCGCCACGATCAGCGTGTCGTAGCCCTCTTTGGCAAGCGGTTCGGTGTGAACCGAAAACCCCTGAGACGAGGCGACCGGTCCGCCGTGCTCGGACACGATAGTGAACTGGTATGCCGCTTCGTCGCGGAGCAGGTTGGCGTATTCGAAGACGCTCGCCACGGCAAGCGCGAGCGACTGAAAATCTGGATAGACGAGAAGTCCGACGGTATGCACGATGTCCCGCGAGTCATGGCCTGATTCATTGAAGGTAGCATGAAACAGACAGCGGTGCGGTCCATCCGTCGTCGAATCTGCGAATCGGGAGCAAGGACAGTCGATGGCTTGAATCATTGCATATATGGCATTGAGGTCGTCGGCGGTCAAGGTCAGAATCCACTCCATGAACCGACACCCTGTTGGTTCCAACCCACTCAAAGGAACGATCATGACTGCTTCTACGAAAGGTTTCGCGCTGATCACGGGCGCATCGGCCGGCATTGGCGCCATCTACGCAGACCGCCTCGCCAGGCGCGGTTTCGACCTCATTCTGGTGGCGCGTAACCAGACCCGACTGAACGCGCTCGCAGAGCGCCTCGCGAAAGAGACGGGCCGCTCGATCGAAACCGTTGCCGCGGATCTCAACGACAAGGCTGCGCTCGCGAAAATCGAAAGCATGCTTCACGAAGACCAGCGCATCACGATGCTGGTGAACAACGCAGGCGTCGGTTCGGTCGCATCGGTTCTCGATGGCAATGTCGACGCCATGGAATCGATGATCGGCCTGAACATCACGGCGCTGACGCGCCTCACCTATGCAGCCGCGCCTGCGTTCGCCGCAAGGGGCGCGGGCACCATCATCAACATCAGTTCGGTGGTCGGCATTGCGGTCGAACTGCTGAACGGCGTCTACAGCGCCTCGAAATCGTACGTGCTGAGCTTCGGCCATGCGCTGCAGCGCGACCTCGCGGGCAAGGGTGTGCGTGTGCAGACCGTGCTGCCCGCAGCGACGGCAACCGAGTTCTGGGACGTGGCGGGCTATTCGAAGCAGAAGGAAGCGGCGAGCACGATGACAGCAGACGATCTGGTCGATGCAGCACTCGTCGGGCTCGATAACGGCGAACTCGTGACTATCCCGACGCTGCACGATGGCGACGACTGGACGAAGTGGGAAGCGGACCGTCGCGCGCTGGCTCCCAGATTCGCGAATGCCAAGGCCGCTCCGCGCTACGCGTCGAGTGCCGGGACGACCCGGTAATCCCGCCAATCGACGTTGCTGAAGCGATCGGCGCGCAAGGCTTTTCGGATAGCTGATTTCTTTTAGCTTATCGGCCCCGTTGTTTCGCGACGGACCAGTTGGATGGGCAAGACATCGTGGACGGGCGCGCCCATTCCTCCGGCTCGAATGCGCTCGACGAGTCGGCGGGCGGCGGTGCGCGCCATCGCTTCAACGGGCTGCCGGATCGACGTCAATCCGACCAGAGGCGATCCAGCCAGCGGCATGTCATCAAAGCCGATGATCGAGAGCTGCTGCGGCACTGCGATGCCCTGTCTTTTGGCTGCTTCGAGCACGCCGAGCGCAATCGTGTCGTTGCCCGCGACGATGCCGGTGACCCGGTTATCGTCGCTCAACATCGCGATGGCGCTGGAATACCCCGCCTCGCTGGTGTAGTCGCAATGAATCAACGGCACCGATGCCGGCGCTACGCCCGCTCCCTCGAGCCACTGCAAGGCCCCTTTGACGCGGTCTCTGCTTGTCGACGTGTTCTGCGAACCCATGATCAGCCCGATGCGGCGATGACCCAGTTGATAGAGATGCTCGGCCGCGAGGGCGCCGGCGTGAACGTTGTCGACTTCGACCGTGTCGACCCTCACATCGTCGACAGACCGAACGACGAGTACAAGGGGAATGCCGCGCCTTTGCATCTCTGCCACCACGGGTGAGTCGAGCGTCGCGGTGGCGAAGATCATCCCATCGAGATAGCCGTCGATCAGGGGCCGAAACGCGAGCAGGTTCTCCGAGTCGTTCATCGAATCGATCATCAGCGTGATCTGGTAGTCGCACTCCTGCAGAGCGTCATGGAGATGCGTCAGCAACAAGGTCATGAACCGATTGTGCAGCGCGCCGACCACCACCCCGATCAGCTTGGTCGCTGACTTGCGCGTGGACCGACCTTGTGAGGGCAGTCGATATCCCATTTCGGCTGCGACCGCCTGCACGGCGCCACGGGTATCGCTACTGATGGCGGGGTGTCCCGCCAGTGAACGCGACACGGTGGACACCGAGATGCCGAGGCGCTCGGCAACGTCCTCGAGGCGGACTTTCGAAGCCTTCGAGCGAACTGAAGAGCGGCTGGTGGTTTGCATAAATTTGCATTGTGAGGTTGTACAGGAGAGGCGCCGATCGCGCTGTGGATGCGGGCTTCTAGGGTAAGTGTGGAGCATTTGCGCAAATTTTGCAGAAAAAATTGCGCTACATTTGCATCAACGCAGCAAGCCTTCCAACCTCCGAGTCACGCTGCTCCTCGGTCACCCCGCAGAAAGGAAATGCAAATGGCAATCCAATACTTGAAGCATGGTCGTAGCGCGGAAGCGTCCTCGCAAGACGCCGCCAAGGTTCGTGACGTGGTCACCGGCATCCTCGCCGACGTTGCATCGCGTGGCGACACAGCAGTCGCCGAACTCTCGGCGAAGTTCGACAACTGGTCACCGGAGCGCTTCCGACTGTCGGAAGACGAAATCGCGAGCTGTGTTCGCACGCTGTCTCCGGGGCAGTTCGACGACATCAAGTTTGCGCAGGCTCAGGTGCGCAACTTTGCCCAGGCACAACGCGAGTCGATTCGTGACGTCGAAATCGAGACGCTGCCGGGCGTGGTGTTGGGCCACAAGAACATGCCGGTCGACAGCGTGGCGTGTTACGTCCCTGGCGGAAAGTTTCCCTTGGTCGCCTCGGCACACATGGGTGTGGTGACGGCGAAAGTGGCGGGTGTTCCCCGCATCATCACCGCGTCGCCGCCGGTCGGTGGCAAGCCGAATCCGGCAGTGGTCGCCGCCATGCACCTCGGCGGCGCAGACGAGATCTATACGTTCGGCGGTGTCCAGGCCATCGCCGCGATGGCGCTCGGCACGCAGACGATCGACCCGGTCGCCATGGTGGTTGGACCGGGCAACGCGTTCGTCGCGGAAGCGAAGCGCCAATTGTTCGGTCGCATCGGCATTGACCTGATCGCAGGGCCGTCTGAAACGCTGGTGATCGCCGACGACAGCGTCGATGCGGAACTGTGCGCGACGGACCTTCTGGGTCAGGCGGAGCACGGCTTCAACACGCCGGCCGTTCTCCTCACGAACTCGCTGCAGTTGGCCAAGGACACCATCGCCGAAGTCGAACGCCTGCTCGAAATTCTGCCGACGGCAAACACGGCCGGGGTTTCGTGGCGCGACTACGGCGAAGTGATCGTGGCGGACACGCTCGAAGAAATGGTCGCGGTGGCCGATCGCATTGCATCCGAGCACGTTCAGGTGATGACGCGCGACCCTGATTACTTCCTGAAAAACATGAAGAACTATGGTGCGCTCTTTCTCGGCGCGCGCACCAACGTTGCGTACGGCGACAAGGTCATCGGCACGAATCACACGCTTCCGACTGGCAAGGCCGCGCGCTACACGGGGGGGCTGTGGGTCGGCAAGTTCATCAAGACCTGCACGTATCAAAAGGTGCTGACGGACGAAGCGAGCGCGCTGATCGGCTCGTACTGCTCGCGACTGTGCGCCATCGAGGGCATGATCGCACACGGCGAGCAAGCGAACATCCGCGTGCGCCGCTTCGGCAACCGCGACGTGCCGTATGGCACGGCTGTTCCCGCGTAACTGCCGCCACGGAGACGCTCATGACACGGACCAGGCCACGGCCTCGAAGTGACTTTCACTGGTTTTGTCAGGTCAACACCCAGTGGAAAGACATCGACATCTACGGGCACGTGAACAATGCTGTTCACTACACGTGGTTCGACACGGCGGTCAATGGATGGCTCGTCGAACGAGGCCTCCTGGACCCCGTTCGCGGTGAGGCTGTTGGTCTGGTCGTACGCACGAGCTGCGAATACTTCGACGAGGTCGTTTTTCCGGACCTCGTCACCTGCGGGCTATGCGTAAGCAGAGTAGGGACGACCAGCGTGACGTACGAGATCAGTCTCTTCAGAAACGACCGCGATCAGTCGTTCGCGCATGGCACGTTCGTTCACGCCTACGTCGACCGTCGCACGCGAAGGCCCGTGCCGCTGTCCGAGGAACTGCGACACGCGGTCCATCAGATTATCGTTCGCCGCTGACGTGCTGCAGCGTCTCCAGTGCCTCCAGAAGCACATTCTTGGCCGGCCCCTTCAGGTACTTCTTGAGTTCTTTCTCGACTTGAGCCTGCGCCGCGCGCCAGTGCGGCTCGGCCTCTTTCAAGACGCGGGCACCTGTGGGGCTGAGCTTTGCCAGTTTGTAGCGCGCATCCTCATCGCTCGATACCTCGACCCATCCCGCGTCGATCAGTAACTTGATGTTGCGCGAGATCGTCGTCTTGTCGAGCGACAACTCGGCCGCAATCTCGTTGTAGGTCGCCGAACCAAGGCGGTCGAGCCCACGCAACAGCGTGAGCTGGGTGATTTTCAGACCCACCGGTCGCAAAGCGTCGTCGTAAATGCTCGTCAGGGCATTCGCCGAGCGCCTGAACTGGGTGCAATAGCATTCTGTGAACATCGACAATCCCTCTCGAAAGATTGATCAGTGTATATGCAACAATCGTAGCACTTCGGGACAAGACACGTCGAATCAATGAAAGAGGAGGGTGTTTCGGGTTCTCACTAGGTTGAAGACCCGCCGAATCGAACTAGACTGTTGCATATACATCAGTTGCGGGTACATCTACATCGGACCGGTACTGGTATGACGGTCCGGAGCAGCGAGTGAGAAGGGTAGGAAGGAACCGAGGCAGAGCACGCGTTGTCGTGGCCATCGGTTTTGCGCGGAAATGCCGCGCTCATATAGATGTATATGCAACAGAGTGATTTGCCTGGCGCGAAACGGTAATGGCGCTTCTCGAAAAACGCATACGTATTCGCGCTGTACTGCCTGCTGCACACCTTAACCAGTCTCGAAGGAGTTATCGAAAATGCCCATCATCGTTTGCAACACGCGCGCCGGTCTGGACGTCGACGTCAAGCGCAAGATCGCCAAGGCGATCACCATCGCCGTGAACGAGACCATCAAGTCGCCGCTCGAAATCATCAGCGTGGTCTTCAATGATCTGTCGTCCGAAAGCAGCTATGTGGGTGGAGAACCGGGTGGCGACACGCTCATCATGTGCAATATTCGCGCGGGTCGATCTGACGAGGCAAAGCTCACGCTGGTCAGGAAGGTGAGCGCGATTTTCAGCGACCATGCGGGCATATCAGAAGACCGTATTGAGACAGGCCTGCTCGAATACAACCCCAAGTTCATCATTCGCGGCGGCCAGCAGCTGCCCGACCCTCCCTACGCGTGATCGACAGCATCCCTGATACAAGCTGTAGACAGGTTCATAAATCTTTGCATACCTATGCATTAGGAGACGGGTTTGGATACCAAGCGCTCGACTGCGGCAGGGCATTCTTCACCGAAAATGTTGACGATCGCCATCGCCAGTTTTATCGGAAGTGCCATTGAGTGGTTTGACTTCTTTCTGTACGGAATCACCTCGGCACTCGTGTTTGGCAAGCTGTATTTCCCTGGTGGAGATCCGTTGACCGGGACGCTTCTGGCCTTCGGCACGTTCGCGGTCGGGTTCGTCGCACGACCATTTGGCGGCATCGTCGCGGGCCACCTTGGCGACCGTGTCGGGCGCAAGTTCGTGCTGGTCACCACGCTGCTGGCAATGGGCATTTCGACCACGCTCATCGGACTCGTGCCGTCATACAACAGCATCGGACTTGCTGCGCCGCTTCTGCTGATCCTGCTGCGCATCGTGCAAGGGTTGGCCGTAGGCGGCGAATGGGGCGGGGCCGCGCTGATTGCTGTCGAACATGCAAACCCGAACAGGCGCGGGCTCTATGGCAGCTTCCCTCAGATGGGACTTCCCGCGGGGTTGTGCATGGCGGTGGGCGGGATGGAACTGGCCAGTCGCCTGCCCGAAACGGAGTTCCTCGCGTGGGGTTGGCGTGTTCCGTTCCTGTTCAGCGCGGTACTTGTCGCGGTTGGTCTCGTGATCCGACTCCGCATCGAAGAGCCGCCTGCGTTCAAGAAGGTGCTCGACAGCGATGCAACCGTCAAACTGCCGATCGTCGAAGCGGTTCGAAGGTTTCCGAGAGCGATCTTGTTGTCCGCTGGGCTTCGTTTTGCGGACAACATCCTGTACTACGTGTTCACGACGTTTGGTCTGACCTACATGACGAGCCACCTGGGCTTGCCGCGGAAAACGGTCCTCGTCGCCATCCTGATCGCCGCAGCGCTCGAATTGCTGACAAAGCCTTTCTTCGGCGCGTTATCTGACAAATTGGGTCGAAAGCAGGTGGTCGTCTTTGGCGCACTGGTCGCGGTGGTGGCGCCGTTCCCCTTCTTCCACATGGTAGGCACGGGAAACCCGACGATGATCCTGCTCGCGGAGATCATGGTGCTCACAATTGCTCACGCTGCCGTGTTCTCTCCGATGGCCGCATGGTTCGCCGAAATGTTCGCCCCGGAGGTGCGTTACAGCGGAGTGACGATCGGGTTCCAGTTGGGCGCATTGGTCGCGGGTGCGCCGACGCCATTGATCGCTACGGCGCTGCTCGCGAAGTACGGCGACTACACACCCGTGGCCATCTTCGCAATGGTTGCGGCAGCGATCACGCTCGTCTGTGCGCTGTTCGCAAGGGTCGCCAGCGAACGCAACGCGCCGTCAGTAGCCAGCTTGATCCCGGCAGGCAATACGCGTGAAGGTTGAGCCGCGATCCGTCAAGACGCGAAGAAAAAATGAAGCAACTTTCGACTAGCGACATGCCCGAGAAGAAGCGACCACGGGAGCTCAGGCGTCCCGTCACCGGCCATGAAGTCGCGCGATTCGCGGGCGTTTCGCAGTCGGCGGTGTCTCGCGTCTTCACACCCGGCGCGAGCGTCTCCGACCGGACGCGTGCGAAGGTGCTCGCCGCAGCGACCATGTTGGGTTACCGGCCCAACCTCATCGCAAGTTCGTTGATCACGGGAAAGTCGCGCATTGTCGGCGTCGTCGTACCGGGTTTGAACAATCCGTTCTATGCCGCTCTGATCGATGCGCTGTCGGCGGCGCTTTCCGTGCGCGACTATCGCGTGATGCTGTTCACAGCACGGCATGGAACGTCTGCCGATCCGATTCTCGAAGAGATCCTGCGCTATCGGCTCGATGCGCTGGTGCTCGTATCAGCGCAACTCTCCTCTCGTCTTGCGGAAGAGTGTGCGGAGGTTGGCCTGCCTGTCGTGATGGTCAATCGAAAAACGGATAGCGACGTGGTATCGAGCGTGACAGGGGATAACCGGGCGGGCGCGGCCTGCATTGGGTCCTTTTTACTCGCTGGTTTGCACCATCGCTTTGCGTTCATGGCTGGCCTCGATTCGTCATCGACCAGTCGTGACCGGGAGGCAGGGTTCTGCGAGCGACTCCATCGGGCGGGCGCCGTGCCACCGCTCACGGTCCACGGAAGCTACACCGTCGAGGACGCCGCTCGCGCCACTCGAGAACTTTTCTTGAGGCTGACACGCGACCAGACGCCATCTTTTGCGCTAACGACCAGATGGCGATGGCGGCGATCGATGTCGCGCGCAGCGAGTTTGGTCTCGACGTTGGCAGAGCGCTTTCCATTGTGGGTTTTGACGACACGCAGCTTGCAGCCTCACCTGCGTATCGCCTCACCACCTTCTCACAGCCCCTGGACGAGATGGTGGACAGCGCTGTTGCGATACTCGTCGATGCCTGCAGTGGACGTGATTCATCGGCTGGATCACGCATCGTCAGTGGTCAACTGGTCGTGCGCGACTCTGCTCGCCTTCCTCCGAATGGGTTGTCGCAAGTCGGCGGGCGCACGGTGTGGATGCAGCCGGCGAAACAATCAATCAACCGCATTTGAAATCCGGGAGGAACCTATGTCTAACGGACTTTTTAGTCTCGATGGTAAGACCGCTGTTGTGACGGGCGCGGGCCGTGGCCTTGGCGCGGATATCGCCTCGATGCTCGCCGGGTCCGGCGCACACGTCTATCTGCTGAGCAAGGAAGCAGGGGAGCTGGACGAAGTGGCTAGTCGCATCCATCGAAACGGTGGCGCCTGCACTCCACTGGTTTGTGATCTTCTGAAGGATGAGCAACTGGAGCGGGCATTCGCTGAACTGCCCAGCCTGGACATCCTTGTCAACAATGCGGGCACCAACATCCCGTCGCGACTCGCGGACGTCAAAACTTCAGATCTGGACTTCGTGATCGGCCTGAACGTCAGGGCGACGTTTCTGGCAACGCGCGCGGCCGTTCTGAAGATGCTCGAAGGCGACGCGACCGGTGACCGCGCCATCATCAACATATCGTCGCAGATGGGGCATGTGGGCGCGCCTGATCGATCCGTGTACTGCATGACGAAGCACGCGATGGAAGGGCTGACGAAAGCGGCGGCAGTCGAGCTTGCGCCGAGGATACGCGTGAACTCGGTGGCACCGACGTTCGTCGATACCCCGATGACGCAGCCGTTCTTCGAGAACGAACAGTTCAGGCGCTGGGTCTTCGACCGGATTCCGATGGGCCGTCTGCTCGAAAGTGAACAGGTGGCTGCGGCGGTGCTTTATCTCGCGTCTCCCGCCGCCGCAATGATCACCGGTACGAGTCTGCGTATCGACGGAGGATGGACGGCGCAGTAGCGTTCGTCCTTAACGAGGCGAAAGCGGACTCCTTGCGGAGTCCGCTTGATCGATAAAACGAGAGGCAGATTTAACTCTGACTGCTCCAGAGGTCGTCAACCGAGCGAATCGCCAGCAAGTAGCCGTTCGCGCCAGCCCCGCAGATCACCGCGGTGGCGGCGACCGAGATCGTCGAGTGACGGTACTCCTCGGAGCGACGGTGAATGTTCGTGATGTGCACTTCCACCACCGGACGGCGGATCAGCTTGACTGCGTCGAGCACGGGAATCCGTCCGAAAGAAAAGCCGGCCGGGTTGATGATCAGCGCCGCATCCTGCAGGAACGCTTCCTGAATCCAGTCGATCAGTTGGCTCTCGCTGTTGGTCTGACGGAAAACGCAGTCGAACTTGAGATCCTCGGCCAGCGCGAGACAGTTCTGCTCGATATCCTTCAGCGTGGTGGTGCCGTACAGGTGAGGCTCCCTCAAACCCAGCATGTTCAGGTTGGAGCCATTGAGAATGTAGAGTTTGCGAGTCATGGTTTCAGTGTGTAGCGCTACGTTCGAGGGCGGTGCCTTTGGTTTCCCGCGACGTCGCGATCATGAGGAAGGAGAGCAGGTTCAGCGAGCCGCAGACCGCCACGATCGCCCACGGTGAACCATGAAAGGCGTTGAGCAGCGCCACGGCGACGATCGGCATCGGCCCGCCGGTGAGCAGGTTGGCGCCCGAATAGGACAGTGCGGACCCCGTGTAACGCGCCTCGGTCGGGAAGGACTCGGCGAACCACACGGGCTGAATGCCGCTCTGGAACTGCGTGAAGCCGAGGAAGGCGCCCATCACGGCCATCGTCATTGCGACCGAGTGCTGGTTGAGGATCGGAAAGTAGATCAGGCAGCAGATCAGCGTGCAAAACGAGCCGATCAGCAGCGCGCGTTTGCGCCCGATCCGGTCGCTCAGATAGCCGCCTGCCAGCGCGCCCACGATGGCGCAGACATTGGCGACCATCAACAGCATGAAGCCGGTCTGTTTGGGCACGCCGAGGTTCTTGGTCAGATAGCTGAGCGAGAACACCACGATCAGGTAGAACAGCGCAGCCGGGCCGCAGAAGAACAGCGTCAGGCGCAGCGCGGTTCGCCAGTGAAACTTGAACACGATGCCGAGCGGATTCGCGGCGCGCGCACCTTCGCCTTTCTTTTTGAGCGCCTCGAAGGCCGGCGTCTCGCTGACTTTCATGCGGATATAGATGCCCAGCAGCACGAGCACGAAGCTCGCGAGGAACGGGATCCTCCATCCGAACGATTCGAAGTCGTCGGCCGAAAGCAGAGCGGACAACGCAAAGAGGGCGAAGTTGGCGAGGATCTGGCTGAGCGGCGAGCAGATGCCGAGCAGGCCCGAATACAGGCCGCGTTTCGTCGCGGACGCGTGTTCGACCGCCATCAGTTGCGCGCCCGTCGATTCCCCGCCGAGCGCGAAGCCCTGAATGATGCGCAGCGAGACCAGTAGCGTCGGCGCAAGAATGCCGACTTGCTGGTAAGTGGGAAGCAGCCCCATCAGGAACGACGACGCGCCCATCACCGAGACCGTAACGAGCATCAGGTTGCGGCGTCCCCAGCGGTCGCCGAGCATGCCGCAGATCACCGCGCCGAGCGGACGAGCGGCGAGCCCCGCCCAGAAGCTCGCCAGCGACGCGAGCAGCGAGGCGGTCGGATCGAGCGACGGAAAGAATAGCTTCGGAAAGATCGTGGCAGCGACGACGCCGTACAACGCGAAGTCGAACCATTCCAGCGCCGTGCCGACGGTGGCGCCCGCTACCGCGCGACGCGCCATCTGGTGAGCCTGTGCGGATCGTTCGCCCGCGGCAAGGTTTGGGTCAGCGATAACTGACATGGGTGTCTCCTGGATTCTCGGTATGTCGTAACGTTCGCGTCTCGTGGCGAACAGATGCTATTGTTTGCGCTCCGAAAGCAAGGTGTTCCGCACCGGAACTGCATTTCATATCATGAAATTAGACCGATCATGTCGCTCAAGAATGGCCTGAGAATGCTCGATTTCCTCGCGTCGCAAGGCGAAGGCGCGGGGCTGGTCGACATCGCGGATGCGCTGGGCATTCCGCGCAGCTCGTGCCATCGCGTGCTCGCCGAACTGGTCGAGAGCGGTTACGTGCGGCAATTGACCGATCACAGCCGCTATATCCTGACGATGCGTATGACGTCGAACGGCCTGGAATTCCTGAGCCTGACCGGCCTCGCGGATATCGCCCAGCCGATCATCGAACGCGTCGCGGCGCACACGGGCGAGCTGGCGCGGCTGTCGCTGGTCGACGGTGACGCGATCATCTGGGTGGGCAAGGCGGATGGACAGCGCACCGGCTTTCGTTACGATCCCGACATGGGCCAGGCGGCGCGGCTTTCATGCACATCGACCGGACACGCGTGGCTCATGACGATGACCGACGAACAGGCGGCTGCGCTCGTCCTGAAGCAGGGCTTCGGACAGCCGAACGAGTTCGGTCCCAATGCGCCAACGACACTCAAGGCGCTGCTGGGTTTCCTGCACGCCGCGCGCGTGCGCGGCTACGCGATGATCGACGAGGTTTTTGCGCCGCGCATGTCGGCGGTCGCGACGCCCGTTGTCAGCGGCTCGCGTTGCGTCGGCGTCATCAGCCTGGCGGGTCCGCGGGTGCGGCTGACGGTCGAGAAGATTCACGAATACTCGGTTCTCCTGCGAGAGGCGGCCAACGAGCTGGCCCAGTTGAGCAATCTGGCCGGTTTCCCGAGTCGGCCGCCGCTCGGCAAGGGATGAGCCGGAAGAGCCATAAGCGCTCCGGAATCCTGATTTCCATCACAGGTAACAGCAGTGAAGAATCGAGAATAGTCGAGAGGAGCGACATGGTGTTCGCCGCCAAGACGAGCTGACTGGGCCTTACAGCTTGTACTCCTATAGAAACAGAACGCGCTACTGGCCTCCAAAATAGAGTTGCTTCATTTCGTCCGTCGACGCCGGGCGCGTGATGATACGAGAGCCGGATGCAGATGAGCCTGGGGTGATTCCACCATAAGCGGTTGCGCCGTTCTGGCTCGAAACGCGCGCTTCTGCAGTCTGAATGTCTCCCGGATAATTCGCGTCATCACCTTTGGCCGGGTCATATCCGGCCTGCTCCAACTGCTGCAGTTCAGCGCGTACCTGCGCACGCGTGGGTGTCGCGTCCGTCTGCGAGAGCGCGGCAATGGGCAACGCAAGCGCCGACGCTACGGCGATTGCCATCGCAAATGATTTCATGGTGACCTCCTTGAGGATGCCAGGGTCCCGTGGCCGATGCATGCTTCGGTTACTGGCAATCGAAGTCTATGCGGTCAAGCCTTCAACTTCGATACGACCTGTCTGCGCGGAGCAAACGTTTTCTTACGCCACGCAAATAAAGCGTCGACAAAACGCTTTCTTTTAATGCCTCGTTCCTTGCATCTTTCGGCGTTCGAATGTGGGGCGGACAACATTATGGTTACAAGTAATTACGGAAAATCCGTTCCGTCGTACAAATACAAAAAGCGAAACGCTTAAGACAGAACGTCCGAAAACCGCACCATAGCGGTCATGGACATACGGGGAAGTCATGCAGCGAGAGAAGAACAATCTGCGCCTGAAAGCGTGTGTCATTGCGGTGTGCATCGGGGCGTCTGTTGTCACTACGCATTCAAGTGCGCAGGATGCGGAAGCGCCTCCGGATGCACGCATCAACGCGACGCCCCAGGCACAACCGCTTATTTCGCTGCCCAGCACGCCGACGCCCAGTCCCGTCGGCAACACGACGGCGCAGCCCGCCCCGAGTGGCGCGCCTCTTACGCCGCGCGGCACGGTGAACGCAGCGTCGTCGCTCGACAAGAGCGCCACGTTGTCCGGCACGCCGCGCGCCCGCACGGCGGACATCGAAGGCAAGCAGCCGCTCGCCGACGAACTCGGCGGCGTCGTGACGACCGATACGGTGACGCTCGCGGGGCAGGACTTCTACACCTGGTTCGCGCAGGCGTGGGGCACGATTCCCCTGTCCGACCGTTACATCGTCTCGGTTCACGAGCGTCCTTCCGCGCGCTACGGCAGCCTCGTGTGGGTCGAATACAACCAGCGCCGCGTATTTCAGGCGTTCCTGCCGATTGCCCGCTCGAACGTGAAGCCGGTGGCGGAAGGCGCGGCGCAGATCGCTTTTCAGAATGTCATGCAGGCGGACCTGACCCGTCTGCTGTTCCGTGACGCCGACATGGCCACGGACGAACTATAAAAACGCATCACAAAAAATAAAGCAGTAAGGCCAAAAACCTACGGGGAATCACGATGAAAACGAATGCGCTCCTGCAACGCGCGCTGCTCGCTTGCGCGCTGACGATACCGCTCGCCGCGAACGCCACCTCGCTCGTCTATGAGCCGGTGAATCCGAACTTCGGCGGCAATCCGCTGAATGGCCCTAATCTGCTGAACGAGGCGAATGCGCAGAACAAGTACAAGGATCCGTCGACCGCCAGTCTCGGCGCGGGCAGCCAGTCGACGCTCGATCAGTTCAACACGCAATTGCAGCAGGCGATCCTGTCGCGCGTCGCGTCGTCGATTTCGAGTTCGATCGTCGGCACGGACGGCACGCTTCATCCGGGCACGATCAACACGGGCAACTTCTCGATCGCAATCTCGCAAGTCACGGGCGGCAATCTGCAAGTGACGACGACCGACAAGACCACAGGCGCATCCACGACGTTCATCGTCGGCAACGGCCAGTAACGCGAGAGCACACACGCAATGAACAAGAATGCTTTCAGGACCGCTGCGATGGGCGCTGTCATCGTCGCGTCGGCGCTGCTCACCGGTTGCGTCACCACGCCGATGCCTTCCGCCGGCAACGCCACGCTCACACCGCCGACGCGCGTCACGCGCGACCTCACGCATCTGCCATCGCCCAAGGGCAGGATCGTCGCGGCGGTGTATGGCTTTCGTGATCTGACCGGTCAGTACAAGCCGTCGCCGGACAGTTCGTTTTCGTCGCAGGTGACGCAGGGCGGCGCGTCGTTCCTCGTCAAGGCGATGCGCGATTCCGGCTGGTTCACGCCGGTCGAGCGCGAGAATCTGCAGGACCTGCTGACCGAGCGCAAGATCATGCGCGCGCTCGAAACGCCCGACGACAAGAAGAACGCGATTCCCCAGATCGGCGCGCTGGCGCCCGCGAGCATCGTGCTCGAAGGCGGCATCGTCGGGTATGACACCAACATCCGGACGGGCGGCGCGGGTGTCGCGTATCTGGGGATATCGGCGTCGCAGCAATATCGCGTCGATCAGGTAACGGTGAACCTGCGCGCGGTCGATATCCGCAACGGCACGATTCTGAACAGCGTGTCGACGACCAAGACCATCTATTCGATTCAGATCGATACGGGCGTGTACCGCTTCATCGGCTTCAAGGATCTGTTGCAGGCCGAAGCCGGCATGACGCGCAACGAGCCGCAGCAGCTTTGCGTGAACGAGGCGATCGAATCGGCGCTCGTGCATCTGATCGTGCAGGGCGTGGCGAACCAGACCTGGGCGCTCAAGGACATGGAGGACTGGTACGACCCGACGATGCAGCGCTACCTGCAGGAAAACCAGGGCTACGCGCAGACGATGGAAGACGTGAATCCGCCGTATAGCCCGGTGAAGATCGATCCGCCGAAGACCATCGGCAGCTGAATCGGCTGCCGAATGGGTAGCCAAGCGAAACTGAACAGGAGGAGACCAGCATGAAATCACTGCGCGCCTCGAAAGCCGCGCTGTGTGCAGCGCTCGGCGCGGCCGTATCGCTCGCGGTGTATGCCGCCGATCTATCGTCGGTGTCGGACTTCGGTCCGCCCGAGCCGGGTTTCGGTGGTGCGACACAGGTGGCGCGTGTATCGCAGCAGGGCACGGCCAACCGGTTGAACGCCGTCCAGGCCGGACATAACGGCCTGATGGCGAATCAGATGGGCATCGCCAATGCGGCGGCGACGGCGCAGGCGGGCAACGATAACTGGACGGTGCTGCAGCAAAGCGGCGTCGCCAACCAGTACGCCGGGTATCAGGCGGGACAGTACAACCGTTCGATCGCGGTGCAGAGCGGCAGCGGTAATGAAGCAACGGTCACGCAGATCGGAAACTCGATGTCGTCGCAGGTGACGCAGCTCGGCGCCAACAACGAGATTTCCATTCTGCAGAACCGTAATGGCTCGGGACTGTCGGTCACGCAGACCGGCGGTGCGAGGGCGGCAGTCCTCATGAAGTAGGCAGTGATCCTTCCCGGTGATATGCCGGAGCGAGGGGGCCAGGAAGTTTGATTTCAGTGTGAATGTGGTGGGTAGGGTGGAATCGGTCGTCGGCGGGGGCTGGCGACCTTTAGGGTTACGAATTGCTGTAAATAAAACATCAATCAACGAGGCATAAAAATGAAAGTCAAGGCAATCACTATCGCTATGGGTCTGGCAGCACTGGCTTCGACGTCGGCATTCGCTGATTCGAGCTTCGAAGGCGCAACGGTCAACCAGTTCGGCAATGGCAACACCGCAGGTGTGACGCAGACGAATTCGCACAACGACAAGGTGAACGTGCTGCAAACCGCGGACGGCGCGAACGCCAGCGTCAGCTCGGACGCGGGCGGCTACAACGTCACCGATATCAAGCAGACCGCGAACGGCAAGGGTGCGTCGAAGCTGAACGCGACCGTCACGCAAAAGCAGACGGTCGGCGAGAACACGACGGTCCGCCAAAACGGCAACAGCCTCACCGCGACGATCTCGCAAACGTCGTCGATGTACGACACCGATACGGTCAAGCAAGCCGGCAAGAACGCGACGGCTTCGATCACCCGCAACGGCTCGGCCTACAACACGGTCAACATCGATCAGGGCACGGGCATGACCTCGGGCCAGACCGACGGCGCCAAGGCGACGGTCACGCAGACCAACACGGTCGCCAACACGGTCGACATCCTGCAAGGCAACAAGGCGGGCATCGCGACGATCGAGCAGCGTGACGGCGGCTACAACCATGCGCGCGTCGAGCAAACGGGCGGTGGCACGGACGCGACGATCGAGCAATGGTCGGAAGTGGGCGATCACGCGTCGATCAAGGAAAGCGACGCGGCACGTTCGCGCATCCACTCGGAATACGGCGGCAACAACACCAATACGATCGTACAGAGCGGCGCGAACGCACCGCACTACGCTCAGATCAACCAGAGCTTCGCCACCAACGATACGACGACGATCATCCAGACCGGCTCGCAATACAACGAAGGCTATGTCGACCAGATCCGTTCGTCGAACGACACGGCGCTCCTGATTCAGGACGGCGACACCAACAAGGCAGCCGCGCGCCAGAACTACGGAAGCGGCAACACCGTCATCGCGGCACAAATCGGCGGGCACAACAAGATGGATCTGACGCAGCAGGCCGCGTTCGAATCCACGCTGCTGGCCGGCCAGCTCGGCGGCTACAACGACATCAAGGCATCGCAGTCGGGCGCGAAGGAAGATCTGACCATCGCGCAAGTCGGCGACCTCAACAGCGCGAACGCTTCGCAAGCGGGTTCGTACAACACGGCATTGATCACGCAAGTCGGCTTCGCCAACACGGCTACGACGTCACAAAGCGGCGTGGGCAATGCGACGGTCGTCAATCAGGCCGGTGCGTTCAACAAGGCGAACATCGTTCAGAAGTAAGCACGACGCGAACTGAGCCATGCACGGGCGGGGAGCGGCTTTCGAGGCTGCTCGCCGCCCGTTTTTTCGTTGGCAGCTCCGGCGAGTCAGCGGACCGGCGCCCATGCGGTAAGCAGGCGGAAGCAGGACGACTACGGCTTCACCAGAAGCCAAGCATCTTCCACCAGAGGCTGCCGACCACCGCGAAGATCAGCAGCTCCACCACACACATCACAAAACCGACGCGCCACCAGGTACCCATCGTGACGTAGCCGCTACCGAAGATGATCGGCGAGGTGCCCGTCGCATAGTGGGTCAGCGTCATCATGATCGCCGAGCCGGCCGCCATCATCAGCATGAACGGCGCCACATATTCAGGTGGAATCAGGTGCACCCCGACCGTCAGGAAGGCGAGCATCATCGCACTGATGTGCGCTGTCGTGCTGGCGAACAGGTAGTGTGAAAGAACGAAGGCCAGTACCAGGATCGTGGCAGTGGCGCCCCAGCCGATGCCGCTGGCAACGATCGCGCCCTTCATGGCTTCCGAGAACCAGGTGATCACGCCTTGCTTGTTCAGTTGCTCGGCCAGCATGATCAGCGCGCCAAACCACACCAGCGTGTCCCAGGCGCTCTTCTCCGACAGCACATCGTCCCAGTCAATGGTGCCGGTGATGATCAGCAGAAACAGGCCGACAAAGGCGACCACTGTCGGATCCAGGACGAACGACGTACCGAACACCATCGCCGGCACGTCGGCCCAGAGCAGCAGTAGCAGCGCGAAGGTCCCCGACATGACCAGTTCCTTCGGTGACATGGGACCCATCTTAGCCAGTTCGGCGCGGGCGTACGCTACTGCATTGGGTGTGGCATGGATTTGCGGCGGCGCCAGCACATAGATCACAAGTGGCATGACCAGCAGGCATAGCAGGCCGGGCAGCAGCATGCACAGCGCCCAGCTCGTCCAGGTCAGATGCAGGCTCTGACTGGTCGCCTTGGCGATGTAGTCCACCACCAGCGGATTGGGCGCGGTGGCGGTCAGAAACATCGCCGAAGTGATCGGGTTGGCGTGATAGTTGACCATCGCCAGGTAGGTGCCGACCTTGCCCTCGGTGCCCTTGGCCGGATCCGAGTCGAACGCGTTGGCTATCGACTTCATGACCGGATGCACGATACCTCCACCGCGCGCGGTATTGCTCGGTGTGAACGGCGCCAGCACCAGTTCACAGACGGCCAGACCATAGCCGATGCCTACCGTGCGCTTGCCGATCAGTGAGATGAATATCAGGCCGATGCGGCTGCCCAGACCAGTCTTCTTCAGCCCGCGGGAGATCAGGATGGCCACCACGATCAACCAGATCAGCGGACTGTCGAAGGCGGTCAGCGCATCGGCGATCGCCCCCTTGGACGAGGTCGAGGTCACCTGTGACAGCGAGAGAACTACGATTGCCATCACCGCCATGACCCCGATCGGCATGACCTTTAAAATGATCGCGACGATTGTTGTCAGAAATATGGCAACGAGGCCCCAGGCCTTGGGCTTCAGCCCTTCGGGCACGGGTAACAGCAGCAATGTTACAAGCACGGCCGTCGTGATCAGCGCGGGGCCAAGTCGGAACGGAACAACGTTGTTGAAATAGCGGAACGTCGCTTTTAGTCTCGTGAGCATTCTGCGATCCTTCCCGGAATAGTTGTTCGCGTCCGCTGGAACATAGTTCAGGGAGGTCCATTTGGCAATGGGCAGCTTGCCTCTCCCGCGCTTTCATGAAGACGAGACGCTGAACTGTCGTGACGTACACGCGCATGCATACTATTCGACGGGTGACGGAAGGAAACGCAATGCGTACAGCGAGGCGCTGCATCAATGTGATGCCGGCTTCCAGTTCGACTCAAACCCTTTCGGTGCGCGAGGGCAAACATGGATCGTTCATGGTGTCCTCCCTCAATGAGCCTTCCTGGCGTCGTTTCCCGCGACATCGATCATTACCAGCGCTTCATGGATGGTCTGCTCACCGAAGGTCTCGGGATCGAGTCGCTGCTTCACGTACGTCGTGACGAAGGTCGTGAAGGAGCGCGGTGACCTTGTGCCGTCCTGGGGTTTCGAGTGCAGCCGAGTCAACGATTGACCAGCTTCTTCGGGAATGCGAGCGCCAGCGCGCAACCGAACAGGATGAACGCGGCGAACGCGTAGAGCCCGGCGCTTTGCGTGTGGAACGTGTCGCGAAGATAGCCGATGAGATACGTGCTTCCGAAGCCACCCACGTTCGCAATCGAGCACGCAAAAGCAATTCCGCCGGCCGCCGCTGTGCCCCGGAGAAACGTCGAAGGAAGCGCCCATACCACGGGCATCGCTGCTGCAGCGCCTGCATTCACGAGCGAGAAGAGCACGACGGTCATCGCGGTACTCGGCGTCGTCGCACCGGCGACCACCAGCGCAGCCGCAGCCACGGCGAATGGCACGACGATATGCCAGCGCCGCTCGCGCGCCCGGTCCGAGCTCGATCCGCACAGCAAGGTGCCGACCACGGCGGCGGCGTTCGGAATGACCATCAGCCAGCCGATGTGATACGAGTCCGTGACGCCCGTGTCACGAAGAATGGTCGGCAGCCAGAAGCTCAAGGCGTACAGGCCCAGCAGCACACACAGATCGATGAGCCCGAGCGACCACACCTTACGGTTGGAGAAGGCTTCGCTCAGCTTGTGGCTCTTGTGCTCCGCCCCTTCCTCGACGAGTTCCGCGCGCAGCGTCTTCTTTTCATCGTCGGTCAGCCACTTCGCCGATTCGATGGTGTTCGGCAGCCAGCGCAGCACCGCGAAGCCCAGCAGGATGGAAGGCAATGCTTCGAGCAGAAAGAGCCATTGCCAGCCGCCGAGTCCATGCGTGCCATCGAAGAAGCGCATGATCCAGCCGGAGATCGGGCTGCCGACCATGCTCGACATCGGCAGGCCGACCATGAACAGCGCCACGATCCGTGCACGCCGCGCATCCGGATACCACTGCGTGAGGTAGAGCAGCACGCCCGGCAGGAAGCCTGCTTCGGCCACGCCCAGCAGGAATCGCACGATGTAGAACTGCATCGGCGTATGCACGAACATCGTCGCGCCCGACAACAGACCCCACGTGATCATGATGCGCGCAATCCAGAACTTCGCGCCCACGCGCTGAAGGATGAGATTGCTCGGGACTTCGAACAGCACGTAGCCGACGAAGAACAGACCCGCGCCGAGTCCGTAGACGGCATCGCCGAACTTCAATGCGTCGAGCATCTGAAGCTTTGCCAGACCGATGTTCACGCGGTCCAGGTACGCCGCGAAATAACACAGGCAGAACAGCGTGATGAGGCGAAACGTGACCTTCCGGTATAGCTCTTGATGCGTGTCTCTCGACGCGATGCTTACGCCAGATTGAACAGTTGACATGGGGCGACCCTGGTTAGGTGAAGGTTCCTTGACGAAAACATGTGTTTTGCGTCCGCAGGATCCTGTATAGCATGTCAAAATACAGCGTACACGCTAGAAATTACCCTAAGAGCCGTTTGCGGTCCGCGCGGCGGGAAGAGAGCCGCGAAATTACGTGTTACTGCTTCGTATAGCAATTATGCTCGCGATGCTGGACATCGCCACGACAGGGGTAAAACCCCATGGATGAAAATTAATTTCGCACAGATATTAAGCGTATGCGCTCAAATATGCACCGAGACGACAATCACCGGCACCATCTTCGTGCAGGTGTCGTCGAGGTGGCGCAACACGCCGCGGTGGCCCTTTCGTCGGCCGCCGTCGATCATCGAATCTTGCTTCGGAGTCGGTCCGTTAAAATGGAAGCCCTGCAAGCGCGTCGCCACGCGCCTCACTCTTTTGAAACCGCCTCTCCGGATATGTCGCTTCCCAACGACGATTACGACTTTCATGACCAGATCGGTCACCTGTTGCGTCGTGCGTATCAGCGCCACGTCGCGATCTTTCAGGAGGCGATTCCCGATTCGCAACTGACCGCCGCGCAGTTCGTGGCGTTGTCCGCGGTCAAGGAGAGCAGGGGATGTTCGCTCAACGACATCGTCAAGACGACGGCGATCGACCAGGCGACGATCCGTGGCGTCGTCGATCGCCTCAAGGCGCGCGCGCTGGTGCAAGTCGTGCCGGACCCGACGGATGGCCGCAAGCTGGTGGTGAACGCCACGCCCCAGGGGGAAGCGCTGATCGACGCGACCGTGCCGTTCGCCGCGCAGGTCACGGAGCGCACCTACGGCAAGCTCAATCCGGGCGAGCGGGTGGCGCTGCAGTACTTGCTGCGCAAGATGCTCGAACTCGACGAAAGCTGATCGCCGCCGACGGCTCGCTAAGAGGAAACGGTGCGAGCGTCCTCGTTCGACGTGTAGCGCCGCCCGGCTTCGTCCAGACCGGCGCGGATGGCGTCCGGCGTGTACGGCGGGGCGAAGAATCGCACGCCGGTTGCATCGAAGACGGCGTTGGCCAGCGCGGCAGGGCCGGGCACCGAAGCCGATTCGCCCGCACCCATCGGCGGTTCGCCTTGCCGGGGCATGAGCACCACGTCGATCGCGGGCACCTCGGCGAAGGTGAGTATCGGGTAGCTGGACCAGTCGCGCGCAGCGGTCCTGCCTTCGCTGAAACGCACGCGCTCTTTCAATGAACGGCTCAGCACCTGGATCACATTGCCGTGAATCTGGTGACGCACGCCATCCGGGTTGATCATCGTGCCCGTGTCCTGTCCGATCACGACGCGCTCGACGGTGATCTCGCCACTCAATCTGTCGACCATGAGATCGACGATCCACGCAGCCCACGCCGCGCCGAAGCCGGGAAAGCGGCTATGCACATAGCGCGCGTAGGCGATGCCCCGTCCGCGCACGAGGCGGCCGTGCTTCTCGATACGCTCTGGCCGAGCCTGCCAGCCGGCGCGCTGAGCGACGGCGCGCAGGAGGTCGATCGCCCGATCGTCCCTCAGATGCCGGATGCGATACTCGAGCGGGTCGGTGCCCGTCAGCGCCGCGCACTCATCGGCAAACGCGTCGTGGGCGAACGAATTGGGCAGCGCCGAGACGCCGCGCAGCCACGACGCACGCACGATCGACGCCAGATCCTCGCAGACGAAACGCCGGTTCGGCGACTCGTAGGGCGACACAGCCGTGCGGTCGCCCATTTCGAACACACCGGATACAGCCGGCTGAACACCGCTCAGCAGCAGGGCGAGCAGCGGCGCATCGTTGGACGGATAGCGCGTCGAGAAGTCGTAGCCGACGAGTTCGCCGCTGTCCGTGACCGTGCCCGTGACCTGCATCACCTGCCCGGTGCCCTTGGGTTCCCAAAGGTGCTCGTCCTGACGCGTCAACTGGACCCGGACCGGATGCCCGGCCGCGCGTGAGAGCAGCAGCGCATCGCCGCAGACATCGTCCGCGCAGTTGCGGCCGTAGCATCCGGCCGCTTCCATGCGTTCGATGTCGAAGTCGGCTTCGCTGCGTCCGACGAGTTTCGCGAGGTCATGTCGCAACGAAACCGGATTCTGTGTGCCGGACCAGACCGTGATGCGTCCGTCGCCGGGCTCGCGGTAATCCGCGACCGCGCACGATGGCCCGATGGATCCGTGCATCTGATAAGGCCACACGTAAGTGCGCGAAAGGGTCGTGGTGCCTGTCGCGTCGCGCACGCGTTCGACATCGCCTTCTTCGAGCAGAAGCCGGCGCGTCGCTGGCGCATTCGAGATGGCTTGCCAGATATCGTCCATCGACGTCAGGGCCGGCGTTTCGCGCCATTGCACCTTGAGTCTGCGCGCGGCGCGTGCCGCGAACTCCTCGCGCTCGGCCACGACGCCCACGAAATCGCCGACGACGACCACCGCGCGAAGTCCGGGGATATCGGCGACGGAAGATTCATCGACCGAAATCAGGGACCGGCCGACGAACGGACCCGAGTCGATGCCGCTGTAAGGCGGCCGCACCACGCGGCCATGCAGCATGCCGGGCACGCGCACGTCGTGCACGAAGGTCAGCTGGCCGGTGGCTTTGGCAGGCATATCCACACGTCTCGACGAACGGCCGATGAGCCGATAGTCGGCCGGGTCCTTCGTCTTGACCTGCGTATCGAGTTCGGCCGTGATCTGCCGGTCTTTCACCAGCTCGCCGAAAGTACAGCCGCCGGTGGCATCGGCGTCTTTGAGGAACACACGCCCGTTCGCCGCCGTGAGGCGCTCGATGGCGACGTCCATGCGTTGCGCGGCCAGGTCGAGGAGGGCGAGCCGTGCCTGCGCCGCCGCGCAGCGAAGCGGAACCGCCGATATCTGGATCGTGGCGCTGGCGATGGTCGGCCCCTGATTCGGCGTCGCGGCGGTCGAGCCGAGGATCATGCGCACGCGTTCGGCGGGAACGTCGAGCTCTTCCGCCACGATCTGCGCGAGCGACGTGCGAATGCCCGTGCCCAGATCCACATGCCCGTTGAACGCGAGGATGCTTTCGTCGTCGAGAACGGCCACGAACACCTCGGGCACATCCGGCACGAAGGTCGAAGGGCTTCCCGGCTGGCCCCGCGCGGGGGCGACCGGGCTGAGCGGCTGGCGAATGATGGCCAGGCGGCCGTTTCGGGCAAGCAGATCGGCGCGATTCACGTTCTTCCTCGTCATGCACTCGGGCATCTCTCGGCGCGTGAACCGCCGAAGCGGTCCGCGCCCGCTTCCTACACTACCGCGCTTCGGCTTCGGCTGCCGAGATCGCCGCGAGCGCGTCGGACAGCGGAAGTACGGTCGCGTATTTCTGCGCCATGTCGAAGAGACTCGCTTCGTGCGGCGCCAGCGCGCGATCGCCGACGCAGTCCGACAGCACGAACGGTCGGAAGCCGAACGACATGGCGTCGACGACGCTCGCGCGCACGCAGCCGCTCGTCACCGCGCCCGCCACCAGCAGCGTCTGGATGCCTTGCTGCGCGAGCCACGGCGTCAGTTGCGTGCCGAAGAATGCCGACGGAACCGTCTTGCGAACCACCAGTTCGCCCTTTGCCGGAGTCAGTTCCGCGACGATGGCGCTGTTGGGATTGTCCTCGGTGAGCGTCGCCATGCCGGGGACTTTCAGCGAGAAGACGTTGTCGTCGCTGCCGTCGGCCGCGTAGACGATGCGGCTGTGCGCGACGGGCCAGCCGTTCTCGCGCGCGGCCTTGAGCGCGTGCTTCGTGCGCTCGATCGCCTGCGGGATATTGCCGCCGCCGAAGACCGCGGGGTCGGCGAAGCCAACCACGAGATCCACGATCAGCAGCGCGACCCGGCCCTTGGGCGCCATCGGCGTGCCGAAGCCCTGTTGCCGGTAGACATGCGCTTCCGCATGCTGGGTGAGATCGTTCATGTCGTGCCTTTATGCGTGGTTGGCGTCGAGCACGCGGCCATCCCGGACGACGACCTCGTTGTCGAGAGAGACGGTGCAATGGCGCAGCGGGATGTCGATATGGCAGGTCGTCGTGCGATCGCCGCCGCCTTCGTTGTTCGGTCCGAGCGAGAACAGGAAGTTGCCCTCGAACGCACGCGCGTCCATGCCGATGGTGGCTTCGCGATCGTAGAGACCGAGCGTCGACCAGCGCGCACGCGGCTGCAGCCCCCAGCCGATGTGCGAGATCGCATAGCCCTCGGGATCGTCGAAGGTTTCCATGTAGTCGCGCAAGAGCGCCGCATCCGTGCCGCCTTCGATCCGCACCGCATAGCCGCCTTCCACCGTGAGCGTGATCGGCTCGCTGACGTAGTGCTTTTGCGGCAGCAGAATATCGCCCCGGTCGATGACGATCTTGCCGTGCGCGGTCCTGTCGTTCGGAAACGTCAGCGCGAAGCCGCTCGGCCAGTGGTCCCAGCGGCCGGGTTCATCGACGAAACCGTATTCGGCGATGGCGGGAAAGTTGCCCATCGGGCAGGTGAAGTCCGTGCCCGCGTCGGAATGCACGTGCATCTGACGCGCCGCCTTGATGCGCTCGGTCGCGGCGAGCACGCGGGTGCGGTCCGCGACCGTCGGCACGAGGCGCACGAGCACCTCGGGCGGCTCCACCGCGAGCAGGATCTTGGTCCCCGACTGCAGGATTTCGTGCTGCTCCGGCGAGAACAACAAGGTCATCAGGTCCAGCACGAGATCGCTGTTCTTGAGCGCGGCGATCGCCGCCTGATTGCCGGTGAGCGGCGTCGTGCCGAGATACGCGAGCGAATCGCGGCTGAAGCCTTTCTCGCCGTTGATGGGCGGCAGGTCCAGCCGGTTCACGATCGCGCCCATCGACTGCGTTGCGATGAGCGCGCACGACAAGGTCTGAGGATGCGTGCCCGCGCTCGTCAGAATGGTGACCGTCTGCCCGCGTTCGAGCTTCGAGAGCGTGAGCACTTCCTTCCACGCTTCGATGAGTTGATAGTCGCTGATAGCCATCGTCATCTCCAAGGAATGTGCGGTGCGCTCACGCAGGCTTGTTCAGGGACACGGGCGCGCCGAGGAAATCGCCCAGCGCCGCATAGAAGCCGGCTTCGTTGTCCCATGGGATCATGTGGCCTGCATCCGGCACGCGCGTGTGCAGCATCGAAGGCGTGGCGCGCTGCAATTCGGCGACGTCTTCCGGCCGGACCACGTCGCCGCGCTCGGCGGTGATGAGAAGCGACGGCACGTTCAGGCGCGCTGCATCGGCGAAGAAGTCGTCTTCATGAAAGCCCTTGAACGACGCCAGCACGGCGCGTTCATCGCACGTATGCAGCCATTCCGCGCGCAACTGGCGCTGCTCGAAGGTCCACGTCGGACAGAACTGGCTCATGGCTTGCGCGTCCATGCCCTTGCGCGCGAGCGCCATCGAATCGACGTACCAGGGCAACTGCGAAGGATAAGGACGGCGCCCCGGGCCGGACGCGGGCGGATCGACCAGCACGACGCTCCTGAGCCCGCGCTCGATGCGTCCCGCCGCGCGCGCGGCGATGCGCGCGCCCATCGAGTGGCCGAGAAGACTGAAGGCGTCGAGGCCCAGCGCCTTGACGAACGCGACGACGTCGTCGGCTTGCGCGTCTAGACTGTAGTCGAGCGTGTCCGACGCCGACGAAAGCCCGCGCCCGCGCACATCCAGAATATAGGTATCGAAGCGGCTTCCGAGGACTTCGCCGACGAAGCCCCAGGTGATCGCCGGACTGGTGATGCCCGGAATCAGGACGATGACCGGCCGCGTCGAACGCTCACCCGCGTTGGGTCCATAACGCAGGTAATGCTGGCGAATGCCGTTGGCGAACACATTGCCGCCGTGAACAAACGTGGATGACATGATGTGGCTCCGCAAAAGTTGCCGGGCGGCTCAGTACGCGCCGGACAGCAGCGCGCCGGCGCCGGGAACGATGGGCTCCAGATCGAGATGGCGCAGCATCGCGTAGGTGGTGGCGATGGCGGCCGTGATGACGGGCTTGCCGGTCATCGCTTCGACCTTTGCAACCGCAGGCAGGGATGGCATCTGAACGCACGCCGAGAGCACGATGGCGTCAGCGTCCTGATACTTCATCTTCGAGACGATGTCCGGCAGCCGCGACGGGTCATGACGCCCGACTTCGAGGTTGTCGGGAATCTCGAGCGCCCGCCAGTCGATGACTTCGTAGCCTTCGCTGCCGATGTAATCCACGACGAGCTCCGTCAGCGGCTTCATGTATGGGGCGACGACCACGATCCGCTTCGCGCCAATCACTTTCAATGCATCGACGAGTGCGCCTGCGCTGGTGAGCACGGGCGCGTGAGCACCGTTCTCGGTGGTGTGCTTCGTCAGGCGCTCCTGCGACACGCGGTGATAGCCGCGACCCATCGCCATGATGGCGACGAGGCAGGCGTAACCGAGCACGTCGACACGCGCATCCGACAGTTCGATCGCGCAGCGGTCCGATTCGGCGTCCATCGCAGCCAGTTCTTCCTTGACGACCTTTTTCATGCGCATGCGGCTCGAATGAAACGTGAAGCGCTCGGGCCGGATGGCTTCGCGCAGGCGCAGCATCGCGGGAATCTCGGTTTCCATCGTCGTGTTGGAACTCGGCACGATCTGGCCGATGCGATAGGTCTTGAACATGGATACTCCTGGCCGGTGAGGGGAATTGCATTGAAGTCTAGCGTGTACGTTATAAAACGACAACCTGATAAAAGACTTTCGAGCATCGATTGGATCGGTATTTTCCCTAGGTTTATGCGCTTAATACCGCCAATAAAGGGCGTTTAACGGTCTCCGGGATTTTTCCGCTTGTTTTCGTGATATTGAGTGTGTACGCTATAAATCACACCGTCACTCCGCTCGCTGGATGTCATCGCGTGACACCACGGGCACATATCGATCAGGAGATTTCCATGAGCAAAGCCCGCATTGCCGTCATCGGCGCTGGACTTGGCGGCGCGACCGCTGCCGCATTGCTGGAACGCAGCGGCTACGACGTCGTCTTGTACGAACAGGCGCAGGCATTCTCGCGGCTGGGCGCGGGCATCCACGTCGGGCCGAACATGATGAAGGTGATGCGCCGCATTGGCTGCGAGGACGCGCTCAACAAGATGGGATCGCACCCCGACTACTGGTACAGCCGGGATGGCAAGACGTCGGAAATCATGTCGCAGATTCCGCTAGGCGACTTTGCCGTGAAGAACTACGGCGCGAGCTATCTGACCGTGCATCGCGGCGACTTTCACGCGCTGCTGACGCAGGCGAGCAGCCCGGGCGTCGTGCGTTTCGGCAAGAAGCTGAGCTCGGTCGAAGATACCGGCAATGAAGTGCGGATGACCTTCGCCGATGGCTCCGTGGAGACGGCCGACATCGTGATCGGCGCAGATGGCGTCAATTCGAAGATCCGCGATCATCTGCTGGGCGCGGAGCCGCCCAAGTACACCGGCTGGGTCGCGCATCGCGCGGTGTTTCCGGCGTCGTTGCTGAATAACAAGCCGTATGACGCCTGCGTGAAGTGGTGGTCGGGCGACCGTCACATGATGGTCTACTACGTCACCGAGAAGCACGACGAGTATTACTACGTGACGGGCGTGCCGCAGAAGGAATGGCCGGTGGGCGTGCCATTCATGGAAAGCAGCCGCGAAGAGATGAAGGAAGCGTTCGCAGGTTGGCATCCCGACATCCAGCATCTGATCGATGTTTCGCCGTCGATCTCCAAGTGGCCGCTGCTCGAACGCGATCCGCTGCCGCTCTGGAGCCGTGGCCGCATGGTTCTGCTGGGCGATGCCTGCCATCCGATGAAGCCGCACATGGCGCAGGGCGCCGCGATGGCGATCGAAGATGCGGCGATGCTGACGCGCTGTCTCGATGAAGTCGGCGTGTCCGACTACACGAACGCGTTCGCGCTCTACGAAGCCAACCGGTCCACGCGCGCCTCGAAGGTCCAGCTCGTCTCGCACAACAACACCTGGCTGCGCACTAACGAGGATCCGGCCTGGTGCTTCGGCTACGACGTGTACGAGGTTCCGCTGGTATCGCCGCAGAAGGACACGGCGCCCGTCGCGGCATGAGGTTTTTGACTGCCTCGCCTTCGGGGGCGGGGCAGGCTAGCATCGAATGTTTCCGGCGTGCGCTGCGTCTCGCGTTTGCCGCTTTCTTTTCGGGGTTCATGTCATGTCTCATCCACGCCCGGTCGATGGTCCCGTCACGCTTCGCGTGAACGGGCGCACGCGCACCGTCGAGTTCGTGGCGTCGGATGCTCCGTTGCTCACGGTCCTGCGCAACGATTTCGAGTTGAACGGACCCAAGTTCGGCTGCGGGCTCGGACAGTGCGGCGCGTGCACCGTGATCGTCGATGGCCACGCGACGCGCGCCTGCGTCGTGCCCGCCGTCGCCGCGACCGGCCGCGATATCGTGACGCTCGAAGGACTCGGGACGCCGGACAATCCGCACTTCATTCAGCGCGCGTTCATCGAGGAACAGGCGGCCCAGTGCGGCTACTGTCTCAACGGCATGATCATGAGCACCAGCGTGCTGCTCGAGCGCAATCCCGTTCCCAGCGACGACGAAATCCGCGACGCGTTGCGCTACAACCTGTGCCGATGCGGAACGCACATCGAAATCATGAACGCGGTGCGCCGGGCCGCTCGCTATCTTCAGCAGCAAGATGAACAGTAAAACGAGCGATAGCGTGGATATCGCGGATGTGCCGCCGCACACCGGGACGACGGGCCCGGAGCCGACCACGCATCGGACGCACACCTATCGCTGGCCGGCCGGCCAGGAGGCCTGTCTCGCCTCGCTGGAAGTGAGCGTCGATACGACACCGTCGGGCGTGCTGCGAAGCTATCGATACCGCGTGTCGCTGGACGAGTCCGCGGGCGCATCGGGAAAAGGTCTGTTCGCGCCGGACTGGCAACCCGCGTCCCCGCAAAGCACGCTGTACCGCCACGCGCACGCCTCGCTGACGTTCGACGGCCCGGCGCGCGCCGTTCCCGAGCATGCGCACGTGTTTGCGCGCGAGTCCTTCATGGACGAGACGGCGAGCGAGCTTGCCCTCGATCCCGTCGAATTGCGCCTGCGTCATCTCGACAGGAATGAAGATGCGGGCGCGCGGGAAGTCGTGCGGATGGTCACGGAACGCGCGGCGTGGGGACGCAAGACGCGTACCGACGCCGGTTCGCAGTGGTTCAGTGGCCGTGGTTTCGCGATGGACGGCGAGCGGGAAGGCGAGCCGAACTGGTCCGCGTGGGTCGTGGATATCGATGTGCATCGGCAGACCGGGGATGTCGCGGTGCGCCGCGTCGTCGCCGGATACGGCGAAGGCTCCGCCAGCCTGCCGGTCTTGCATGGCGTGCCGCATGCGCTCATCGAGAGCGCGGTGTCGCTGGCGCTTGGCCACGCGTCGAGCGCGCGACCCGCGCATGACGAAGCTGCCGCGTCCGCGCCGATGTCGTTCGATATCGCGGCGGCTGCCGGCCCGGCGTCCCTGAGCACGCAAGGCACGCCGGATGCGTTGCCGACACCGGGCGCGCAGCGGGCCGCGGCGCCGGCGGTCGCCGCCATCGCAAACGCGATCTTCGATGCAACCGGCGTACGTTTCAGGCAACCGCCGTTCGATTCGCAGCACCTGCAGGCGAAACTGGCCGGCACGGAGCCTCCGCAGCCAATTCATCACGGCGTGGCCGCGCCGCGTCCTGGCCGCATCAAAAAGCTGCTCGCCGGAGGCGGCATCGCGGGATTCATCGGCGGCCTCGTCGGTCTTGCGTGCGCGATCATTCCGGGTCCGCGAGAGATCGCGCCTATCGCGCCGGGCAGCCTCGGCGCGTCGACATGGAGCGCGGCGACGCTCGAACGCGGCCGGCAGATCGCCTTGGCCGGCGACTGCGCGGTGTGTCACACGGCGCCGGGCGGACAGAAGAATGCTGGCGGTTTCGCGCTCGAAACGCCGTTCGGCACCATCTACTCGACCAACATCACGCCGGACCCGGAGACGGGCATCGGCCTCTGGTCGTATGCAGCGTTCGAGCGCGCCATGCGCAAGGGTATCGCGCGCGATGGCACGCATCTCTATCCCGCTTTCCCCTATACAGCTTTCGCGAAGATGAGCGAGCCGGACATGCTGGCGCTTTACGCGTATCTGATGTCGCAGCCAGCGGTGAAGCACGCACCGCCGAAGACGAGCCTGCCGTTTCCGATGAACCTGCGCCCTGCGGTCGCCGGATGGAACTGGCTGTTTCATGACGACAGCGAGTTCAAGCCCGATGCATCGAAATCGGCGCTGTGGAATCGCGGCAAATATCTCGTCGATGGCGCGGCGCATTGCGGCGCGTGTCACACACCGCGCAACCGGCTGGGCGCGGAGCAGGGCGGTCTGGCGTATCTGGCCGGCGGCGAGGCGGAAGGCTGGGACGCGCCGGCTTTGGTCGGCCATCGCGGACCCGTGCCCTGGACCGAGAAGGCGCTGTTCGACTACCTTCGCACCGGCTTTTCGAAAGAGCATGGCGTGGCAGCGGGTCCGATGGGTCCGGTTGTGACCGGGCTGTCCGAACTTCCGGAGTCCGATGTAAAAGCGATCGCTCACTACATCACGTCCTTGTCGCCGCAGGTCGACGAGGCGGCTGCCGCCCACGCGGCGCAAAAGCAGTCAAATGGCGCCGATGTGGTCAGCGTCATGGGCCTGGAGCGCGGGCGGCAGACCTTCGAGACGGCGTGTGCGGTCTGCCACGCGGCATCGGGCGGCGTCGGGCATCTGGGCGTGAGGCCGCTGATGGGTCTCAATACCAGCGTGGCGCAGAGCCGGCCCGACAACTTGCTGCATGTACTTCACAACGGCATCGACAGTCCGGCCACGGCAGAGCTGGGATATATGCCCGGCTTCGGTGATGTCTACGACGACAGGCAGATGGCCGAACTCGCGGCCTATATTCGGGCGCGATATGCGCCGGACCAGCCGGCGTGGACGGACCTCGAACAGGCCTCCGCTCAGGTCAGGCATGCAGCGCACTGAGCGGGAGACGCGACGCGCACGGCAATGCTAGAACCTTCCCGGCCTGTACGGAGCCGGATCGGTGAAGCCCGCCTCCCCGTTCATCAACTCACTGACGAGCCTTCCCGTTACCGGACCAAGTGTAAGTCCATGATGCGCGTGCCCGAACGCGAACCAGAGCCCGGGGTGGCGATCAGCAGGCCCGATCACCGGGCGCATATCCGGCGTACACGGCCGCAAGCCCAGCCACGGCGACGCGTCGATTCGCGCCCCGAGGCCGAATGCCGGTCGCGCGAGTTGCTCGGCGCGCTCCAGTTGCAGCGGGCTCGGTGGCCGGTTCCGGCAGGCAAGCTCGACGCCGGTAGTCAGACGCATGCCACGCCGCATCGGCGCCACGACATAGCCGTTCTCGATGTCGACGACCGGCCTCGCGAGCGCAGCGCGTCCATCACTCTCGTAATGCATGTGGTATCCGCGCTTGGCCATGAGCGGAATGCGGTATCCAAACTTGCGCACCACATCGCCGGACCAGATGCCGAGCGCGACCACGGCCGACTGCGCTTCGACAGGTCCGCTCGCGGTCATCACGCGCCATCCGCTTCCCGACGGTTCGAGCGTCGCGGCATCGCCGATCAGGAAGCGTCCGCCCTCGCGCTCGAATAGCGCCGCGTAGCCTTTCGTCAGGGCGCCGGGATCGATCACGCTGCGTGGGTCTGTCCAGTGAATCGCACCCGCGTAAGCGCCTTCGAGCGACGCCTCCAGTCCATGCAGCGCGCTTCCCTCGAGCACCTGCATGCCGAGCTGGTATTCGTTCGAGATCCGTCTCGCGGCGCTCGCCTCCCGCTCGAACTGCTCGCGCGAGCGATAGGCTTCGAGCCAGCCCGTGGGCCGCACGAGATCGGCGTGACCTGCCCGCGAGGCGAGCGCCTCGTGCTCGGCCACGCTTCTGCGGATGAGCGGGAGCAGGTCGTGCGCGGCGGCAGCGAGACGTCTGGGCGCCGATTCCCACCAGAACCGCGCGAGCCACGGCGCATACGCGGGCAACGAGCGCAGGTCGTAGCGAAACGCAGTCGAGCGGTTCATTGCGAATTTCAGCACCGTGGCCCAGTCACGAGGGAACGCATAAGGCACGACCGACGACGCCTCGATCAGCCCCGCGTTACCGAAGCTCGCCGCTTCGCCGGGCGCCTGGCGGTCGACGAGCGTCACCTGCCATCCGCGCTGCCGCAAATGTAGCGCGACACTCACCCCCACGATCCCCGCGCCGAGCACGATTGCGTCCTGAGCCATATTCCGATGCCTTGATAGAGTCCTTACTTCGCAATGATGTCGCGTTTGAAGTACTTTTGCGACAGTTGACTCAGTGTGCCGTCCTTCTTCAATGAATCGAGCGCGGCGACCACCTTCGCTTTCAGCGCCGCATCGTCCTTGCGCAAGCCGATGCCGGTGCCTTCGCCAAGCGTCGAAGGATCGGTGAGCGCGCCGCCCGCGAAGTCGAAGTTCTTGCCTTCGGGCTTCGCGAGGAATCCGTCGATCGCGGTTTGCACTTCCTGCACGGCGCCCTCGAGCCGCCCGGCCGACAGATCCGCAAAGATCTGATCCTGGCTTTGATACGTCACGATCTGCACGCCCTCGCTCGCCCAGTGCTTGCGCACGTAATCTTCCTGCGTCGAACCCTGCAACACGCCCACCGACTTGCCTTTCAGGCTTGCGGGCGTCGGCAGGAGGTTCGAGCCTCGCCTGGCGATCATCTGGATCGGCATGACGTAGATGGGCGGCGTGAAGTCGATCGCCTGCTTGCGCTTGCCCGTTATGTTCATCGCCGAATTGATCGCGTCGAACTTGCGCGCCTGCAATGCGGGAATCAGCCCATCGAAGCTGTTTTCCACCCACACGCACTTCATCTTGATGCGCTGGCACACCGCGTTGCCGATATCGATGTCGAAGCCCTCGAGCTGGCCCGTTGGCGTCTTGCTTTCGAACGGCGGATACGAGGCCTCGACGCCGAATCGCAAGGTCTGCGCCTGCGCATGCGCGAGACCGAATGTGAACGCGAGGCTCGTCGCGCCAGCGAAGCAAATCATCTTCCAGTTCATTGTCGTCACCAAAGTTCGTTTGTGAACCACACCGTCTGTCGCGTCGGGCGCGCGAGTGTCGCCACGCGCTCATCCGGAATATAGACCAAAAATAAAATAAAAGTCTAGAATAGACAAAAATGTCTGTTTTGACGGATCTGAACCGGAGGCTTTCAAATGATTTCTCTGTCCGAAGAATCGGGGCTTGGCGCGCGCGCCGAACAGATGCCTTTCATCGTTCACGACGACGAAGTGCGGCTGGCGCTGCCCTCGCTCGATATCCGCGGCGCGCTCCACGAGATGTTCGCCGCACTCGGCGAGGGCGAAGCCGTGCAGCCGCCGCAGACACTGACGCTTTTCCCGAAGAGCGCGGGTGATTTCATCACCTATCTCGGGGCGCTCGCAAAGCACGAGGTATTCGGCGCCAAGCTCTCGCCGTATCTGGCGCAGCCGGGCGCGCCGATCGTCACTGCCTGGACCACGCTCATGTCGATGCGTACCGGCGCGCCGCTGATGTGGTGCGATTCGGCTCGCCTCACGACCGAGCGCACGGCGGGCACGACAGCGCTCGCGGTCGAGCGCCTTGCGCGCCAATCGAGCGAGCGTCTTGCGATCATTGGCTCGGGGAGCGTCGCGCTTGCGCATCTGCGGCATGTCGCGCCGTTACGCGAATGGTCGGAGATCCGCATCTACTCGCCGCGTCTTGTCAGCGAGCGCGCGAGTGCGCTGCAGGCGATCGACGCGCGGGTGCGCGTCGCGGCTTCGGCTGAAGAGTGCGTACGCGACGCGGATGTCGTGATGCTCTGCACATCCTCGGGTACGCCGGTGCTCGCGCTCGATGCGCTCACGCAACCCGCGCTCGTCACCTCGATCAGCACGAACGTCGCGCTCGCGCACGAGATCGATCCGGCAATGCTGAGCCTGCTCGATGTCTACTGCGACTATCGGCAGACGACGCCGTCGAGCGCGGGCGAAATGGTGATCGCCCGGGAACGTCACGGCTGGTCGCCGGAGGCGGTCGTCGGGGACCTTGCGGAGCTTGCGCGCGGCGCGTGTCCTGCGCCCTCGCACGAACGTTCCGTGTTTTTTCGCTCGATCGGCCTCGGCCTCGAGGATATTGCGGTCGCGCATGCGCTCTATGTCCATCTCGTGAAGCGGCGCGCGGCGGCGCTGGCGGTATGATCGGCCTTCGACGGCCCGAACTGATCTCTACTTCCATGCCACGACGCAAGACGCCCACGCCCGTTCAATCCGCCCGCGAAGCGCTGCTCGCGCGCTATGCGCACATCGCGGACAGCATCACGACGCTTTTCTTCCCCTATGCGGAAGTGGTGATTCACGATCTCTCCGACCAGACGATCGCGTATCTGTCGAACAATCTCTCCAAGCGCGAGATTGGCGATGACTCGGCGCTGGAAGACGTCGAGGAAACTGCGCGCGAGCGCCGTGTTGGTCCCTATGAGAAGCTCAACTGGGACGGACGCCGCATGCGCTGCATGAGTACGGTGCTGTTCGACGATGCGGGCAATGCCGCAGGCGTGATGTGCATCAACTTCAACATTGCAGCCTTCGACGACATCCGCTCCACGCTCGATCTCTTCCTGCGCGGTGCGGGCGTCGTGGCACAGCCTGTCGAGCTGTTCAAGGACGATTGGCAGGAGCGTATCAACACCTTCCTGCACGGGTGGCTCCGCGAGCGGCAGATTGCGCTCAACTCGCTCACGCGCGATCACCGGCGCGAACTCGTCGAAGCGCTGCATGCTCAGGGCGCGTTCAAGGGCAAGAGCTCAGCCAACTATGTCGCCAAGGTGCTCGGGATGGGACGCGCGACGGTATACAAGCATCTGCGCGAGATGAAGGGCGAAGCCTGAACAATCGATTTTTCGGTGTGGTACCGAGTCGCTCGTCGTAGCGATGGACGCCGCGCCAGCCGGCTCGATGAAATCCGACCCGTCGAGTCGACGTCGAATGTGAAGCGTGCCGGACGGAGCGCGCGACGCGCATCGCGCGCCCGCGCTTCAGGTCTTGAACTGCGGTGTCACTCGGCCTGCTCGCGACTCCTCGCGAGGTTATGCACGCGCGAGCCCACGGCGACCGGCGCGGCGTTGCGCCCGCGCTGTCGCTGCTGCCGTGCGCCGAAGAACCGGCGTCCTTGCGGGCCGTACACGGCGTCGGGTTCGGGAAAGCGCCACAGCATCGCCAGATACAGCACCCCGCCGACGGCGAACGACACCGGCACGCTCAGATCGCAGCCGCCCGCGAGCGCGCCGAGCGGCCCGACGAACTGCCCCGGCAGATTCACGAACGCGAGGCCGACGAACGCCGCCGGCAGCCACGCGCCCATTGCGCGCCAGTTCCAGCCATGCGTGAACCAGTAATGGCCGCCGCGGCCGCCGCGGTTGAACACCTGCAGATCGTCGGCGAGATAGAAGCCGCGGCGCTGCAGGAAGCCGATCACCATGATCGCCATCCACGGGCAACTGAAGGTGCAGATGAGCGTTGAGAACGTCGCCACGCTTTCGACGAGATTGAACGCAAAGCGGCCGACGAAAATGAAGCCGATGGCGAGCGTGCCGATCAGCATCGTCGCGCGCACCCGGTTGAGGAAGCGCGGAAACATGCTCGACATGTCGAGGCCCGTGCCGTAGAGCGCGGTCGTGCCCGTCGACATCCCGCCGATGATCGCGATGAGGCACATCGGCAAGAGGAACCAGCGCGGCGACACGGCGAGCAGGCCGCCCACGTAGTCGTTCGCGCTGATGTAGCTCGGCGCCTTCGTCGCGATGATCGTCGCGGTGACGAGGCCGAAGAAGAACGGCACGAAGGTCGCGATCTGCGCGACGAACACGGCGCCCATCACGCGATGACGCGGCGTTGCTTGCGGAATGTAGCGCGCCCAGTCGCCGAGCGTCGAAGCGAACGACACCGGATTGCTGAGCGCCACCAGCGCAGCGCCGATGAACGCGGCCCAGAAGCCCGCGCTGCCGTGCTGGAGCGTGCCCGCGTAGTGCATGTCGAAGGCGTTCGCGAAGGCGAACGCGCCGAGCACGAACATGAGGCTCGCCGCCCATACCGCGATCTTGTTCACCCACAGCATGAAGCGAAAGCCGTAGATGCACACGATCAGCACGAGCACGGCGAACACCATGTACGCCGTGCCGAGCGTCCACGGATTGACGGGCAGGCCGACCATGTCGTGCGCGCCGCCCACGAGGGCGTCGCCCGAACTCCACACCGCGAGCGAGAAGAACGCGACCGAGGTCAGCACCGCGAGAAACGAGCCGACGATCCGCCCGTGAATGCCGAAGTGCGCGCCCGACGAAACCGGATCGCTCGTGCCGTTGCGCGGCCCGAACAGGCTCATCGGCGCGAGGATGCAGGTGCCCGCGAGCACGCCGAGGATGATCGCCCACAGGCTCGCCTCGAACGAGAGGCCGACGAGGATCGGAAAGCTGCCGAGCACCGATGTCGAAAACGTGTTGCAGCCGCCGAACAGCAGCCGGAATAGATCGATGGGCCGCGCATATCGCGACGCGTCGGGAATGCGCTCGAAACCGAATGTTTCGATCTGCGTGATGCTCGTGCTGTCAGCCATATTGTCTCGCTCCTTTAGGTGTCGTCAGGCGCGTCGCGCCTGCTACCGCACTGTCGTTATGTGGCGGTCACTCTGATGCACTCGAATAAACCATGCTCATGCTTCCACTGCTAGTTCAGGCGTGTTTCACGCGGACGTCACGCTCGTGCGCACGCGTGCCATAGACGCCGAAAAGGTCCTCACAGAACGCTCGCACGATCGGCTGGTCGGCCGTGCCGCGCTTCATCGCGAGATGCAGCGGCACGTCGAAGCCGAACGCGGTGCGCCCGAGCACGCGGATCAGGCCGCGCCGCTCGAAGCTTTCCGCGTGATGCGCGGGCAGATAGCCGATATGACTGCCCGACAGAATCAGCACGGTGGCCGCATCGATGCTGTCCGCGATGGCCGTCACCCTGCGCTCGCCGATGCTCGCGAGTTCCTCGGGCACGGGATAGCTGCGCCAGATCCAGTCGTGCGCGCGCAACTGGTCGAGCGTCACATCCGGTCCGCCATGAAAGAGCGGATGACCGCGCCCGCAGCAGATCACCTGCCGTTCGCTGAACAGGCGGCTGTACGACAGCCCCGCGACCCGATGCCAGAAGTAACCGATCGCGAGATCGAGTTGCGAATTGACGAGGCTCTCTTCGAGTTCCTGCGGCGGCGCGACGTGCATCGCGAAGCGCACGGCCTGATCGCGCTTGCGGAATGCGCCGATCGCTTCGGCGAGGCGCGCGTTCTCGACGTGCGACGCCTGGCCGATCAGACCGATCGACAAGGTGCCCACGAGCTTGCGGTCGATATCGCGCACCTGTGCGACGAACTGCGAGGTCGCGGCGATCAGCGCGCGCGCCGATGCGACGAAGCGCTCGCCCTTCGACGTGAGCCGGAAGCCGCCGCGCCCGCGCTCGCACAGCCTGAAGCCCATGCGCGCCTCCAGCGCGGAAAGCTGCGAGCTGATGGTCGACTGGCGCACGCCGAGCGTCGCTTCGGCGGCGGTGATGCCGCGTGCGTCGACCACGGCGAGAAAGACGCGCACGAGGCGCAGGTCGAGATCGGAAGTATTGGAGAACATGCGGATGGCTCGCGTTGGCAACGCCGCGTTCACATGGGGAAACCCATCGCCTTGATGCCCTTGATCCACGCGCGTTTCCAGCCGCCTTCGGCATCGGCGCCGTCGAACGCGTGGAAGGTCACCTTCGCGGCCAGCCAGCGCACCGGCTCGGGCGGAATGTAGGTGGGGCTTTGATTGGCGATATCGAGCGCGCGCTCGGGGCTGTCGCGATCGAACAGGATGTTCAGGCCCATGAACGCGCCGAAGCGGCTCGCGGCCACGCCGAAACCCGTGTAGCCCGCGACGAACACGGCCTTGTCGCCGAGATAGCGCTTCGCGAACACCGAACCGCGCGAACAGTAATCGATCGGGCCGCCCCACGCATGCGAGAAGCGCACGTCGCTCAATTGCGGAAAGGTCGTGTAGAACGCCTGCGCGAGCCGGTAATACGTTTCGCGGTTCTGGTCGCCCGGCGGATTGGGATCGCCATCGAAGTGATAGCTCACGAGGCCGCCGAAGATGATGTTGTTGTTCTTCGTGAGACGGAAATAGTTGAGCTGCGTGCGCGTGTCGTAAATGCCCTGACGCTGCGCCCAGCCGATGCGCGAGAGTTGTTCGTCGGTGAGCGGCTCGGTGGCGAGCACGTGATCGCGCACCTGCAGCACGCGCCGGTTGATATCCGCAATGCCGACCTTCGCGGTGCCGCTGCCGAACAGCACGCGCGTCGCGCGCACCGTGCCCGCGGGCGTCTTCACGAAGACGCTCGCGCCTTCGTCGCTCACGCTCATCAGCGGCGTGTTTTCGTAGAGCCGCACCCCGAGCTTGAGCGCCGCGCGCTTGAGGCCCCACGCGAGCTTGGCCGGATGCACGATGCCGCTGCGGTTGCGCGACCAGAGCGCGCCCGCGAACAGCGGCGAATCGAGCTGCGCGCGCGTGGCCGCCGCGTCGAGCAGTTCGACATCGTGGCCGTAAGACTTGTGCAGGTCGAAATCGGCGCGCAGATGATCGACGTGATCGGGGTCGACCGCCACCGTCATCTCGCCGTTCCATTCGATGTCGGCGTCGATGTCGTAGCGCTTGAGCGTCGCTTCGAAGCCATCGAGATTGCGCTGCCCGAATTCCTCCAGCTCGGCGATATCGTTCGGAAACACCCGCACGGCGTTGGGCAGGCCGTGCATCACCGAGGTCGAAATGATGCCGCCCGCGCGCCCCGACGCGCCGTGCGCGACCTGTCCCGCTTCGATCAGCACGACATCGAGTTCGGGCATCTGCTCCTTCGCCTGCACCGCGGCCCACAGGCCGGTGAAGCCGCCGCCGACGATCAGCAGATCGGCGCGCGTCTCGCTCGTGAGCGCGGCTTCGGCGGGCGGCTCGGCGGGATTGTCGAGCCAGTAGGGAAAGAGCTTCGTGTGGGCGAGCGCTTCTTCGACGCTGAGCGCGGGCGCGGCCACCTCCGCTTCGAGAAATTGGGCGCGGTCGTTCATGCCTGGTCTCCTGTTCGGCTGCCGTGCGGGCGGCGGCGTTCGACGACGGTTATTGCTGCGGTTCGAGCACGATGTAGAACTTCTTCGCGTCTTCGATGGTTTCCCAGCGGCCCGCGAAGCCCGCCGGCAAGAGATATCCCTGTCCCGCTTCGAACTCCTTGCGGCCGCCGTTCACGTCGGTCAGCGCGATCCTGCCTTCGACGAGCCACACGGCTTCGTCGGCGGTCGTCGCGGGGAAATCGACGGCGCCGACCTTGCCTTCCCACCAGCCGATCACGTAGTTGCCGTTCTGGCCTTGCGCAGCGCGCCAGTCGCTTTCGTCCATGCCGTAGTCCAGCTTCGTGAATTGGCCAATGCCTGCGCCCAGCGGCGCGATGTCCTGAATCAGCTTGCTCATGTGCGTCCTTGATTGCGTCGGTTTTCAATTGAATCGGTGGAGGAAAGTTACCGATTCGGGACGCCCCGGTATGCCCCCCCTCAGGGGAGGCAAAACGTGTTTCCTGATTCGCGGGTAAACACGTAGAGCGCGCGGAGTATTCGCTGGAAACCCCGTGTGGCGGGCATTGCGGCGCATGGGCTAAAATCGGACTGCCTTTTCTCTGGGGCGCGCAATGCTGCTCAACGTACCCCCGCTCAACCGCGACTCAGCCGACTTTCCGCTTTCGTTCAAGGCGCTCGGGCAAGTGATCGAAGCGGTCGGCACACCCGATTTCGTGCCGCGTCTCACGCTGTTTCTCAATGAAATCGTGCCGCTCAATGTCGTGCACATCGAGCGCTCGCGTGTCGATCACAGCAGGCCCACCGGCTTTCGCCGCGAATGGATCGGCAGCAGCGGCGTGGGCATGGACAGCGGCGTGATCTCCGAAGTCATGACGCTCTACTACGACCGCTTCTACGACAGCGATCCGCTTTTCGCGGGCATTCGCGGCAAGATCGGCACGCTGCTCGTGGTGCGCGACATCGGCGCGATACCGCCCGGCGAATTTCGTCAGCGCCTCTTCGACGAAGCGCTGATCGCGCACGAATGCGTGCTCGCGCGCGGCACGCCGCACGCGCAGGATTCGATCGCGCTCGAACGCGCGCTCGATGCGCCGCCGTTCACGCTCGCCGAGATGAACCGCTTTCGCAAGGTGAGCGAATTTCTGTTTCCGCTGCTGGAGCTTCACGCCTCGACGAGCGCCGCGCGACGTGTCGCGCATCCCACATCGTTCCTGCATCCGCTCGCGCAATTCGATGCGCGCATCGCCGCCGACCACGTGCGTCTGTCCAAACGCGAGTACGAAATCTGCGCGCACCTCATCACGGGCCGCACGGTGCCGGAAGCCGCTGAGATCATCGGCGTGCGAATCGGCACGGCCGAGTCGTATGTGAAGCGCGCGTTCGCGAAGCTCGGCGTGCGCACCAAGCGCGACCTGATCGCGTGGGGCCAGACTTGCTCCCGTCTGGCAGCGCTCTGAAGGCCCGTTCACATAGACCGGGTTCGATGTAAACATTCCCACTTCGTGATTCGCGCGGCGCAGGCGTCGCCTAACATCGGCCCGTCCACATTACGATGACGGGAGACTCCCATGCAGCGCGAACTCAACCAGCCGCTCGGCGGCAACGACATGCCGCGCTTCGGCGGCATCGCGACGATGATGCGCCTGCCGCAGGCGGCCAGCGCCGATGGCCTCGACGCATGTTTCGTCGGCGTGCCGCTCGATATCGGCACGTCGAACCGCTCGGGCGCGCGCTTCGGGCCGCGCCAGATCCGCTCGGAATCCGTGCTGCTGCGCCCCTACAACATGGCGACGCGCGCCGCGCCCTTCGATTCGCTGCAAGTGGCCGATCTGGGCGATGTAGCCACGAACCCGTACGACCTGAAGGACTCGATGCGTCTGATCGAGTCGGCTTACGACGCGATCGTCGCAAACGGCTGCCGTCCGATCACGCTCGGCGGCGATCACACGATCGCGTGGCCGATCCTGCGCGCGTTGCACAAGAAATACGGCAAGGTCGCCGTGGTGCACGTGGACGCGCATGCCGACGTCAACGACACGATGTTCGGCGAGAAGATCGCGCACGGCACGCCGTTTCGCCGCGCGGTCGAAGACGGCCTGCTCCGGTGCGACAAGGTCACGCAGATCGGTTTGCGCGGCACCGGCTATCACGCCGACGACTTCGACTGGTGCCGCGAACAGGGCTTCACCGTGGTGCAGGCCGAAGCGTGCTGGAACCGCTCGCTCGCGCCGCTGATGGAAGAAGTGCGCGCGCGCGTGGGCGACACGCCCGTGTATCTGAGCTTCGATATCGACGGGCTCGATCCCGCGTTCGCACCCGGCACCGGCACGCCCGAAGTGGGCGGCCTGAGCGTGCAGCAGGGCCTCGAAATCGTGCGCGGCATGAAAGGGCTCAACGTCGTGGGCGCGGATCTCGTCGAGGTCTCGCCGCCTTACGATCAGGCCGGCACGACCGCGCTCGTCGGCGCCAATCTCGCGTTCGAGATGCTCTGCGTGATGCCGGGCGTCGCCTACCGATGAACCACGCGAGGACGATCATGACCAATCACACTTCATTCGCGCTGCCCGCCGCGACGATCGCGGGCATGCGTGTCGACGCGTCGAACCGGGAAGCGGGCAACGCGATCCACAATGCTTCCACGGGCGAGATCATCGGCTGGCAGGAACACGCCGATGCCGCGCAAGTCGATGCCGCCGTGAGTGCCGCGCACGGCGCGCTCGATGCATGGCGCAACCAGCCGCCCGCCGCGCGCGGCAAGGTGTTGCGCGGGATCGCCGAGCTGCTCGCGGCGAACCGCGCGCAGCTCTCTTCGATGCAGCAGCGGGTGAGCGGCAAGCCGCCGCTCGAAGCCGACACCGACGTGAGCGACGCCATCGCCACTTTCGATTACTACGCGGACCTGTGCGCCGACGCGTCGCTCTTCGCCGCCGATACGCTCGCGCTGCCCGACGACACCGTGACAGGCGAACGGCATTACGAAGCGGTGGGCGTGGCCGCACTGATCGTGCCGTGGAATTTCCCGATGGTCACGACCGCGTGGAAGATCGCGCCCGCGCTCGCGGCCGGCTGCACGGCAGTGCTGAAACCGTCCGAATTCACCTCGCCGGTCGAGCATCGGCTCGCGGAGATCATGACGGCGGCGGGCGTGCCCGATGGCGTCGTGAATCTCGTGAACGGCGGCGGCGAGGTGGGCGCGCTGCTCGCGGCGCATCAGCTCGTCGACAAGATTTCGTTCACCGGCAGCACGGCGGTCGGCCGCAAGGTCATGCAGGCCGCTGCGCAGGACATGAAGCGGCTGACGCTCGAACTCGGCGGCAAGTCCGCGCTGATCGTGCGCGCCGACGCGGACGTCGAGCATGCGGTCGCGCTCGCGGTGGGCGGCGCGTTCACGAACGCGGGGCAGATGTGCTCGGCCACGTCGCGCATCATCGTGCACGACGATGTCTATCGCAAGTTCGTCGCGGCTTTCGAAGCGGCCGTGCGCGCGCTCGTAGTCGCGCCGCCTCACATCGACAATGTCGCGATGGGGCCGCTCGTGTCGCGCGCCCAGCGTGAGCGCGTTCAGGCGCTGCTCGAGCAAGGCATCGCGGGCGGCGCGGCTGTCGCGTTCAGCGGTGCGCTCGAAAATGCCTGCGCAGAAGGCTTTTTCATGGCGCCCGTGGTCATCGCGGAACCGGATACGGCGAACGTGTTATGGACCGAAGAGGTGTTCGGACCGGTCGCGTGCGTGAAATCCTTCCGCACCGACGACGAAGCCATCGCGCTCGCCAACGACACGCGGTACGGACTCGTCGCGACCGTCGTGACGCGCGATGAAGATGCCGCGCGCCGCTATCGCCGAGCGCTGCGCGCGGGCCTCGTGTGGATCAACACGCCACAACTGATCTTTCCGCAGGTGTGCTGGGGCGGACTCGGCCTGAGCGGCATGGGCCGCGAACTCGGCGTCGCCGGATTGCGCAGCTATCAGGAATTGCGCCACGCCATCGTGTCGCGCGGCTGACGTCGCGCGCAGTCGACTTTGACCGGCGGCATGCCGCCGGTCAAAGTCACGCCCTGCGCGGGCGGCTCTGACCTCGACTGACGGAAGGTCGTCGTCTCTCACATTAGTGAAAACTTATGAGTCGGTTATAAATGCTAAATAGCGCAAATATTTCAGGGGCCTTATAGTTTTGCTCTCGAAGTCGTCAATAGCGCTCATACCTCTGGCGACACACGCATTCAGCGACTCTGGGAGACAGCAAATGGCAATCGACGCGATCGTGGCGAACATGGACTCCGTCTGGACCGCAGGCGGCAAGGACACGAAACAGGCGGCGCACGTGCATGACGCCTCCCTCAAACGCTTCCTGCAGACCATGCGTGACGACGGCTATCCGCTTGCGCTGGTGAGCGACCTCGATGCCGCGCGCCTGAACGACGCCATCGCCGACAAGCTCGGCGACGAAGGTGTTACGTACTTCTCATCGATTCTGTCATCGGGTGCAAGCGAGTCGCGCTATGCGATGGCGCTTCATACGCTCGCGACGCCTGCGCATCGCGTCGTCGCGGTGAGCGCCGGGGAGGGCGGTTTCGAAGAGGCGCGCAGTTCGGGCATCACGCAGTGCGTCGCCCTGCGCGATGCACTGCGCCACGCGTCGGCGCCCTTCAGTCGCGCATATTCGTACGATCGTTAGAGCTCACTTGAAAATGTCTGGCGTTTGCCGACATCACACGATCGGACTGTTGTTCGCGCCCATCGCGTGAGGCGAACACGCGCGCGAATTCGACTTCGAGCAACCTGAACCTGCGCATAAAATTCGACACAAGCCGGAAATCGATGTCTTGCACGCTCATTGGCACGCCCTATGCAGAAGACCGGGTGGCGACTTTCACGCCATTCACTTTATTTTTGCCAGGAGACCAGCCATGACTACGCTGACCATCAACGATCTGCCGCGCACCGACACCCTGCATCGCGATGCGATGTCCTCCATTCGCGGCGGCATCGCCACGATCACCCTGCCGCCGAACGGCAACCCCGGTCCATTGCCGCCGTCCATTCCGGCGTCGTTGCCCGGCCTCGCCGCGATCCTGAAGGATCTGCACATTCCGGTATCGTGGCCTGGGCAACCGGTTCCTCAGGCGCAAGACCCGCGTCTGCTCTGAACGCGAAACGACATCGGACAGCGATGCATCAGACGGTGCATCGCGATCTCGTTTCAGGCTCCGGCGCTTTTGCGTCGACAAGCGTCATGCAGTCAATCGCCGGGCAGGTACACAGTGCTTCCCGACTTCGCGGCGACATGCACGGCCGTAGTTGCTTCGAGCGTGCGCAGTCCGTCGAGCGCCGAGCAGATCGGTGCCTCAGTACCATCGACCACCGCCCGGAAATGACGAAGCTGCTCGGTGTAGGGGCAGCCGGCATGGGGCGCGGTGCGTTCCCGCGTCAACGGGTCATGCCATCCTTTACCGCTGCGGTATTCCCACAGTTCGAGCCGCGGAAGCGTCAGTGAAGCGTCTGTACCGCAGAGGTAGTGGGAATTGACGTCCTGACGCGGGAAGCGTTCGACTTCTCCTGCAGCGAGGTCGTAGTTCCACGGTGCCGCGACGGTATCGCTTACGCTGACCGTCGCGAGCGCTCCGTTGCGAAACTTCAGCACGACTGCCGCGGTGTCTTCAACTTCGAATCCACGCGTCTCATTCGATGTGACCGCCTGAAGGCTCTCGAGGTCGCCGAAGAGATGACGAAGCAAATCGATATCGTGGATCAGATTGATGAGGATCGGGCCGCCGCCTTCCGTGCGTCGCCACGAGGTATTGAAGTAGTCATCGGGCTTGAGCCAGGTGCACAGGGCCGTTGCGCTCACAGGCTTTCCGAGGCGCCCCGATGCGACGATCTCGCGCGCACGGCGCACGATCGGATTGTGTCGCCGCTGGTGGCCCACGAGCACCGGGATCCGGAACTCGCGGGAAGCGTCGCTGATGCGCTTTGCGTCCTCGACCGTATGCGCGATCGGCTTCTCCACGATCACCGCAACGCCGCGCTCGATGCAATCGAGCGCGATGCGCGCATGCGTGGCGTTGGGCGTCGCGATGACCACGCCTTTCGGCTTCACGGTATCGAGCATCGCCCGGTAGTCCGCAAACCACGGTACGTTGAAGGACGCAGCCATTTGTTTGGCCGCATCGGTCGGATCGGCGATTGCCGCGAGTGATACTTCGTCATGCCTGGCGGCCAGGTCGATATGTACCTTGCCGATCAATCCAGCGCCGATCACGGCTACGGGCATTTTGCTCATGATTGAGATTTTCAGGTTCGTTGGAAAACAGGGACGCGCTCAGGCCGACCGCTGCTCGTCAAGCAGGCTTTGCTCGATCACTTGCTTCGATGCCTTGAACGCCAGCGCGAGCCGTTCGGCGGCCTTGAGCGCCGCGAACGGCATTTCGGCGCTGATGAGCGTATGGGACGGTAGTGAACGCATTAGCCCCGCGAGCGGCAACGCACCCTGGCCGGGCGGCAGGCGGCCCTCGCGCGCCTCCCGGATGATCGCGTCGTCGCCCACCGGCGAGACCGCTGGCGCGTCGCAAATCTGGACTGCGTGCAGGTACGCGGCCGGGAGTTCACTCACATCGGCAGGCGTGCCTCCGGAGCGCATCAGATGCAATGCATCGACCAGAATCGAGCCGTTCGGCCTTTCGGCGGCGTCGAGCACGCGTCGCGCGTCGCCGAGGGTGCCGACATGCCGCCAGCGCATGAACTCGAGATCGATCCGCAAGCCGAAGCCCGCGGCGAGGTCGCACAGCGCCACGAAGTTTGCGACGAGGCGCGAAAAGTCGCTGTCGTCACCGGACACGGTCACGGTCTGCGCGCCCAGTCCCGCTGCCGCTTCGAACATCGCTTCGTAAGAGGAGACGACGATCTCCGGCAGAATCGGGATGAACTCGACCTCGCGAACGGTCATGCCGTGATCGTCGAGCAAGCGGGCGAGCCGGCGATGTTCAGCGCTGCCGGCCTTCAGCGGATAGTGGATTGCGCCCGGCGCCACGGGACTGGTGCGCAGTCCGACTGCGGTGAAGCCTGCTCTCGCGCTCTCCATCACGAGTTCGGACGGATTCAGTTCCAGCGCGGTGAGGTGCGCTACGCCGATTCGAAATGCGTTCATTGATTGACATCCTTGCTTTCGAAAGAAGAGGCTTCGAGTTCGATGCGCTTGATGTCGCCGACCACGAAGAGGTAGCAGAACGCGCCCACCAGGGTGATGGCGGAGACGAACGCCAGCGCATACACGAACGATCCGGTGGCGTTGACGATCAGCCCGATGACGAGCGGCGTCACGATTCCGGAAGCATTCGCGAACAGGTTGAAGATGCCGCCGCTCAGGCCGAGCAGTCCTTTCGGCGCGATATCGGAGACGATCATCCACGCCAGCGCCGAGAGTCCCTGCGAAAAGTACGCGACGCACAGAATGGCGATCACCGCTTCCGTCGAGTCGACGAAGTTCGCGAGGACAATGGTCGATCCGGTGAGGAGGCCCGCCGTCACAGGCAGCTTGCGGGCCCAGTTGAGCGACATGCCTCGACGAAGCATCGCGTCGGAAATCCAGCCGCCCGCGAGCGTGCCGACGGAAGCCGCGATAAAGGGCAGCACGGCGAGTATCCCGACCTTGAGCCAGGGCATATGGCGTTCCGTCACCAGATAGGTCGGAAACCACGTGAGAAAGAAAACGTTGGTCGCATTGCTCGCGAACTGTGCGATGCAGATGCCGAGCATGCGGCGCTCTTTCAGGATCGCGACGAGGTGCGACCACTGAAAGCGCACATGGATGCGGCCGCTACTCACCACGCCGCCGCCGGCTTCGATATGTTGCAGTTCCGCGCGATTCGCACGGCTGGACTCATGCGGTTCCCTGAAGCGCGCGAGCCAGATCCAGCCGAAAACGATCCCCACAGCGCCCACGATTCCGAACAGCGCGCGCCATCCGTAACGGTGCTCGAGCCAGAAGAGAAGCGGGCTGAGGAATGCCAGCCCCGCGTATTCCGCGAACGTGTAGACGCCTGTCGCGCGTGCCCGCTCGCTCTGTGGAAACCAGGTGGCGACGACCCGGCTGTTGGTCGGAAAGCAGGGCGCTTCGGCCATGCCCACCAGGAGGCGCAGGATCAGCAGCGTGACGAAGCCCAGCGCCAGCCCTTGCAGGCCGGTGAAGAGCGACCACAGCGTCAGGGCGAAGAAATACGTCCATTTGGTGCCGATGCGGTCGAGCAGAATGCCGCCCGGAATCTGCGAAGCCGTATAGGTCCACGAGAACGCCGAGAAGATGACACCCATCGTCGCGGGAGTCAGTCCGAGGTCGTGGCTCATGTTCGGCGCGGCGATGCCAGCGACGCTGCGGTCGAGATAGTTGATCATCGTGCCGACTGCGAGCAATCCGAGAATGCCGAAGCGAGCGCGCGTGCGGCGCGCGGTCGCGGACGCCGCGTCGCCAGCCTGAACGCCTGATGCGTATTTCATCGTTGTCTCCACTGTTGTGAAAGTCCGCCTCGAAGGCAGCATCTGAGGCGATTCTATAGACAACACTTTGGATATCAACGGAGCTTTCGTTGTTTCATCATTCACACTTCGTTTAGAATCGGTGTATGGATATCGACGACCTGAAAGTCTTTTGCATCGCGGCGCGGCGGGCGAGTTTTGCCGCCGTGGCAAAAGAGCTTGGCACCACGCCGGCGCACGTCAGCAAGCGGATTGCGATTCTCGAAGCGACGCTTGCAGTGCGGCTGTTTCATCGCACCACGCGGCGTGTCGCGATCACCGCAGATGGCGAGATCGCCTATCAATGGGCGCGAAGGATTCTGGAAGACGTGACGTCGATGACGGAGACTTTGCAAAGCACGCGCAGCGAACTCTCCGGACTGCTGCGCATCAGCACGAGCCTGCGTCTGGGCCGGCTGCATGTCGCGCCGATCCTTTCGAGTCTGGGCAATCAGTATCCGAAGCTCGATGTCTGGCTGGAGCTGCTCGACCGGCGCACCGATCTCATCAACGAGAATATCGACATCGACATTCGCTTCGGGGATCCGACGCAGCCGCAGCTGATAGCGCATCGCCTCGCCAGCAACCGCCGCTTGCTGGTTGCCGCGCCGGACTACCTGAGCCGGCACGGCGCTCCGGCTTCGCTGGCCGAACTCGCGGAACACGAATGCCTGCTGTACCGGGAGCGTGAGCAGGCGTTCGGCACCTGGCGTCTCGAGGGGCCGAAGGGCTTCGAATCCGTGAAAGTGACGAGCCGCTTCGGATCGAACATGAGCGACGTAGTCCGAAACTGGTGTCTCGACGGGAAAGGCATCTGTTTGCTGTCGGTATGGGATATTGCCGATGCGATTCGCAGCGGACAGGCGGTGCGCGTCCTGGCGCAGTACTCGGAGCCCGCCGACATCTGGGCGGTCCTGAGCAGCAGGTCAGCGAATTCTGCGAAGGTGAGGGTGTGCCTCGAGTTCCTGAAAGATCAATTCAGTTGTGGTCCTTTTGCGCTCGATATGAATCCGGAAGTCGAGCATTGACCTCTTCAAGTTAGTGCGCGCGATCGTCGATATTTAGCGGGCATTCTTTGAGGCGGCGCCGCGTGAAGGGGGGAGAGTGGTGGCGCTTTTGCGTCTTGGGGCGATCGCGTGCATGTGTGGAGCTTGTTCATGCTAGGTTGGGTTGGCTATCTGACTTGTATCTTTGGGGCCTGCACCGGCGTTGTCGTCGCCGACTTCAAATCGCTGATGCAGTATTAAACTGCGCCCCGGGATTTCCGCTGCCGATAGTTACTGTTTTGCCGGACCAGGTTGTCTTGATATTGCATTTTCTGTTTGATTAGTCAGTTCGGCAAGACGCCACTCGACTGCCCATCGCCTTCGCGGGAAAGGGGCAACGCCCCGAAATCGGAGGTAGGCTGTGCTCAGCGTCGGAGTCCTTCGCTGAGTTCGGCGATCTGACTTTGCAGCGCGCCGAGAAAGACGCTCACCCTGTTTGGAACGTATCGCCTGCTCGGCATCACCGCCCAGACCGACAAGTCCTCCATCGCCGCATCCTCCAAATGAATCTGCACCAGCGAGTTGTCGGCTAATTGCCGGAAGACGTCCCAATACGTCAACTGCGCGAGTCCGAGCCCTTGCACGGCAGCGGTTCGCGCCGCTTCGACACTGGTCGTGGTGAAACAAGCATCCACGCGCTTGCGAGTCAGCGCTCCGTCGACGACAAGCGGCCACCGTCGCACGGTACTCAGTCGGATACAGGCGTGATTGTCCAGGTCGGCAACCGTCGAAGGTCGTCCGTGTTTCTTCAGATAGGACGGCGCGGCGCAAACGAGGCGAGGATTGGGAGCGATCTTCTTCGCCACCAGCTCGGAGTCCTCCAACGGCGCAATCCGCAAGGCCACGTCGAGGCCCTGCCCGACGATATCCACCTGACGATCCGAAAGATCGAGGTCGATGCGAAGCTCCGGATTGGCTTCAAGCAAACTCGCAAGCATGGGCAGCACGACGGATTGTCCGAACCCGCTTGGCGCCGTCAAACGAAGCACACCCGACGCCTTTCCCTCCGACGGGCTGAGCTCGGCGCGCGCGCCGGATTCCGCATCCACCATCGCCGTGGCAAATGGGACGAACGCTTCACCTTCGGCAGTCAGCGTGAGCGATCGGGTCGTCCGATGAAAAAGACGCACGCCGAGATCTTCTTCCAGCACGGCGATGCGACGCGATACCTGCATGGGGACGACGTCGAGCTGGCGCGCCGCAGCGGAAAGACTGCCCGCCGACGCAACCGCGAGGAAGGTTCGAACGTCTGGAAGGAACATGGTTTATATCCGATAACGTTACGGCGGCTTCACCATTCGACGTCTGTTTTCCCGCCCTCCCAACGCCTAGGATGAAGTCACTTTCCTTCCTTGAAGAGCCGCGAAATGAACGACTTCACCTCGCAGATCCTTACCCCGTACGCCGGCAACGGCATTGCAGTGCGCAACCGCATCGCAGTCGCCCCGATGACGCGCATCACGGCCACCGAATACGGCCATCCGACACAGACGATGTTCGACTACTACGGTCGGTTCGCGAAAGGCGGCTTCGGCCTCGTAACGACAGAAGGTATCTATACCGACAAGGCGTTTTCGCAAGGATACCGTTTTCAGCCTGGCCTGGCCGATGACGAACAGGCGCGCGCATGGGCAGCCTTCAATCGCGACATGCAGGCACATGGCGCACGCGTATTCGCGCAACTGATGCACGCAGGCGCGCTGAGTCAGGGCAATGTTTATCGCAAGCACACGGTGGCGCCATCGGCCGTTCGGCCCAAAGGCGAACAGATGGCGTTCTATTACGGCGATGGACCGTATCCCGAGCCCAGGCAGATGACGGATGCCGAGATCGATGAAGCGATCCGGGGCTTCGTGCAGGCGGCGCAGCGCGCGGTGAATATCGGGGGATTCAACGGTGTGGAAATTCACGGCGCGAATGGCTATCTGCTCGACCAGTTTCTGGGCGCACACACGAATCTCAGAAACGACCGTTGGGGTGGCAGCACGAGGGCGCGAGTACAACTGCTCGTCGATGTCGTGAAGTCGGTCCGGCTCGGCGTCGGCAATGCAGTGCCGGTCGGCATCCGCATCTCGCAGGGCAAGGTCAACGACTTCGCGTCGAAGTGGCCCGGCGGCGAGGCGGACGCAGAAGTGATCTTCGGCACGCTCGCCGACGCAGGCGTGAACTTCATCCACGTGACCGAGCACGAAGCGTGGCAGCCCGCATTCGAAGGCACGCGCGACAGCTTCATCGCGCTGGCGCGCCGCTACGCGCCGGAGGTGACGATCATCGCGAATGGCGGCTTGCATACGGCCGACCGTATCGCCCATGCGCTCGGGTCCGGCGCGGACATCGTGACGGTCGGACGCGGCGCGCTCGCCAATCCCGATTTGCCGATGATTCTCGCGAGCGGGCGCGAACCGAGGCAGTTCGATAGCTCGATACTGCAACCCATCGCCAGCATCAAGGACGACGAGTTAGCGATGCAGTTCTCCGCCTGAACGCGATTGTGAGCGCGGGCGCGTATCCTCAGTCCTCTACACGCGCCTGCTGCGTCTCCACGTTCGAGCGCCGCCAGTGCGCCGGCGTCATGTCGAAGTGCTGACTGAACGCACGCCTGAAGGCCGCCACGGATTGATAGCCGACGGTCTCGGCCACCACTTCGGTCGATACGCCTGGCCTCTTCAGCTCATTTGCCGCCAGCGCCATTCGGACGCTGGTCAGCAGATCGATGGGTGAACGTCCCACCTTGTTCTGAAAATGACGGATCAATGTTGCGCGCGACATGCTGCATAGACTCGCCAGTTCCGGCAGGGTCCAGTCACGCGCAGGATCGTTGAAGATCGCGACGAGCGCGGGCGACAGACGCGAATGTCCCGCGAGCGTCAACAGACCGGCGGGCGCTTCGTCGGACTCCGCGCTCGCACGCAACGCCAGCGCGAAAAGCGCCGCCGACAGCGCGTTCATCATCGCGTAGCCGCCGAGATTGCCGGCGATCGATTCCGTGCGCATCAGCGCGACGAGACCATTCAACTGTTCCAGCGCCGCGTCCTGTCCGCTGCCCTTCGCTGTCGACGTACGGACTACGAGCCGCGCCGGCAGATACGCACGAACGAAGCGGTCATGCGGCGGCGCCAGGATGATCCGTCCGCACAGCATGTCCAGACGCTCGCCGGCGCCCTTGTTTTCGCTGATGATCAGGTTGAGCGCCGCGCGTTGCCGGGCAGGCTTCGGCCGCGCCCCGCTGCCATCGCGAAGCGTATGCGCCGAACCGTGTGTGAGCATCACGATGTCCCCCGCGCGCAGATGTTGCGGCTTGCCGCCGCCGGGCGTCTCCAGCACGGCCGATCCGCCGAGCACGATGTGATACGGCATCTCGCCCGCGTCTGAATCGGCGTAGATCACTTCCCACGGCGCGCCGTACGAACAGCGAAGCTCAAGCTGACCGCGCACGGTCATCATGCCGAGCAGGCGGCTCAGCCAATCAATCGACATCGACATGCTTACCTCGAATGACACGATGAGACTTTTGAGCATGATATTGAGAATTTAGCGACTCAACAAGCTCATCCGGCAACTCTAAAGTGGAGGCTCCTAACCACCACCGAACGAGGTCCACCATGAGTCGCATCGCCATTCCCGCCGTCGCCAACGCCACCGGCGACACCGCCGACGTCTACGCACGCGTTCGCAAGATCGCGGGCGGCAGCGTGCCGAATCTGTTCGCGGCGCTCGGCCATCTCGCGCCCGCGACGTTGAACGCCGCGCTCGACGCCGAAGGCGCGCTGGCCGCCAGCAGCCTGAGCAAGCAGGATCTGGAAACCATCAAGCTGCTGGTCAGCGAGCAGACGGGTTGCGACTACTGCGTAGCCGCGCACGTGATGCTGGGCAAGATGACCGGTCTGACGCCGGAAGCGCTCAGACAGATTCGCGCCGGCCAGCCGACCGGTGATCCCAGGCGCGATGCGCTGATCCGCTTCGTGCGGCTTTTGCAGACGACGCGCGGCACGATTGGCGCTGACGAACTCGCCGCCATTCGCGCGGCAGGCTATCGCGATACGCAACTGGCGGAGATATCGCTGGCGATTGCCATGACGATCTTCACCAACACGTTCAATCGCATCAACGACACCGACGTCGATTTTCCGCCCGTCGAGTAATGCAGACACTCGCGAGCGGATCCGTCCGCTCCACATCGATTCATCCGTTAGCTGATTGGGAGAAGGTCATGTCTCAGATCGAACAGTTCGATACGTTGATTCTTGGCAGTGGCCAGGGCGGCAAGCTTCTGGCGTGGCATCTGGCGCGCTCGGGGCAGCGCGTGGCCGTGGTCGAGCGGCAGTGGGTAGGCGGCTCGTGTCCCGCTGTCGCGTGTCTGCCGAGCAAGAATGAAATCTGGAGCGCGCGCGTGGCGCATCTGACGCGGCATGCCGCCGATTTCGGGGTAGCGACGGGACACGTACTCGTTGATATGGCGAAGGTTCGCGATCGCAAACGCGGCATGGTCGAACGGGAAGCCGCGTTTCACGTACAGGCGTATGCATCGAGCGGCGCCGAGCTGATCATGGGCGTCGGACGGTTCGTCGGGCCGAAGACCATCGAGGTGCAGTTCAATGACGGCGGCACCCGCACGCTTCGCGGCGATCAGGTCGTGGTCAACGTCGGCACGCATGCCGCGATTCCGGACGTGCCGGGCCTGGCGTCGGCCGATCCGTTGACGCACATCGGCGCGCTGGATCTCGATCGCGCGCCATCGCATCTGATCGTGATGGGCGGCGGCTATATCGGCGTAGAGATGGCGCAGGCGTATCGGCGCTTCGGCAGCCGCGTGACGATCATCGAGCGCGGTGCCCGGCTGATGGCCCGCGAAGATGCGGACATAGGCGACGAAATGCTGCGCATACTTCGCGCGGAAGAGATCGACGTCGTGCTGGACGCGCAGACGATCCGTGTCGAAGGGCACTCGGGTACGCAGGTGCGCGTCGCCGTGCGCACGCCTTCGGGCGAGCAGACCATCGAGGGCAGCGACATTCTGGTCGCGGCCGGGCGCATTCCGAACACGGTCGATATCGGTTTGGAGCGGGCAGGCATCGAGCTGGATGAGCGCGGCTATATCCGCGTGAACGATCGGCTGCAAACGTCGGCGCGCGATGTGTGGGCAATTGGCGAGGTCGCGGGAAGCCCGCAATTCACGCATGTTTCCGTCGATGACTTCCGCATCGTGCGCGACAACATGGCGGGCGGACATCGCAGCACCGGCGACCGGCTGATTCCATACACGCTGTTCACCGATCCGCCGCTCGCGCGCGTCGGCCTGAGCGAAACCGATGCACGGCGCGAGGGCATCGCCGCGCGCATCGCGACGCTACCGATGAGCAGTGTGCTGCGAACAGAAGCGACTGACGAAACGCAGGGCTTCATGAAGGTGCTCGTCAGCGCGGAAGACGACCGCATTCTCGGCTTCACGATGATCGGCTCGGAAGCGGGAGAAGTGCTGGCGGCGGTGCAGACGGCGATGATCGCAGAACTTCCTTATCCGAAGCTCCGGGATGCCGTGATTTCCCATTTGACTATTGCCGAAGGTCTCGGACCACTGCTATCCAGGTTGCCTGAGCGCGCCGTGTAGTAGTGGCGCGCGGTAGCTCGGGAGTCTGAGCTACCGCGCCTCGTGCGAAGCATGTTGTCTTCTTTTCGCGTTCCGTGCGTGCGGAACGTGCCCGCTGTAATTGAGGTTGGGCGCGCTCCGCGCCGCTTGGCAAGCGGCAGCGGTGCGGGGGATTCGGACGCTCGAGCAACGCGGTGTGTGTAAGCAGGGAAGTCACCGGATCGTGCGGACCACGCGGACCGGCCGACGCGAGCATCTCGGCCTTTGAGGACGTTGAAGCCGGCTGCGGTCTACGGCTTCAGCCCGACGCATTGCTGATCTTGGCGACATCGCCCGAACGGACTGCAACCGACTGCATCCGCGAACTCACACTCACGACCCTCTCCGGTCACACGCGTTGCTATCGCTCGAAGACCGCTTCCAACGGTGCAAACGGTCACTCGTGCTGTCACGTCGGCGGCCCCGCGCGGTCCATGGCCACCGTTCGTCGGATATCAATTTTAGGGGTGCAAAACCACTGATGAACCCGCAAAGCTCCTGCGCAGTGCAGTTCGATCGCATCGCCTGCCGGTCGCCCCGAATTCGCCGGACTGAATGCTATTTGAGGGAGAAAACTGGTCCGGTAAGACCTAAACTGATATCCAATGCCGCCAGTTCGCGATACTGGCCAGCGCCCGAGGCGAAGCCTCAATTGGCGCGGCGAGTACATCGGCTGCCGCAGCCCTTGGAGGAAAATGTCCATGAAGAAACTAATACTACTGGCATGCGTAATGCTTTCCACGAATGCGTTTGCAGAATGTGCGACGAACGCCCGTGGCGAGACGGTCTGCGGCAACGGACAGACGGCCGGCGGCTATAACCGGAACACAGGTACGGGCTGGACGTCACAGACGAACCAGAATGGTGTGCATACGACGCAAACCAATCGGGGCGGAGAAGCTCAGACGAAGAACGGCAAAGGCGTGGTTCACGGCCCCGGCGGACAAACCTGCTACCGGACCGCCAACAGCCACGGTTGCAACTGACGACCGTTAAGCACGGATTGTCACATTCAAATCAATGGGCCGCTGCGAGTAACGAAACGTCGATGGATCGACGATTGGAGTGACGCCCCGAAGGACTTCACTCATCAGCGACGCTGGTCAGGAGCATCCGACGGCCCGCTGTCAGCGGCAAGCCTGACGCTCAGCTGTCCGCGAGTGGGTTGAGGCGGATCACCGGACCTGTACGGTCCCCGAAGGTCGCAGTCCGAGCGCCGAGCATACACGGCGACTCAGCCCGAACTTCCGTGCGCTCGGCATAGAGGTCGACGATGCGCTCGAGATTTCCGAACAAACGGAGATCTAAAAAAGGTCGTGGCCATGGGACAGGCTGTTTGTCGCTGCGGCCACTGTCGCATTTGGGGCATCGCTCCTCTCGGCCACGAAGCGACGTTTGTACGAAGGACGCCGCGGATGGTCAACCGTCGGGGGTCGGCCGGCCAGCGGACACTCGTCTGCCGCATCGATTCACAGCAAAATTGGATTGCCAATCGCCTCCTCGCGGGTTGCCCTCGGGCCTCCTTGCGGTGAAAAAGATGGCGGACGGCGACGACCTCGGGCGCGTTGAGGTTGGACTACCCTCCAACTGGGCGTAGCGGGATCGTGAAGCCAGCGGGCGCCTTGCCGTCGATGTCGACAGGCATCGGGTCCGAGCGCTGGACCGCACGCAACACGGCCTGATCCCACTGCTCGTCGCCGCTCGAGCGTGTGATTGTCGCGGAAAGCAACGTGCCCGACGGCGAGCAGCGCACCGAGACGATCGTTTCAAGCCCGGCGGTTTCGCCGGCCCACACGATATTCGGGCGAACGCGCCGCTGGACCTTTTCCGAGTAGCCAGGACTTGTAGAGTTGGGCCCTGCTGCTGCAGGAATCGGCGGAACACCCTTCCCCTCCACACTTTGAGGCGCCGCTATCTCGGCGCGCGATTTGTCGTCGCCGAACTCCCCTAGCACCTTGATTTCCTTGCCTTCCGGGCTCACCAAGACGTATGGATTCCATGATCCATGGGCTTCCATGTATCGGTGCTGGCTCGTCACTAGGTAGCCCGCGTATTCACCGTGCTGGACAACCGCAAAGCCATTGCCGTTTGTAACAAACCGCTCGCGACCGCCTTGAACCGAAACGGCATGAATCGCTTTCGATGTCGCCCACGCTGCCGTGTTGAAATAGAGCGTCGAGCCATCCGGCGAAAACGTAAGTGAGTTGATGCCAGATAGCTCATTCTCAGGTTGTGCCGAATGCGCTGCTGTAACGATCTTCCTGGACACATGGTCCGAGATGCGAATCACGTAAACGTCGCGCTGAGGCCCGCTACCCGCAATCTTCTTGTTCTCCCGTTCGCCTGGCTGCAGGCGCGTGAAGGCCACCAGATTGCCATCCGGGGAAATCGTCGGGCTCCCGTCGGCCCCTGTCTCCGTGAGCACTTCGGTTGCGCCTGAGGCGTTGCGATAGACAAGGTTGCCGTACTGGACAACGACGGATTGTGCGTCCGCGGCCGCGGCGAACAAGAACGCGATCAGTGCGGCGGCGATTGCTATCAGTTTGAATGGATCGTTCATGATGGCGGTCCTAGCCTTGTTTTGAATTTGTGCCTGGCGCGCGCGGAATTATCTCGTGGAAAACTGCCCACCAAAAGCGTAAAACGCCCTTTCCGTCAGGCGCCTTTTCAATTCAATGAGCATCATGATAATCAGGGTGTAATGAGCGTACTTGGCGCAAAAACGACTTAGCACGAGTTTTCCGACGGCTACCGGCTACCGGGTAGCGATCGGCCAATTTGAAATTTCGACATAATCGCGTGGATTGCTGACAATCGGCACCGACCAGTAACTGGTTAGCCATGTTGTCGCCCGGGCAGGATAATGTCCCGCCGAGCGAAACGGCGACCACGCTGACCGCTGCCTTCGGCGTTCCCTCCGGATGGGGTATGTCGGCGTGCCCACCAGCCTTATCTTTTATCTTCCGGTGCAACACATGGCGCAGAACATCTACGACGATCCCGAGTTCTTCCTGGGCTACAGCCAGATTCCCCGGCAGGTGCATGGACTCGACGGCGCACCCGAATGGCGCGCAATCCAAGCCTTGCTGCCTGATCTAAACGGCAAGCGTGTTGTCGATCTAGGGTGTGGCTTTGGCTGGGCCTCCCGCTGGATGCGGGATCAAGGCGCGATTTCGGTCCTTGGACTCGACCTGTCGAAGAATATGATTGAGCGGGCTAGGGCGAGCACGACGGACGCCGCGATTGAGTATCGTATGGCCGATCTCAACACGTTGGAGCTTGCCGAGAAGGCTTTCGATCTGGCTTACAGCGCGCTGAGTTTCCACTATATCCAGGATTTTGGCCGCCTCATGCGCGTGATTTACCAGGCACTCGTTCCCAATGGGCATTTGGTTTTTACGACCGAACATCCGATCTTTATGGCAGCAACTCATGCGCGCTGGATCAACGATGAAGGGGGCCGCAAAACCTGGCCGGTGAACGGATACTCGGTCGAAGGTGAACGTCGAACAAACTGGTTTGTTGAGGGCGTTCTGAAGTACCACAGAACGCTTGGTACGACGTTGAATGCGCTGATCGACACGGGCTTCGAAATTCGCCGGGTTGAGGAGTTTGCTCCAACACCCGGACAGATAGAGGAGATGCCGCAATTGGTCGAAGAACTGGAGCGCCCCATGATTCTGATGGTGTCTGCCTCCACATAGATGGCACGCATGGGTTCGGGTGGACGGCCGCCGTCAGGCAGTGACCGGCCAGTTTGCGACATTCGGCAGCCAGCAACGTACGACCGTTTTAAGGCCAGTACGGTCACTGGAGTCGCTCAAATTGACGTCTTGTCGATTTTGGGCTGATAGCACGCAACCTCGACCTTTGCCGTCGACTCGCGGACGAGCGTGACTAGGAGCGCCTGTCAATTCGAGTCTGGCCATCGTTATACGCGTCGAGGAACGCATCCGACGCCACGTGATCGGCGAGCGAGCGCAAGCTGGCAGCCGAATCGCGGCCCAATATCTGTTCTACGCGCTGGTTTGCCTTTGCCCAATAGGCGACGGATTCGTGCAGGCGGGCCGTGCCAACGTCCGTCAAAACGGCGCGCTTGGTCCGTCTGTCTTGCTCATCCGTGCGCAATTCCACCAGACCATCCCGGATCAGCGGCCGCAGTGCATGCGTCACAGCCGAAATCTGGATCGCGAGCTTGCCCGCGAGATCCTGCAAGGTAGGCCATTGACGGTCACGAGCAGCCGCGAGCCGTTCGATATCCGCCAATAACCCAACCTGCGTTGCCTTCAGGCCTAACGGCGCAAGCGCATCGTCATACAGATTACCGAGGCGCCGTGCCGCGCGCCTGAGCGACGTATTGGTGCACACCAGATCCTCAAAAAGGCTCCTCTCTTCGCGCGGCGCTCGGCCCACGCCGACTGCGGAGGCAGCCGTTTCATCACGTTTCTTTCCCATGACGTAAGGATGGTTGAGTACAGCACTGTTGACAAGTACCAATGATATCGCTATAAACTTGAGCCCTCAATCAAATAATTGAGCACTCAACTTAATTTAGCGGAGAAATGCATGTCCACTTCCAGGAAAACCGCCGTCGTGACCGGCGCATCCTCGGGTATCGGCGCTGTCTATGCTGACCGTCTGGCCGCGCGCGGCTACGACCTCATCCTGGTCGCGCGGCGTGCCGACCGCCTCGCCGCGTTGTCGAGCAAGCTGTCCGAGACGCACGGCGCCAAAGTTCGGGTTCTTGTCGCCGACCTCGAGAAGGACGCGGACATCGCCAGTGTCGAAGCGGTGCTTGCGAACGATGCCAGCGTGCATGTGCTCGTCAACAATGCGGACTTCGCCCGGCTGCGCCCGCTCGCGCAGTCGTCGTTGAACGATTCGTCGTCGCAGGTGGCGCTGAACATTACGTCGCTGACGCGACTCACACACGCCGTGCTGCCTGGATTTCTGTCGCGCAACGACGGGGTGATCATCAACATCGCTTCGGTGCTGGCTGTCCACTCGTTGCCGGTGAGCTCGGTTTATAGCGGTACGAAGGCTTATGTGCTGGCTTTTACGCGCGGTCTTCAGGATGAACTGGCGAAGACTGGCGTGAAGGTGCAGGTTGTGCTGCCCGCGTCGACCGCGACTGAAATCTGGTCGGAAGGCGTATCCGGCGTGCCGCTGTCCGCGCTTCGACCAGAGACCGTGATGAGCGCGGAAGACATGGTCGACTCTGCGCTGGCCGGTCTCGACAACGGAGAAGCGGTCACCTGGCCGTCGGTCGCCGACGAAAGCCTGTGGGCGAAGTACGATGCGGCGCGCGCCGCGTTGTTCGCGGCGACGCAGACGGGTACGCCTGCACCGCGCTATCGAAAGGCTTGACCGATACTGACGGCAGATCCTGTTCGCGTAAGCATTCGCGAGGATCTGCCGAAAGATTGCGAATGGCAGTGACTCGTTACGAGACCATGTTGCCGCCAGACCAGGCAGTCCACCTGTCCATATCTGCTGCCCGTATTCATGTGGATGATGGGACGAACTGGCTTTCTGCAAAAGAGGATATCGATGACGCTCAATGGAAAAGTCGCCTTGATCACCGGTGGCAATAGCGGGATCGGCTTGGCTACGGCTCGCCGGTTTATTGCCGAGGGTGCGAAGGTCGCTATAACCGGCAGGAATGCATCGACGCTTGCACAGGCGAGAAGCGAACTGGGCGAGCATCTGTCGACGTACGAGCTCGACGTAAGCGACGCGGCAGCCATCGAGCCTGTCGTTAATCAGATCGCAAAGGATTTAGGTGCGGTCGACATCGTATTCGTGAACGCCGGTGCGGCAGGGATGACGCCGTTGGGCGGGACGACGCCAGCCGTGTTCCAGGCCTTGATTGCCACGAACCTGACCAGTGTTTTCTTCACCGTGCAGGCGTGTATTCCGCACCTCAAGACAGGCGCGTCGGTGATCTTGAATGGGTCGGTGCATGCTGTGCAAGGAGTGCCGGGCTGGTCTGCCTATGCCGCAGCGAAGGGTGCTGTTCGCTCACTCACCCGTGTCATGGCGGCCGAATTGGCCCCTAAGGGTATTCGGGTGAATCAGGTGACGCCGGGCGCCACTCGCACACCCATCTGGGATGTCGTTGCAACGTCACAGGAGGCAATGCATTCGCTCGAAGCAAAACTCAAGCAGAAGATTCCGCTGAACCGCCTTGGTGAGCCGGACGAAGTTGCCGACGCAGTGCTCTTTCTGGCGTCGAGCGCATCGTCCAACATCACCGCGCAGGAGATTGTGCTGGATGGTGGCGCGACGGGCGCTCCTCAGGGGGCGCCGATCTACCGCGCCTGATTGGTGATGTATTTGCGATATGACCTGATTGCCGCGCTGGCGAAAGACCGATCTGATCTCTCGCCGACCATCAAACTTGCTGCGTGCAGGCCCTTCGTGAGCCTGCTTCCCGCAGCCCTGAAAGCCCGGGCGACGCCGTCACGATAACGACGCCACCTTGCCGATCCGGGGCGTGACGCGGTTTATCGCGCAACGTGACCCACGTGGTGACCGAGGCGCAGTTCAAAGTCGCCATCCTGCTGCAAACCCTTCTCATACATCTTGCCAATTAACGCTTGCGTTTCCGGCCACGAAGTCGTGCCAATAAAAGCCTGGTTCGACGACCAGCGATCCGCCTCGGTCGGAACACCCGCGCGCGCGTTGACGAGCTTCTTCGCGAGTTCCAGGGCGCGCTTTTCGAAGCTAGCGACGCGGCGGGCGAAATTGTCGACAAAGGCGTCCAATTCCACATCAGGGATCGAACGATTCACCCAGCCGTACTTTTCGGCGGTGTCGGCATCGAAATCGTCAGCGCCGCAAATGATCTCCAGCGCGCGCGACCGGCCAGCAAGCGCGGCAAGCCATTCTGTCGCGCCGCCGCCCGGGACCACAGCAACGCCGACCTCGACCTGTGCGAGCACGGCTTTTTCCTTCGACGCGAAACGCATGTCGCAGGCCAGCGCCAGTTCAGAGCCGTGGCCGCGGGCACGGCCGCGAAGCTTGGCCACGCTGACCACGCGCGATTGCGCGAGGCGCGTGACGAACTTCGGCCATGCGCTGAATTCAGCTGCACCCGGTTGTTCGGGGACGACTTCGCCGCGTTCGAGATCGTAGTGCGCCACGAAGTAGTCGGGGTTGGCGCTTTCGAACACGACGACCTTCAACTCGCGATCGGCTTCGATCTTATCCATCAAGACATTCAGCTCCGCGAACATTTCCGGATCGTACAGATTGATCGGAGGGTTCTCGATGATGATGCGCCAGTAGGCAGAGGTTTCCGCCTTGATCGTGAGTCGGTTCTGAGTAGAAGTCATGAGGTTCTCCAGGATTCGGGTTGGGCAACGTCGGCGATGGATTCGCCAAATCTGGTTTCGTTATGAGATCGCGTAAGTAGCTTATCAATTCTGGTTCGTTAATGCAACCAGAATGTACGGGCGACTCGATAGCTGTTGCCTAAGGCTGTTCGCTGAACAGACTGGATCTGGCAACAGTCATGTTCGTCACTTCCGTCCAAAATGTCTCATGAATATTGGTTGCATAAAACTACTAGAATGGCTACCATCACGCTGACATGTTTCAGGTCGGGCCCGCGCTGAACCATCGATGTGGCGCTCGACATCGATCCCATATCGCAAGCGTTCAGGAAATTCGCAATGCCCACTCAACAGAAAGACCCCAGTCGTGATTCGACCTATTCGTGGCCCGGTGTGCTGGCCGTCGCGCTCGGCGCACTGTCGCTGGTCGTCACCGAGTTTTTGCCCGTCGGCTTGTTGCCGGGGATCTGTCGCGACCTAGGCGTAACCGAAGGAACAGCCGGTCTTGCTGTTACCGCGACCGCAATTCTTGGTTTCATCGCCGCACCAGTCACTGCCATTGCGATCGGCCGGGCCGATCGCAAGCGGGTGCTGCTCGGGCTCACGGCACTGCTCATCATCTCCAGCGTGCTGTCATGGAAGGCAGAGACCTTTGCAACTTTGCTGATCGCGCGCGTGATCCTGGGCATCGGGGTCGGCGGATTTTGGGCGATCTCGATTACTGCTGCGGCGAAGCTTGTCCCACCGGAAAAAGTGCATGCGGCTTCGTCAATCGTGTTCGCAGGCATCTCGATCGGCTCGGTCATCGCAGTGCCGGCCGGTTCGTACATCAGTGCTCATGCTGACTGGCGCGACGGATTTATGGGTGCCAGCGTGCTCGCGATCGTTTGCTTCGCGTTGCAGCTTGTCTTTCTGCCGTCGCTCAAGATGAAGCACGGTGTGAACGTGCGCGATTTCTTCGGTTTGCTGAAGGATCCCAAGGTTCGCGGAATCTTCCTGACTGTCATTTTTATTGTGGCCGGTCAATACGCAGGTTATACCTTCGTCACCCCTTATCTGGAGCAAATCACGCACCTCAGTACCGCGATCGTGAGCATTCTCCTGTTTGCCTATGGCGTTGCGACAGTCGTTGGAAACTTCGTAGGGGGCGCCTTCGCTGGTCGTAATTTGCACAACACCGTAGTCGCAACAGTCTGGATCTTCGTGCTGTCGCTGGCGGCTATCGCGGCGTTTGCCGCCAGCCCGTTGTTTGCTGGCTTGGCGCTGCTGGTGTGGGCGGTGTCGTGGGGAATGGCGCCGGTCGGCACCCAGCTGTGGTTGTACAACGCGACGCTGCATGCGCCCGAAGCCGCGCAGGCGATGAACACGAGTGTGTTTCAGTTGTCGATCGGGCTCGGCTCGCTGGCGGGTGGTATCGCAGTCAACTATGCGGGGCTGCATAGCTCGATGTGGCTTGGGGCGCTGATTCTGGCCCTGGCGGTGCTGATGGTGTACATCATCGGCCGCATGAACCAGCAGACTGTTACCGCAGCGTAATACCTGGTTTGACAGATTGCTACCGTTCGACCGCCCCGTTTGGGGCGCGCGTTGACGTACGAGGGTAAAAGGAGAGAAGCATGCAACCGACTGCAGTTGTGGTGGGCGTGGGATCGGAGGAGGGCTTAGGTGCCGCAGTGGCCCGCCGCTTCGCTCGTGGGGGTTTTCACGTCCTCGTGGGCGGTCGGACGATCGAGAAGCTCGAGCGGGTGGTCAAGAGTCTTGGCGAAGGCAATGGCACGCCTGTTGTCGGAACCTGCGTCCCGATGCGGTCGCACACCGAGGGCCGGATGGATTGCTGAACATCGACGCCATTGCGGAAACGTATTGGCAACTGCATCTGCAACATCCGACTGCGTGGACTCAGGAAATCGATCTGCGTCCATTCAAAGAGAGCTTCTGATGCGCGCCTGTTGCGCGCCCTGCGCAACGGCTTCGTCGTGCTGCTCAGGCTCAGGTCATACAATGATCGCCGGCATCTAGTTCATCGTAATCACGCGCGACACCAACACATCCTTCGGTTGTAGCAGGCGGCCGTCTTCCGAGCGCAGTTCGAGTTTCTTGAGGGGGCGCTTCTTCTTCGCGTCCAGCGGAAGCGAGCCCAGTTCTTTAGACTCGTAAAGATACTCGCCGCCCCATTGGCCAAGGGCCACGAGAACGGGCAATAGTGCTTCGCCCTTTTCGGTCAGCGTATATTCCTGGTATGCGCTGCCATCCGACGCGGGCACGATTTCCATGATGCCCTGCTCGACCATCGACTTCAGGCGACCTGACAGGATATTCTTGGGGATGCCAAGACTGCGCTGGAACTCACTGAACCGGCCGATGCCGGCGGTTGCGTCGCGGATGATGAGTAACGACCACCAGTCGCCGATCGAGTCGAGCGCCCTGGCAATCGCACAAAGATTTCCTTCGAAGCTTTTGCGTTTCATAGCTGACTGCCTTCGCGTAACCTGCCCAGCATAGCACATATGGTTTAATAACGAAACCAATCGCATAGGAGCTTCCGATGCGCTCGTTCGAGGCTTCGCCAAAAGAGAGGCAGGCGTTTCCCATTACACAACCAGATACTCGTAGCGCCCGCGAAAATCGTTCTGTTTCACGGCCTCGGGCGATCGGTGAACGTGTGTATTGGGCCATGGGAGTGAGCGCTGCATATCGCAGCCAAAGGGTATTCAACCCCGCGCTTGCAAGGTATGCGTATACACCTCACGAAAGCAATCGACCTGCTAAGAGCCTGAAATCTAAGCGGCTGGTCTTCAGCGCCGGGCGCCGCGATCATCGTCGTGCGGTTTGTCGCGACCAAGACACGACGATGCGCATGGCTGATATCCCGACATAAGCAGTCGCTCAACGCAGTGGCGCCTATTGACCGAATTGGGTCGACGGTAACCGAACAACCCGCGAATCGCTCACGCAAAATCTCATCAAAGCCACCAGCGCACGTTGTCAACGTACACCCCGTCTACGCACCCATCCAGCTCACATGTGCGCTTACCACCCGCCAGCCTTCCGGCATCTTCACCCATGTCTGGCTCTGTCTACCGATGCGCGGTTCGCCCTCGCGCCGAAACTCGATATTGGCGACAGCGAAAGCATCGCCGTATGTCGTCACGACGCGCGCCGTGATCGTGCGCGCGAGGCCCTGGCCGGGCCGCGCGGAGCGAAACGCGCGAATCGCGTCGTAGCCGTAGAGGTTTTCGGTTGCGCCGTAGCGCAGCGTGTGCGGTGAGTCCAGGAAAAGCGTATCGAGCACAGCGACGTCGTTGGTGACGAGCGCATGCTCGTAGGCGTCGAAGGCCGCGTCGACTTCGGCGAGCACGTCCGGCCGGTTGATCTCGATCATGCGTCCGCTCCTGAAGAAAGCAACGCCTCGTCGAACGATGGCGGCGGCGGACAATGCGCGACCTGCGCCGCTTCGAGTCTGCGCGCGGCTTCGAACGCCAGATCCTCGCGCCACGGCGGCGCGATCAGTTGCACGGCGATCGGCAGGCCGCTCTGCGTGGACATCGGCACGGCGACGACCGGCAGGCCGAGGCACGACACCGGCTGCGTCAGCAAGCCGAGATTGGGCCGCACGGCGAGCCGCTCACCGTTGATGTCCATGAACTCGTCGCCGATACGCGGCGCGACCATCGGCGTGGCGGGCGCGACGAGCACGTCGTAATGTTCGAACAGTTCGAGCACGCGCATTCGCAAAGCCGCGCGCACGCGCTGCGCCTGCACGATCCACGCGGCCGGCAAAAGCGCGCCCGCAATCAGCCGGTCGCGCGACAGCGGTTCGCGTTCGTCGTAACGCGTACGCAGGTTCTCCATGTGCAACTGGCCGCCTTCCGCTGCGGTGATGAGAAACGCCGCGCCGCGCGCCGCGTCGGCATCGGGATAGTGAACTGTCTGCGACGCGCCGAGCGCCTCGGCGGCCGCCAGCGATGCTGCGCGGGCGTCGTCGTTCGCGTGATCGTCGAAATAGCCGCCCAGGCGTGCCACGCGCAATGCGCCGTGCTGCGGGTTCGCCGGTTCGAAAGCGCGCTGCGCGCACGCCGGATCGAGCGGATCGGCGCACTGCAAGGCATCGTAGATGGCGGCAAGATCGTCGACATTGCGGGCGAACGCGCCCATGTGATCGAGGCTCGCGACGAACGGATACGTGCCGTGCCGCGACAGGCGTCCATAGGTCGGCTTCACGCCGAACACGCCGCACAGCGATGCGGGCACGCGCACCGAGCCGTTCGTGTCGGTGCCGAGCGTGACGGGCACGAAGCCCGCCGCGACCGCCGCCGCGCTGCCGCCCGACGACCCGCCCGCCGAACGCGTCAAATCGTGCGGATTGCGGCACGGCCCCGCGTGAAGGTTCTCGGTCGTGAAGCCATACGCGAATTCGTCCATGTTGAGCGCACCGACGAGAATCGCGCCCTGTGCGACGAGGCGCGCGACGAGCGTCGCATCATGCGTGGCAGGCGGTGCGTTCGCGAGCACGCGCGATCCGGCGATCGTCGCGATGCCTTCGATATCGAAGAGATTTTTCGCGGCAAACGGCACGCCCGCCAGCGGCGGCAAGCTGTCGCCTCGCGCGCGCTGAGCATCGAGCGCGTCGGCTGCGATGAGCGCACGTTCACGCGTAACGGCCGTGAACGCGTTGACTTGCGCATCGTGTGCATCGATCCGTGCGAGCGTCGCTTCGATCAGTGCGCGTGCGCTGAATGCGCCGTCGGCATAGGCGCGTGCGATGGCCAGCGCGTCATCCGGAAAACGATCGTGTGCGGTCATGGGCGATACACCGGTGCAGGTTCGTCGCTCGCATCGACGCAATAGGCGAGCACGGGCACGGCAAGCTGCGCGATGCGCGCGAACTGCGCTTTCACGCGCGCGGCGGCTTCATCTGAAAGTGCCGGGAAATGCAGCGCGAGCGCGGCGTCGGCATAGGCGTCGAGCGCGGCGTCGGAAGAAGAGGACATGGCGTTCATGCTCACGAAAGAGTGGGGAAGAGTTGACGGACACGCGCGATCAACGCGCGATCACTCCCGCGCGGACCGATGAACGACAACGCGAGCGGCCCGCCGGCTTCATTCGCGACCGGCACCGTGACCTGCGGCAGGCCAGCGAACGCGGCGACCGAGTTCATCGTGAGCGCATCGCGGTAAAACACACCGATGCCTTCGGGCGATTCATCGATGGCGAGCAGCGCGCGCGGCGTCGTCGGCAACACGATGAGCGCCTGATTCACGATGCTTTCGACACGCGCGGCAAGCGTTGTGCGCAGGATGCGGCAGCGTTCGACTTCCGCGTCGTCGAGCGACTTCATCCGTGCAAAACGCGCGGCGATGTCCGCGCCGAAGCGCGGTGCATGTGCATCGATCCACGCGCCGAGCGAGGCGCGAATGGCATCGTCCTGCAAATGCTGATACACGTGCAGCCAGCGTGCGCGATCACCTGAAAAGATCTCGATCTCGTCATGCGCCGTCGACAGTTCGCGCAGGCGTCGCGCATCGTCCGGCTCGCGCTCGGCACGTGTATCGAAGGCTTCCTTGAAGAGCACGAGCGATGCGGGCGCGTCGAGCGCCGCGACGTCATCGAGCAATACGTCAGCGACGCGCGCGAGCAGCTCGCCCGAACGCCCAAACCAGCCCACGGTATCGAAGCAGGGCGCGAAGGGCAGCACGCCTTCGAGTGCGGCGTGATCGTGCGTCGTGCGAATGCCCCACAGCCCGCAAAACGCGGCGGGCACGCGCACCGAGCCGCCGGTATCGGTGCCGAGCGCGAAATCGACCTCGCCGCTCGCGACCGCCGAAGCCGACCCGCTCGACGATCCGCCCGGCAACGCATGCGGCCAGCGGGGATTCAACGGCGTGCCGTAATGCGCGTTCACGCCTTCGAGGCTGTACGCGAGTTCATCGGTGATGGTCTTGCCGTCCACCGACGCGCCTGCTGCGAGCAGCTTCGCGACACAAGGCGCGTGATGCGCGGCGGGCGCGTGCGTGGCGAGCCAGTCGGGATTGCCGCCGCCCGTCGTGACGCCGGCCACATCGATCAGGTCCTTGACGGCGAAGCGCAAGCCGTCGAGCGGGCCATGCGCGCTCGCCTCGATGCGCAGGCGCGGACCGGGAACGAAGGCGCTCATCGTGCTGCTCCTTTCAACGCGTCGGCGAATTGCAGTGAATCCGCCACGAAGCCATAGCACTTCTTTACGTTCCAGATGCTCGCTTCCGTGCAGAACCCGGGCGACGATGTCGCGCAGCAATCGGTCAGCATCACGCAGCCGTAGCCGAGGAAGTTGGCGTCGGTGAGCGTGTTCATCACGCACTGATCGGTGTTCACGCCCGCGAAGAAAAGCGTGCGCGCGCCGAGATTGCGCAGAATGCTGTCGAGCGGCGTGTCCCAGAAGCCGCTGATACGGTACTTGTCCACGCAGATGTCCTGCGGCTCGATCTCTAGTTCGTCGACGACCGCCGCCGCCCACGAGTCCTTTTCGAGCACGCGCGCGCCGTGCTCCGGCAGCGGTTCGCCGAGCCCGATGCCCGTGCCTTTCGGCTTGTAGAGATGCAGCTGGTTCGGCGGCATGTTGGCGAGGTCGGGGCGGTTGCCCCAGTTCACCCAGATCACCGGCACGCCGCTCTCACGCGCGAGCGGCAGGAGGCATTGCAATGGTGCAATCGGTGCGCGGTCCGCACTGTAATCGCCCCCGATGTGGTCCACCCACCCGCCTTTGGTGCAGAAGTCGTTCTGCATGTCGATGATCACGAGCGCCGATTTTTCGATATCGAAGCGCACCTTCTGCGGCTCCGCATCGAGTAACGCGATGCGCGGCGCGGGCGCCTGTACGGCCATGTCGACGAGCGCGCCAGTGGCATGCCAGCGGGTCTGCGCGAAAGCCCCGAGCGGGCCGCCAGGCATCGTCTGGCTTGGGTTTGATGCGTGCTCCATCGGGTTCTCCGAAGCGTGGGATCGGTGCCGGCCGGCTGTTTCGAAAGTGCAGCGCGGCGGCGTGAAACGTGAGTGTTCCTGACAACATGGGCAAGCGGTCCTTCATCGAACGGAACGCACATTGGCATCGAAGTTGCAATGTGCATTTCAGTCATGAATAACCTACTTACCGAAAGTCAACGCAAAAGGAGTGCCAGTGATGTTCAGCCTGCAACAAGCATCGCGCGAAAAATTGCGCCGCCGTCTCGTGCACCGCGTCGTCGTGACGGCGGGTGTCATCGCGCTTGCCGTGCCCGCGTTCTTTCTCTCCGATGCCTACGCCGCCGATGACGCGATGCGCGTCGGCGTGCTGATTCCGGGCTCGAAGACGGACAAGGGCTGGATGGAATCGGGCTACGACGGCGTCGTCGCGGCGCAGAAGGAGTTCGGGCCGAAGCTCAAGACGCAGATCATCGAGAACATCAACTATGCGGACATGGAGCAGGCGCTCACGAATCTCGCGACGAAAAACCAGCTCGTGATCGGCATCGGCGGACAGACGCAGGCGGCCGTGCTCAAGATCGCGAAGCGCTTTCCGAACGTGAAGTTCTCGGTCGTCGGCGGCAACAAGGGCGAAAACATGCCGCCGAACGTCGCGGGCTACGACGTGAAGCAGGCCGAAATCGCGTTCGTCGCGGGCGCGGCCGCCGCGATGCTGTCGAAGAACGGCGCGGTGAGTTATGTCGGCGGCATGGAGATTCCGTCGATCGTCAACGCGGGCAAGGAGTTCGGCAACGGCGCGCGCTACGTGAATCCGAAGGTGAAGTACTTCGAGAGCTATACCGGCGACTTCGACAACGTCTCGAAGTCGCGCGAAGCGACCGCCGCGGCCATCGCGCAAGGCGCCGACGTTCACTATCACATCCTGAACCTCGGCCTGCGCGGGCTCGAACAGGCGGCGAAGGAAAAGAATACGCACGTCATCGGCAGCTATACGGACCGTTGCGGAAGCGATCCGCTGTATATCGCGTACAGCATCACGGGCGTGGGTTATCAGGCGCAATACGCGATCGAGCAACTCGAGAAAGGGCAGTGGCAGCCGGGATACAAGGCGTTCGGCCTCGCGATGGGACCGAAGGCGTCGGGCATGGTCGTCTGCAAGTCGACGCCCGCGATGGACGCGAAGCTCAAGCAGATCGAAGACGACATCCTGAGCGGCAAGATCAAGGTGTCGGAGGGATGAGCGCGCTTCCTTCTCCGCTGCCCGAAGCCGCGCCGATTCTCTCGCTGCACGATATCGGCAAGCGCTTCGGCACGTTCACCGCACTCGATGGCGTCTCGCTCGACCTGATGCCGGGCGACGTGCATTGCCTGCTCGGCGAAAACGGCGCGGGCAAGTCGACGCTGTGCAACGTGATCTTCGGCGTGCATCAGCCGGATTCCGGTGCCATGCACGTGAACGGCGCGCCGTACCGTCCGCGCAATCCGCGCGAGGCGCTCGCGCACGGCATCGCGATGGTGCATCAGCATTTCAGTCTCGTCGACGATGCCAGCGTGCTCGACAATCTGCTGCTCGGGCAGGCGCGCGGATGGCTGAATCGTCCGCGCGAGATGCAGCGTGTGGGCGATGTGCTCGCGAGCGTCGGGCTCGAACTGGCGCTCGATGCGAAGGTCGCGGATCTGTCGGTCGGCGAGCGGCAGCGCGTGGAGATCGTGAAGTGCCTGATGCGCGAACCGCGTCTGCTGCTGCTCGACGAACCCACGGCCGTGCTGTTGCCCGCCGAGATCGATGCGCTGCTCGATACATGCGAACGCGTGGCGAGACGCGGCTGCGCCGTGGTGCTCGTCACGCACAAGCTCAAGGAGATCAGCCGCATCGCCACGCATGCGACCGTGCTGCAAGCGGGGCGCGTGGTGGCGCGCTCGGCATCGCCCGCGACGGAGATCGACAGGCTCGTCCACGCGATGATCCATCGCGAAGGCGACGACACGCCCGACGATTTCGCCGCCCAGCTCTCGCTCGTCAAGAGCGCCTCGCCGTATTCGCGCCCGCTGCAGGACGAAGTCCTGCAAATCGATGGCCTGAGCGCGCCCGATGCCGAAGGCGTGACACGGCTCGCGGACTGCACGCTCGTCGTGAATCGCGGGGAGATCGTCGGCATTGCGGGCGTGGAGGGCAATGGTCAGAGCGAACTCGGCGCGGTGCTCGCGGGCATGTCGAACGCATCGGCGGGGCGCTTTTTCATTGCGGGCCGCGACATGACTCAGGCGAGTCCGCGCGAACTGACACACGCGGGCGTGGGCATCGTGCCGGAGGATCGTCACGCGGTGGGCTGCGTCACCGGCATGAGTCTCGCCGACAATCTGCTGCTCAATCATCTCGATCGTTATACGCGCGGAGGCTTCTTGAATCGCGGCGCGATGCGCAGCGCCGCGCTGGAACTGATGCAGCGCTTCGACGTGCGCGCGAGCGGCCCCGATGCGCTGTTCGGCGGCCTTTCGGGCGGCAATCAGCAAAAGGCGGTGCTCGCGCGCGAACTGACGCTGGATCCGCTGATTTTTCTGCTCGCCGCGCAGCCGACGCGCGGTCTCGATGTCGGCGCGGTCGCCGCCGTGTATTCGCACATCCGCGCGGCGCGCGATCGCGGCGTGGGCGTGCTGCTTATTTCCTCCGAACTCGACGAGCTGATGAGCGTCGCCGATCGCATCGTCGTGCTGTATCGCGGCCGCATCATGGGCACGTGCACGCCCGAAGCCGGCAATCGCGGACGCATCGGCGCGTGGATGGCGGGCGCGGGAGAGACTGCATGAATCGCCACATGAAGCTGCAAACACCGCTCGCGTCCACGCCTGGTACGCAGAGCTGGCGCGCGCGCTGGCCGCAATTGCGGGTGGCATGCGTGATCGCGGCGGCCGTCGCTTTCGCGATGTTCGCCGCGCTCGCGCTGATCGCGCTGATGCACGTTTCCATCGCCGATGCGCTCGCCGCGTTCGCCGATGGCGCATGGGGCTCGCCGTACGCGATCGGCGCGTCGATCAATCGCAGCCTCGCGTTCGCGCTGGTCGGCACGGGCTTCGTGATCGCGAACCGCGCGAAGCTCACGAACGTCGGCGGGGAAGGGCAACTCGCGATCGGCGGCATCGTTGCGACCGCGATGAGTCTCTACGGCGGTTGCGCGCATCTGCCCTTCGGCCTGTCGTTCATCGTGCCGATGCTGTGCGCGGCTGCGGCGGGCGCGATCTGGGGTGGCGTGCCCGGCGTGCTGAAGGCGAAGGCCGGCACCAACGAAGTGATCAGCACGTTGCTGCTCTCGTTCATCGCGGTATGGCTGCTCTACTGGTGCGTGCAGAGCGAAGCGCTGCTGCGCCAGCCGATGACGACCGGCGCCACTCTGCCCGAATCGCTTGAAATTCCCGATCCGACCAAGCTGCCCGCGATCCTCGCCGCGAGCGGCATGAGCCTGAACATCGGCTTGCCGGTGACGATCGTGCTCGCGGTTGCATCCGCGATCCTGCTCACGCGCACCCGCTTCGGTCTCGCGCTGCGTGCCGCCGGGCTGAACGCCATCGCGGCGAAACGCGCGGGCTTGCCGATCGCGTCATCGCTGGTCGGTGCGCTCGCGCTCGCGGGCGCGTTCAGCGGACTCGCCGGCGCGCTGATGCTGCAAGGCGATCAATACTCGCTCAAGGCGGGCTTTTCGTCGGGCTATGGCTTCGACGGGCTCGTGGTCGGCCTGCTCGCGCGCGGATCGATCACCGGCGTGTTCGCCGCGGCGCTGCTGTTCGGCTTTCTGCGCTCGGGCGGCATCAACATGGAGATGGTCGCGCAAGTGCCTTCGGCGCTCGTGCTGATCGTGCAGGGCATCGTCACGATCGCGCTCGCGGGCGGCGCGCTGTGGCTCGACCGGGGAGAAGCACGGCGATGAATCTCGAACTTCTGGCGGTCTTCGCGGGCGCATCCATTCGTCTCTCCGCGCCGATGATGCTTGCCGCAACCGGCGAGCTCGTGAGCGAGCGCGCGGGCGTGCTCAACATGAGCGTCGAAGGCATGATGCTCACCGGCGCGTTTCTCGGCGCGACGTTCTCATGGCTCACCGGCAGCCCGTCGATCGGCCTGCTGTGCGGCATGCTCGGCGTGCTTCCGCTCGCGCTGCTGCAGGCGTTCCTGAGCGTGACCTTGCGCGCGAACCAGATCGTGACGGGCATCGGCATCAACATTCTCGCGCTCGGCGGCACGACGCTCGCTTATCGCGAGATCTTCGGTGAACGATCGAGCGCCGCGATTCCGGGACTCGCGCACTGGTCGCCGCCCGTGCTGGGCCAATTGCCCCTGATCGGCGAGCCCGTGTTCGGGCAGGTCTGGTTGCTGTATGCGGGGCTTGCGGTCTTGCTCGCCACCTCGGTCGTCATGCGCCGCACGGCGCTCGGCGTTGCGCTGCATGCAACGGGCGTCGCGCCGCGCGCGGTCGATCAGTCGGGCCTGCCGGTCGCGCGCATCCGCTACGGCGCGGTGTTGTTCTCCGGCGTGATGTCGGCGGCGGCGGGCTGCTTCATTTCCATCGGCGACATTCACACGTTCACCGAAGGCATGACCAACGGGACGGGCTATCTCGCGATCGCGGCGATCATCTTCGGCAACTGGAAGATCGGACGCACGGCGCTTGCGTGCCTGTTGTTCGGCGCGGCCACTGCGATGCAGTTTCAATTGCCGATGTTCGGCCTGCACGTGCCGACGGCGCTGCTCATCATGCTGCCGTACCTGCTCGCGCTGGTGGCGGTAGCGGGCCTGATTGGCCGGCAGACCGCGCCGCCCGCGCTCACGCAGCCGTTCAAACGCTAGCGGCGGCGCGACGGAGTACCATCGTGTTTCGTCGCGCTGTGTTCAACTCATCGATCGAATTCATGCCACGTACCGCTGTTCCCGCGAAGAACCAGAAAGACGAGCCCACGCGCCGCCAGCAGCTCGCCGCCAAAACGCGCGAGCGCATCTTCAGGATCGCCATCAGGGAGTTCGCCGACAAGGGCTTCAGCGGCGCGCGCGTCGAGACGATCGCGAACCGCGCGAAGGTGAACATCCGCATGATCTATCACTATTTCGGCGGCAAGGAAGCGCTGTATGTCGAAGTGCTCGAACATGTGCTCGCGCGGCTGCGCGAAGCGGAACTCGCCGTGACGCTCGACGTGCGGACCGTCGATCCCGCGGCCGGCATTCTCCAGCTCTACGACTTCACCGAAGGCCATTTCGCGGCGCATCCGGAATTGCTGTGCCTGCTGTCGTGGGAGAATCTGAATCGTGCGCGCTTTCTGAAGCGCTCGAAAGTGATTCAGGCGATGTCATCGCCCGTGCTCGACAAGCTGCGCACGCTGATCCGGCGCGGGGAGACGGCGGGCACCGTGCGTCGCGGCATCGATCCGCTGCATCTGTACGTGACGCTCGTGAGCCTCGCCTACTTTCACAAGTCGAACGCGTACACGATCTCCCGGATGTTCGATACCGACATGCTCGCGCCTTCATGGCAATCCGCACACAAGGCGCAGGCGCATGAACTCGTGCGCGCGTTTCTCGCGGGAGAGCGGGTGCTCGAACTGACGTAGGCGCCTCAGCGAGCCACCTTCCTCCTCCGCGCGATCGATCTCACGATCAGCAGACCGCCGAACATCACCGCGAGCGACATCAGCGTCGTCACCGTGCCGAGCGCGTAGATGACGGGCGTCGTCACCGATGTCGTCAAGCCCTGCAATTCGAGCGGCAGCGTGTTCTGATCGCCTATCGCCTGCGAGGTTCGCGCGATTTCATCCCACGAAAGCGTGAACCCGAACATGCCGACGCCGATCACGGAAGGTCCGATGATCGGCAGCACCACATGTTTGAACGACTGCCACGGCGAAGCGCCGAGATCGCGCGCCGCTTCCTCGTACGCCGGATTGAAACGGTTGAAGACCGCGAACATCACGAGCAGGCCGAACGGCAGCGTCCACGTGAGGTGCGCGCCGAGCGCCGAGGTGAAGAGACCCATCGACGTGGTCCAGCTATCCGCGAACGACTGGAAGCCCCATTCGTTCGACAGATATTTGATCAGCGAGTCGAGCAGGCGAAAGGTGAGGCCAATACCGAGCGACACGATGATCGACGGCATGATGAGACTCGCCACGGAAACATAGAACACCGCGGTATCGCCGCGAAAGCGCCGCCTGAACGCAAGGCCCGCGCTCAGTGAGAACAGCACGGTCAGCACCGTCACCGCGAGCGCGAGCTTGACGGAGCGTCCGAACGCGGCCCAGATGTCGATATCGCCGACGCCGTCGCGCAAGGCGGAGAACCAGTGCAGCGAGACGCCGCGCATCGGAAACGTGAGCCCGCCTTCGGGGCCCTGAAACGACAGAATGAAGATCGTGATGACCGGCCCATACAGAAACAGCACGAACAGCCCGAAGAGGAGCGCGAGCCAGTAGAAGCTCGCGGGCCGATGTTCCCGATGCGCGATTGCACCCGCCATGTCACAACTCCTTTCTGATATCGACGACGCGCGTCAGCGCCCATACGATCATCAGCACGACGGCGAGCAGGATGATCGCGTTGGCCGCCGCGGCGGGAAACTGCAGATAGCCGGTCTGCACCTGAATGATCTTGCCCACCGAGGCAATTTGCTGTCCGCCCATCACGCCGACGGTGAGAAAGTCGCCCATCACGATGGTGACGACGAAGATCGAGCCAATCACGATGCCCGTCTTCGATAGCGGCAGCACCACGTCGCGGATGACCTGCCAGCCGCTGGCGCCGGCGTCGCGCGCCGCTTCGAGCAGAGCACGGTCGATACGCATCATCGCGTTGAAGATCGGCACGATCATGAAGAACGTGTAGAGATGCACGAACGCGAGCACGACCGAAAAGTTCGAGTACAGCAGCCATTCGATCGGCCGATCGACGAGATGCGCGGACATGAGCGCCTGATTCACCAGTCCGTTGCGCCCGAGAAGCGGAATCCACGAGATCATGCGGATCACGTTCGAGGTCCAGAACGGAATCGTGCAGACGAGAAACAGCACGGTCTGCATCGCGGTCGTTCGCACATGAAAGGCGAGGAAGTACGCGATCGTGAAGCCGAGCACGAGCGTCACAACCCACACGATCGCGCAGAACCTGAGGGTCGACCAGTAGGTCTTGAAGGTTACGCAGACGTCCGTGAACGAACCGCAGTCGTCGAATATCGCCGCATAGTTCTTCAGGGTGAAGGCCGGGATGATCTGATATTCGTTGAAGTCCCAGAAGCTCACGATCAGCGTGATCACGAGCGGCAGTATGAAGAACAACAGGAAGGTCAGCGTGAGCGGCGTCGCTTGCAGCCACGCGCTCACGCGCCAGTGACGCACCGGCGTTTGCTTCGCCTGCTGGAGATATTCGACCGAAGCCATCGTGAGCGGCGCTCCCTTATGCGGCGATGAACTCGTTCCATTTCTGGACCATGTAGATGTTCTCGTCCATCACCGCGTTCCAGCAGGCGATCGCCCCCATGCGCTGGTTGTACGAGCCGCCGTCGCGCACGGTGCCCGCCTTCTCCAGCAACTGGCCGTCGGGCGCCTTGATGTCCTGCGCGGCGGGCTTGCCTTCCATCCAGTAGTCCCACTCGTAAGCCTGCATGTGCGACTTGGCCGTTTCGGTCACGCCGGGGTAGTAACCCTGGCGCATCAGATACGCGCCCGCCCAGCCGTCCTGGAACCAGTTGACGAATTCATACGCAGCATCCAGCTTCCTGCCCTGCAGCGAGCGGGGAAAGCCGAAGCCCGACGCCCACGAGCGATAACCTTCCTTGAGCGGCTGGAACTTGCACGCGATGCCCATCGTGCGGACCTTGGTGACGGCGGGCGACCACATCGACTGGATCACCACTTCGCCCGAGGCCATCAGGTTCACGCTCTCGTTGAAGTCGCGCCAGAACGCGCGGAACTGTCCGGCGCGCTTCGCTTCGATCAGCACCTTGATGGTCTGGTCGATCTCCGCCTTCGTCATGTTGCCCTTGTCGCCGTACTTGACCTGACCCGTCGCCTCGATCGCCATGGCCGCATCCATGATGCCGATGGCCGGAATGTTGAGCAGCGCCGCCTTCCCCTTGAACTGCGGGTTGAGCAGGTCGGCCCATGTCGTCACGGGCCGCGAGATCAGATCCGGGCGGATGCCGAGCGTGTCCGCGTTGTAGGTCGTGGGGATGAGCGTCATCCATTCGGTGGGCGTCGTGCTGAATTCGGTCGAGCGCGCGCCCTTGAGGAACATCACCTTCTTGGGCGCCGTGCCCTGATCGCCGATCTTCTTGCCGTTCACCTCTCCTTTGGTCAATACGGGCGTGATCTTGTCCGCGAGCTTGATGCGCTTCGCGTCCATGCCCGCGAGCGTGCCGGCGGGAATCAACTTTTTGAGCGAGAAGTATTCGGTGTCGACGATATCGAAGGAATTCGGCTGCGTGATGATGCGTTTGGTCACATCGTCGGTCGTGACGGGAATGTATTGAATCTCGATGCCCGTATCTTCCTTGAACTTCTTCGCGATCTCCGCGCTCTGGTTCACCGCGGTGCCGAGATAGCGCAGCGTGATTTTCTCCTGCGCGTGCACGTAGGGAAACCCGGCGATGCCCGCCGCCGCCACCGCGCCCTTGATGAAAGTGCGGCGTGACATGCCTGCGTTCGTGGTGTCTGCATCGCGTGCGCTGGCTTGTTCGTCGTTCATGGACTCTCCTCGAATTTGAAGTTGTGAATGCCTGATCTCACGCGGCGAGCGGATGCGCGTTCTGTTCGTCCCACCACACCGTCACGCGCGCGCCGGGGCCGGCGCGTTGCGCGTCGTAGTCGGCGTCGCTGATCATCGAGACGAGTTCGGGAGAGCCGTCGAGCGGATCGAGCGTCATGCGCAGATGCGTGCCCTGATACTCGGCCTCGCGCACTGTGCAAGCGAGTCCGCCGATGCGCAGAAGACCGCTGTCGCCGGCGCTCGTGCCGGGCGCGACGCCCTGCGGCGCAATGCGCAGATGATCCGCCCGCACCGTGAAAAGCCGCCCGTTCGAACCGAGCACGTTATGGCCGCCCAGAAAGCGCGCGACGAATTCCGTGTGCGGCCGATTGAATACGTCGAAAGGCGTGCCGCTCTGCTCGATATGACCGTGACTCATCACCACGACGAGATCCGCGAGCGCCATCGCTTCCTCCTGCGAATGCGTGACGTGCACGAAGGTGATGCCGAGTTCCTTCTGCCAGCGCTTGAGTTCGGCGCGCATCTGCACGCGCAGGAACGGATCGAGCGCGGAGAGCGGCTCGTCGAGCAGCAGGCAGCGCGGCTCGTTGAGCAGGGCGCGCGCAAGCGCGACGCGCTGCTGCTGTCCGCCCGAAAGCTGCGCAGGCTTGCGGTTCGCGTAGGACGACATCGCGACGAGTTCGAGCAGTTCGCCCGCGCGCTTCCTGCGCGCTTCCTTCGCGACGCCGCGCACCTTGAGGCTGAACGCGACATTGTCGAGCGCCGAGAGATGCGGGAAGAGCGCGTAGCTCTGGAACACCATGGCCGTGCCGCGCGCGACCGGCTGCTCGCGCGTGACATTGCGCCCGCCGATCAGCACATCGCCTTCGGACACCCACTCGTGGCCCGCGATCATGCGCAGCGTCGACGTCTTGCCGCAGCCGGAGGGACCGAGCAGACAGCAATACGCTCCGCCGGGAATGCGCAGGTCGATGGCGTCGACGGCGAGCGCATCGCCATAGCGCTTCGACACATGCACGAGCTCGATATCGGCCGGGCTCGCTCGAACCACCGTGGATGCCGGTTGAACCATGAAGGCTTGTCCCTGTTGAGGAGGCTGATTGAATACAGCGGGCAAGCCATTGCAAGACATATGCCATTCGTACCCGGCCGCGCATTCGAGCCGCGCGATGAGGAGCGCTGCACGTCGCGCTGACAGCAGGTGCCGACGAATTGGCGCGCATATTGCACACGATCGCGGACCCCGATCGTCAGCATTTGCAAGCGCCTGACGTGTGCAATCGAGGTGCGGATCACGTCCGCCATGGGGCATGGCCTAACCAAACCGGTTCATCACATTCGACAATGAACGATTTCGATCCGTTGAAGACGCATGGACGCTTCGACTATCGCCCGATCCACGAAAGCGATGGTTATCGCTGGCCGAACGGCGCGGGCCTCGCGGTCTATCTCGGTTTCAACCTCGAACACTTCGCGTTCGGCGAAGGACTGGGCGCGGCGCTCGGGCCGCTGTCGCCGCATCCCGACGTGCTCAACTACAGCTGGCGCGAGTACGGCAATCGCGTGGGCGCGTGGCGCTGCATCGAACTGTTCGATGCACTCGACCTGCCCGCGGGAACGCTCATCAATACCTCGCTCTACGATCACTGTCCCGAGCTCGTCGAAGCATGCGCCGCGCGTGGCGACGAACTCATCGCGCACGGTCACACGAACGCGCAGCGTCAGAGCGACCTCGATGAAGACGGCGAACGCGCGCTGCTCGCGCACTGCCGCGCGCGCATGCTCGAACGTTCCGGCGCAGCGCCTTCGGGATGGCTCTCGCCGTGGATCTCCGAATCGCATCGCACGCCGGACCTGCTCGCCGAGACGGGTTTCCGTTACACGCTCAACTGGTGTCACGACGACCGGCCCGTGCGCATGAACACGCGCGGCGGCCCGCTCTGGTCGATTCCCTATCCGCAGGAACTGAACGACCTGCCGATGATCATGGCGCGTCAGATGGACATGCGCGACTTCGCGGACATGATCATCGATCAGTTCGACGAGATGCTCGAACAGACGCTGCGCGCGCGCACGCCGCAGGCGCTCGTGATGGGCATTGCGCTGCATCCGTATATCGTCGGGCAACCGTATCGGTTGCGGCATTTGCGGCGTGCGCTCGCGCATATCGCGGCGGCGCGCGAGGACATCTGGCTGACGACGCCCGGCGCGATCGCGCGTCATGCCGACGAAGCCGTGCCCGTGCCGGTGCAGGCCGCATGAACAGCGGAAAGGAGAGCGCGGACGCGCGCATCTATCGGTCGATCTTCGAAGGCGTGCTGAATCGCAGGCTCACGCCCGGCACGAAGCTGCCCGAGCCCGAGTTATGCGCGGTTTTCGGTGTGGGTCGCGCGGTCGTGCGGCGCGCGCTCGAAAAGCTCGCGTACGACGGCATCGTCGTCCTGCGTCCGAACAAGGGCGCGGTGATCGCGCAGCCGACCCGCGCGGAGACGCGCGCGATCTTCGAGGCGCGGCGTGCTGTCGAGCGCGCGCTCGTCGAACTCGCGTCGGAGCGCGCGAGCACCGCGGATATCGCCGCGTTGCGTGGACAGCTCGATGAGGAACACCAGGCGATGCATCGCTTCGATCAGCCATCGTGGGCGCGGCTTGCGAGCGCGTTTCATCTGCGTATCGCGGCGCTCGCGGGTAATGCAATCCTCGAACACTATCTCAGCGAACTGATCTCTCGCTGCTCGCTGATCGTCGGCGCTTACGAGCCGGTCGGCAACGCGCCGTGCGAGCACGACGAGCACACTGTCATCCTCGATTGCCTCGAAGCGCGCGATGCTGCGGGCGCGATCGCGCACATGATGGCGCATCTGCACAGCCTGGAGACGCGCATCGAGACATCGCGCATGCCGGGCGAAAACGGGCTCGCGCATCTGCTCGGCATCGAACCCGCGCAACGAACCGCAATGGAGTGACATGGAAATCGATTTCGAAGCGATTACCGAGTACCAGCGATACAAGCTGATGGCGAGTCTGATCGTGCCGCGGCCCATTGCTCTCGTAACCACGCTCGGCGTGGACGGCACCGTGAACGCCGCGCCGTTCTCGATGTTCAACATGCTGGGCGAAGAGCCGCCCATCGTCATGATCAGCATCAACCGGCTGGCGGACGGCACGTTGAAAGACACTGCGGTGAATATCCCGCGTGAAAAGGAGTTCGTCGTGCATCTCGCCGATGAAGCCATCTCGCAGCAGATGCATCGCTGCGGCGAACGCTTCGCCGCGGATGTCTCCGAGCTCGAACAAGTGGGTTTGAGCGCGCTTGCCTCGACGCGCGTGAAGCCTCCGCGCATTGCCGAGGCGCCCGTCGCGTTCGAGTGCGCTTTGTGGGAGACGCTCGAAACGGCGAGCCGCCACATCTTCATCGGCCGCGTGCTGATGCTGCATGCGCGTGACGAACTCATCGATATCGATACGTGGCGCGTTCGCCTGGAGCACTACTTTCCGGTAGGTCGCTTCGGCGCGAGCGACTACGTGACGACGCGAGACCGCTTTCAGATGTGACGGTGCATGGTCATGCGCCGCTATCAGACCTTGAATGCCCGATAGCCCCGCGCGACCGCCGGCCTCGCCTCGATCCGTTCATACCAGCGACGCAGATTGGGCAGCTGATTCCAGGGCAGATGTTCCCTGACCGACGACGTGATCGTGAACGCCGCAATGTCCGCGATAGAGAACGACTTGCCGGCCATGTATCCATTCGCGTCGGGATACTGCTCTGCAGTCGCGAGGTTAGCAAGCATGCGTTCGGTAAGAAGCGCTCGCGCCTCTGAAGCGCCTGCTCGTCCGAGAAAAAAAGCGGCATGACTCGGAGCGATGACGTCTGTCACGAAGAAGAAAAAGCGCTCATACGCGACGGCGCGAGCTCGATCGTCCTCCGGCAGCAGGCGACCCGGCCGCTTTTCCGCCGCATAGAAGACGATTGCGTTCGACTGGGTAATGACGAACGGTGCTTCGTCCGCTTCCTTCTCGACCAATACAGGTACTTTTGCCGCCGGGTTCAGCGCCAGATGCGCGGACTGCTTCTGCTCGTGATTCGCGAGATTGACGAATCGAACCGTGTAGGGCAGTTCCGCTTCTTCCAGAGCGATCGCTGCGCGGATACAGTTGCCCGTCGGAGCGCCATGAAGCTCCAGGATTTTCGTCATTTCAGTATCCCGTGCGCCCGTTGTCATGCGCCGAAGGCTCGCCGGTTCGCGCGAACAAATTCCTCGACCGTCCGTGGCGCCTTTCCCGTGATCCGCTCGATGATGTCATCGACTCCTTCGAACACGCCGTTCCGGTAGTCGATGGCTACTTCGATGAAATGCTGGATCGTGAACTCCGGAAGATCGTATTTCCGCAAATGCTCGCGATATCCGTCGAGCGTGTCCGGGCTATACGTGATTTTCTTGTCGATGACCTGACTGATCTTGTCCGCGATTTCGTGGTAGTCGAGTTCCACCGGTCCGCAGAGTTCGTAAGTCTTGCCGATGTGGCCGGACGGCTCCGTCAGTACCGCGGCGATGAAGCGAGCCTGGTCCTCTGCTGCGATCGGAGCGTGACGTCCGGTGCCATAGGGGAGAGCAATCTTCCCTTCCTTTACGATCGTATCCAGGACCCACGGGAAAACCAGCCATTCAGAGAAGAACGTCGGGCGGATATGCACGGTCGGCACGCCCGACCAGTCGAGAACGCGCTCCGCGATCCAGTGATCGCGCGCGGCGTTGCTCTTCGAATCCTCACGGGCGGAAATCTGCGACATCTCCACGACGACTTCCAGACCGGCGCGCCGCGCGGCATCCGCAAAATACGCCGTTCCCTGAATGAATCCGGGACGCACCGGGTAGCAAAGGTATGCGCCCGACACGCCCGAGGCGGCGCGAATCAGGTCGTCATGCTCGAGCAGATCGCCCACGATGACTTCGGCGCCCGCGGCACGAAGCGCTGCACTACGCCCGTCTTCCGTGCGAACCATCGCGCGGACGGCATGCCCTGCCTCGAGAAGGTTGTTGACCGTATGAACACCGGTTTTGCCAGTGGCACCGGTGATCAGGAATTTGCGCTGTTGCATGACGAAGCCTCCAATCGATAAGTGGATGTACCCGCGAGAGGGTGGAGAACCTTTTGCACCGTGGCCGTTATTAATGCATTGGTGTGTATATGCACATTTCGAAGCAAGATTGTGCAGCTTGGGACGGCCGGTGAGACCTAGATCGCAGCGACCTGTTGCCTGACGTCTTCCAGCAGCGATGCGGACGCCTCAGGGTCTGCAATGATTCGGGACATGGTGAGCGCACCGATCATGGCCGATAGCGCAAACACAGCCTTCGAGCGGTTCGTCTCTTCCTCCGAACTTTGGATGCGCTTTGCCAGCATGTCGACGAACTCGTCGAAGCCGCGAGATGCGGCCGCGCGCGTGGATTCGTCCGCACGCGCGAGTTCGCTGCCCATGCTTGCAAGGGGGCAGCCGCTCGCGGGACTATCTCGGTGGGACGCCGACATGTAGGTATCGATGAGAGCCTTGAACCCTTTCTTGCCTGCGGCCTCAAGCGCACCGATGATGTCCGCAATGGCCGCTTCACAGGCTTCAGCGACCAGATGCTCCTTCGATCCGAAATGCCGATAGAACCCGCCATGCGAGAGTCCGGCGGCAGCCATTACGTCTGCAACGCCGGTGGCGTGGATGCCGTTAGTCCTGAATTCTCCGGCTGCGATTTCGACGATGCGGCGGCGGGTTTCCGCGGTTTCGAGCTTGGATCGTTTCATGGTCGACTTGCTGCGTGATCGAATGTTTTAGATGATAGATGTCATCTAAAAAGAAGTCAAGAAAACGCAACGAGTTTCCGGGGAGGTCCCGCGAACGCATTGGCGCCGCACGACGGCAAGATCACTCCGGCTGAACGCTGGCTGCCCGACGGGGGCGTTTGGGCACCGAGGCCTTCGCTGCTGACTTCGCAGTTTTCCCGACCGGCGTCGGGCCGATCAGCGCCCGGATACCGGCTGCCGCAAATTTGACGAGCTGCTCATAGTGCGCAGTAGATCGGGAAGTACGGGCGCAAGCGCCGAGACGCTCGGCGCGGCCGTTGAGCGCGTGCGCTTGCTGCCGGGCACCGACAGAAAAAAGATAGGCCCACGTCGCGTGTTCCCGCGAGATGCCGGGAATGACCGTATGCAGAGCATCGATGATCCGCTCCGCGATGGGATCGTAGTATGTCTCGCGGATACGTCGAGACCGCTCGTCACTACCCAGGCTGACGGACGCCACGAGTTGAACGTAAAGCGCGAGGTTCGCGGCGTCCTCACCGTGAAAAATCTCCGACAACGGTGTGAAGGCGATCGTCAGTACGTCTTCGACCGTTGCGGTACGCTCGCTCTCGAAAAGGGCGTCGAGCAGTTTCCCACGGTGATCGTTGATCGCCGATGAACGGCGCTCGAACACTGCCTCGTAGAGTTTGTCTTTGTTGGCGTAGTGATAATGGACGAGCGCCTGCGCTACGCCGGCTTCGTCGGCGATGTTGCGCATGCTCGCCCCTGCGTAACCATGTTCGCCGAACACCCGCTCCGCTGCGTTCAGAATCGCGGAGAGGCGCGAGCCAGGTGCACGCTCGGTTTCTTGAGCATGGCTGCTCGGGTTCCCGGACACCTTCTTCTCACGCGATGTTTTCATGTTCAAACGCTCCGGCATTGTCCTATTCGATCGATCAGTCAGTATATCGCGACCGCCATGCGGCGCGTCTTGCCCGGTTCGAACCGCGTAGCTCAGGGCGACACGGTCCGTGGAGGGACGAGCGCCGTCAGCCGAGGAATTCCGGCTCCGCCAGTCCTTTCACACCGGGTCGCACTGCGAGCACGCTGCCCGCGAGCGGTTGCTGAGCGAGTTCCTTTTCGTTCATGCGCCGACGCGCCGTCGTGATGAAAAGCGTATCGAGATCCGGGCCGCCGAAGCACAGGCTGCTCACGCGCCGCACGGGCAGGTTGATAACCATGTCGATTCGTCCGCGCGGGTCGTAGCGCGTGACGCACCATCCGTCCATGTTGGCGCTCCAGAAGCACCCGTCGGCATCGACGGTCGAGCCATCGCAAATGCCTCGTCCGAGCGGTACTTCCGCGAATTTGCGGCGGTTATAGATAGCGCCGTCGACCGAGTCGCAGTCGAATACGTCGATCTGACAGCTGAACGAATCGGTCATGTACATGAGCCGGTTATCGGGGCTGAAACTGATGCCGTTGATACACGTAATACCTTCCATGATCAGCTTCGGCTGCAGATCGGGATCGAGACGGAACAGGCGCCCGCGCGGCGTGTAGGCGGCGGCTTCAACCGTGCCGGACCAGTAGCGTCCGTGACGATCGCACTTGCCGTCGTTGAAACGGTTCCTCGGGCGCTCGGCATCCGGACGCGCGATTTCGCTCAGTTCACCGGTCTCGGGCGAGAAAAAATAGAAACCCGAACGCATGCCCACGATCAGGCCGCCTTTGGCGCGCAGGCCGATGCTGCCGATCTCTTCCTGCATCGGCCAGCTTTTCTTGGCGCCGCTCGAAATGTCGAGGCGATGAATCGCCTGACCGATGCCATCCACCCACCACAGCAATTGCGTTTTTTCGTCCCAGATGATCGATTCGCCGAGCACGTCGGGCGTGGAATCGACCACGTCGATGACCGAACCTACCATGTCGATCGGTCTCGTGATGCTGCTGACTGTCATGCTGCCTCCTGGTTTGTCGATGTAAATGAGTTCGATGGTTCAAACAGCCGGTTCCTTCATGCGAGCGATGCCTTCGAGCGCGAGTCCGTAACCGAGCACGTCATGCAGGCGCGCCTTCAGTTCCTGATTCAGGCAGGTGCGCGTGTAGCGTCGCACGAGGCGCGGCTGTTTGAGCATCAGCCTCGCGAGTTCGCGCGCGCGCGGCATGAGGTCCGTCTGCGGCAGCACTTCGTTGACAAGGCCCATGTTCAGCGCTTCGTCGGCGGAAATCTCCTGTCCGGTCAACAGAAAATAGTGGCCGCGCGCGCGGCCCATCAACAACGGCATGATCAGATGCATGCCGTCGCCCGGCACCATGCCGCCCTGAAAGTGTGCGGTGTCCTGAATGGTCGCGGTGTCGGACGCCAGCACGATGTCGCCGAGCAGCGGAATCTCCGCATGCCGCACCGCCGGACCATTGATGACGCTGATCACCGGCGCCTCGATATTCAGCAGGTTGATGAGCAGATGCTTCGCTTCCCAGTAGATCGGATCGTAGATCGTCGGCGTCATGGAATTGCGGTTCTGGTGCATGCCGGGCGCGATGGCCGGACCGCTGAACGCATCGCCCGTGCCGGTCATGATGACCACGTCGTTTTCGCGGTCGCGGCCGACATCGAGAAAGGCCTGCTCGAACTCGCGATGCGCCGTGAGGTTCCACACGAGCGGCTCGCCGTGCGTGTGAAAGTGCATCTCCAGTACGCCGTCGCTGCGCGTCATGCGGATGGTCTCGAACTTGTCTGCGTATTCGTCGAAATGGCTCACGGCTCTTTCCTCTGCTGAACGTTGAAGATTCGCGCCGGCGGCGGTCGCTCGGGGTGCGACATGTCGCCGGCAATGGTTTCAGCCGCCGATACTAGTCCTGACTGATCGATCAGTCAACAAGGGAAATTCCGCCCGCGTTTCCGGTTGACCGTCCGTTCGCTCGTCCGCTACTGTGCTGACTGTTCGATCGATCAGTTTTTCGTTTCCTGCGGATCCGCTGTTCTTCGACCGGATCCACGCAGCCCCTGACAAAAGCCCATGCCGCCGGCCCCGCCGCGCGCCGGCAGGCTCAAGGAGACAGCTTCATGAAACGCATTCAGTCGTCCACGCGCCGTTTTCGCAACCTTCACTGAGAGGGGCCGCCATGTCGCGCAAAATCGCTCTCGACGCCAACGCGCCCGCTCCGGTGACAACACCCGGCGACACGCAGCGCGCGCTGTATTTCAAGGTCGCCGTTCGGCTCGTGCCGTTTTTGATCGTGTGTTACGTGGTTGCGTATCTCGACCGCATCAACGTCGGGTTCGCCAAGCTGCAGATGCAGGAGGCGCTCGGTTTCAGCGACGCCGTGTACGGGCTGGGCGCGGGCATATTCTTCATCGGCTACTTTCTGTTCGAAGTGCCGAGCAATCTGCTGTTGCAGCGTATCGGCGCACGCAAGACCATCACGCGCATCATGGTGCTGTGGGGGCTCACCGGCTGCGCCATGGCGACGGTATCCAGTCCCGGCGCGTTCTATGTGCTGCGCTTTCTGCTCGGTGTGTTCGAGGCGGGCTTCTTTCCGGGCGTCGTCTATTTCCTGAGCCAGTGGTTCCCGTCCAGCCGGCGCGGGCAGATTCTCGGCCTCTTCATGACGGGCTTCCCGATCGCGGGAATGATCGGCGGTCCCGTTTCTGGATGGGCGATGTCGCATCTCGCGGGCATCGCGGGTCTCGCGGGCTGGCAGTGGCTGTATATCGTCGAAGCGGTGCCGGCGGTGCTGCTGGGCATCGTGACGTGGTTCACGCTGTCTGACGACATCGAACGCGCCCGATGGCTCACCGAGCCGGAACGCGACACCTTGCGCCATGCATTGCGCGAAGAAGCCCGCGACGTTGGCGCGCGACATGACGGCCAGTTGCGCAAGGTGATCGCCGACCCGAAGGTCTACCTCATGAGTTTTGCGTACTTCACGTTCATCTGCGGCACATATGCGCTGAGTTTCTGGCTGCCGACGGTGCTGAAGGTCGCGGGCGCGACGAGCGTGGAGCGTATCGGCTGGCTGTCGGCGATTCCTTACGGCATCGCGGCCATCGGCATGGTGTTGATCTGCCGTCACTCGGACCGGCTGCTCGAACGCCGCTGGCACGGGGCGCTGGCCGCATTTGCGGGCGCTATCGCGCTTTCGCTGCTGCCGCTTCTGGCGCATGATCTGACTGCGACCATCGTGCTGCTGACGATCGCATCGATCACCGTGTTCGTCACCATTCCGCTGCTGTGGTCGCTCGCGTCGGATTACTTCGCGGGCTCGCCGGCCGCCGCGGCTGCCATCGCGTTCGTCAACAGCCTGGGTCTGCTGGGCGGCTTCGCCAGTCCGTTCGCGATGGGCTGGCTCAAGACGCTGAGCGGCACGCTGAACAGCGGCCTCTATCTGATGACCACGCTGCTCGCACTCGGCGCCTGCGCCATGCTGTGCATGCGCGCCGAAGCACGGACAAACGGATGACGAACGAAGCGACGAACCAGACGCAATCGCAGTCGGCACACATGGAACAGACCTTCAAGGATGCATCGCCGGGAAGCCTGCTGGGCGCGAGCGTCGCCCGGCTGGACGGCGCGCGATTCGTGTCGGGGCGGGTGGACTACAGCGCCGATCTCATTCCGCAAGGCGCGCTTCACCTCGCGATCCTGCGCAGCGCTCACGCCTGCGCGAGCGTCGTTTCGGTCGATCTGACCGATGCGCTCGCCATGCCCGGCGTCGTGGCCGGGCTGACGGGCGAAGACGCCGCGCGTCTCTCCGATGCCATGCCGCCCGCTATGGATCTGCCCGCCAAAGGTGCGCGCGGTCCGCTGCAGAGCCGCTGTCTCGCATTGGGCCACGCGACGTACTTCGGGCAGCCGGTCGCGGCGCTCGTGGCGACATCGGTCCATGATGCGCAAGCGGCGCTCGAGAAGATTCGCGTCGAATACGAAGTGCATGCGCCGACCGCGAACGCGCGCGACGCCTTGCGCGAAGGCGCACCGATCGTCCAGCCCGGCTGGGACACGAACCTGCTCGTGCGCGACCGCATCCGTTCGGGCGATGCCGATGCCGCCTTCGCGAGCGCGGCGCACGTCGCGCGGGGCGAACTGACGATCGGCGCATCGACGAGCGCGCCGATGGAAACACTGTGCTACATCGCCGAATGGGACGCACGTGGCGAGCGTTACACGCTGACCGGCACGTTCCAGAATCCTCATACGAGCCGCTGGCTGCTCGCGGCGGCGCTGCGCGTGAAGGAGTCGCAGGTGCGGGTGATCGCGCCGCGCATCGGCGGAACGTTTGGGCTCAAGATGGCAGGGCATCCTGAGGAAGTGCTGGTGGCGCTGTTCAGCCGCATCACGAAGCGCCCGGTCGCGTGGGTCGAGGAGCGGCGCGAAACGTTGCTCGCGGGCGCGCGCTCGCAACATCACAGCTTCGAGATCGCGGCGGACGAGCACGGCAGGCTGATCGGCTGGCGTGACCGGATGCTGGTCAATGTAGGCATCATCGGCGCGGGTCACAGCTGGGCGATGGCGCTCGTTACGCCGGCCGTGTTTCCGACCGTCTATACCATCGAGCATTGCGATATCGAATGCTCGCTCGCCATCACCAACCAGCCGCCGTGGCAGGCCATTCGCGGTTACGGCAAGGAGATCGGCAACCTCGTGCTGGAGCGCGCCGTCGATCTGCTCGCTCGTCAGACCGGTATCGATCCGGTCGAGCTGCGGCGGCGCAATCTGGTTGCGCGCGACGCCTTGCCGCGTCTGCTGCCATCGGGGCTCAACGTGGATAGCGGCGACTATCCGGGCGGCCTCGATCAATTGCTGACCCTGTTCGATTACCCGCAATGGCAGGCGCGCTCGCGGGCCGCGCGTGACACGGAGCGGCGCATCGGCATCGGGATTGCGTTCGAACTGACGCCGGAAGGCGGCGCGCGACCCGGCAACTTTCCCAACGGCTACGAGACATCGACCGTGCGCGTGATGCCCTCGGGCGATGTGCAGGTGCTCACGGGCGTGACATCGCCCGGCAGCGGCAGCGATACCGGCATCGCGCAGATGGTCGCGGGCGAACTGGGATTGCGCGTGGATCAGGTGCGCGTGATCGAAGGCGACACCGACGTGACGCCGCTCGGCACCGGCAATGCCAGCAGCCGCGCGCTGATGTACGGCGGGACCGCTGCGTATCTGGCCGCGCAGGAGTTACGCGACAGGCTCAGGCAATGCGCCGCCAACATGCTCGGCGGCACGCCCGGCGATATCGTGCTCCGTGACGGCCACGCGTGGCGCGTGCCGGACGGCGCGAAGATCGCAGTGGCCGAACTCGCGCTCGGTGTGCATCTGCGGCCATTCACAGTGGCAGCGGGCGTGACACTGCCGCTGGAAGTGACGCGCAGCTTCGCGCCGAAGAACGTGCGTGTGGAGCCGGACGCGCAGGGCCGCATCGCCACGTATCCGACGTTTTCCTACTCCGTGCATGCCGTGGCGCTCGAACTCGACATGCTCACCGGCAACAGCAAGCTGCTCGACTATGCCGTCGTCCATGACTGCGGCGCGATGATCAACCCCGCGCTCGTCGAAGCGCAACTGCGCGGCGCGATCGTCATGGGGATCGGCGTCGCGTTGTGGGAACTCATCAGATATGACGACCAGCATCGCATGATCACCGACCGCTTCAAGAGCTATCTGTTGCCGCGTGCGAACGATCTGCCGCCGATACGCGTCGGGCATCGCGTCACGCTCAATCCGTTCCATCCGCTCGGCATGAAAGGGGCGGGGGAATCGGGGCTCGGCGGGGCGCTCGCGGCCGTCAGCAACGCCGTGGCGAATGCGCTCGGCGACGACGCGCGCCTCGAACACGTACCTGCGACACCGGCGCGTGTCATCGCTTCTCTGAAGGAGCGATGCACGTGATCGGTCATCACTTCGAGTTTCATCAGCCAGCGACACTCGACGACGCCTGCGGCCTGCTGGCCCGCTTTCGTGACGATGCATCCGTGCTCGGCGGCGGCACGATGCTGGTGCCCTCGATGTCGGCGAATCTCGCGCAGCCGGTGCATCTGATCGGTCTCGCGGCGCTCGGCCTGAACGAGATAGCGCTGGACGACACGCATCTGCATATCGGCGCAATGACGACGTATGCGCGCCTGCTTGCCTCGCCGCTCGTCGCGACTCACGCGCCGCTGCTCGCCGCGATGACCATGCAGGTCACGGGTGGTGCGTCGATTCTGAATCAGGGCACGCTCGGCGGGGCCGCGAGCTTCGCGAATCCGTCGTCGGATGCACCGGGCTGTCTCGCGGCGATGGAGGTGATTTTCGAACTGAGTTCGTCGCGTGGCGTGCGCCACGTCGCGGCATGCGATTTTTTCGTGGACGCCTTTAGCACCGCACGGCGCGCCGACGAAATCCTCACCGGCATTCGCGTGCCGCGCGATGCGACGCTCGTCGCCTGCGAATATCAGAAGTACAAGGCGAGCGCGAGTTCGTGGCCGATCGTGACGGTCGCGTGTTCGCTGCATCGGGCCGAACAGATGAGCGTGCGGCTTGCGGTCGGCGCGGCGGGGCGGCGGCCTGCGTACCGGCGATTCGTGATCGAAGAAGCCACGCTGCATGCGCCCGATGCCTTCATCGAACAGGCTGCGATCAGCGCGCTGGATCTCGTGGGCGTTGGCTGGAGCGATGAACTCGCGGATGGAAATTACCGTCGCGCGATCGTGCCGGGTGTGGTGAAGCGACACCTGCGCAGCGTGCTTACAGGAACGAAGTCATGAAACGAACCATCGAGGTGCGACTCACGCTCAACGGCGAGCCGCGTTTCGCAGAGGCGGATCCGCGCCAGTTGCTCGTCGAACTGATTCGCGATGCGCTGGACGTGAAGGGCACGCGCATCGGCTGCCTGACCGGCGATTGCGGCGCGTGCACGGTGTTGATCGATGGCGAGGTGCGCAAGTCCTGCCTCGTGCTGGCGGCGTCGATAAGTGGCAATGACGTTCGGACCATCGAAGGCATCGAAGGCATTGAAGCGTTGCGGGAGGCGTTCATCGTCGAGAACGGGTTTCAATGCGGCTTTTGCACGAGCGGGATGATCGTCGCGGCGGCGGATTTGCTGAAGAACAATCCTTCGCCGAGTCGCGATGAGATTCGGCGCGCCATCAGCGGCAATCTTTGTCGCTGCACGGGTTACGAGAGCATCGTCGAGGCGATTCATCGCGCGGCGCACGGCGCAATCGGCTGATGTCGCGCTCAATCGGGCAGAGGAGGAAAAGATGTCTCAGCAAACCGGCGTCACGATCTACGTGACTTACGAAGGCGAACCCGGCGTTCGCTTCGATCGCGCGTATTACGTCGATCATCATCTGCCGCTCGTGATGCGTCATTGGTCGCGATACGGTCTGCAAAGCGTCGCGGCGTTTTTTCCGGCGGTGGCGCAGGCGGGAACGCTCGCCATCTGCGAATGCCGATTTTGCGACATGGCGTCTGTCGATGCGGCGTTCGCTTCGCCCGAAGCAGCCGAAGTAATGGCCGATCTGCCGAATTTTACTGATCTGGCAGCGCATCGTTCGCGCGTGATGCCGTTCGATTCGGATGGCTGATCAATTAAGGCTATGGCAAACCGCAAGGAGAAGAACCATGAAAATCGGCATCATCGGACTGGGCGCGATGGGACGCGCGATGGCACGCAGTCTCGCGCACACGGGACATGACGTAAAAGCGTGGAACCGCTCGGGCGGATCGGTGGATGGCGTGACGATGGTCGCATCGCCCGTCGAGGCATTTCAGGGCGACGCGGTCTTCACGATGCTCGCGGACGACGACGCGATCCGCTCGACGCTGATCGCACCCGGCGTACTCGCGCAAGCGAAGGCGGGTCTCGTGCATGTGGTCACCTCGACGATCTCGGTCGCGTTCGCACGCGAATTGGTCGCGGTCCATGCGGCGGCGGGCGTGGGCTACGTGTCCGCTCCCGTGCTCGGACGACCCGATGTCGCGGCGAAAGGCGAACTCAATGTGCTGGCGGGCGGAGCGCCGGATGCAATCGCAAAGGTGCGGCCGTTGCTCGATGTGATCGGCGGACGCATCTGGGACATGGGCGACGAAGCGCCGACCGCGAACGCCGCGAAGCTTGCCTGCAACATGATGATCACGATGGCGATCGAAGCGATGGCCGAGGCCGTCGTGCTCACCGAAGCGAACGGTTTGCCGCGCGAGCGCTTCTTCGATGTGATTCTGAATACGCTGTTCGGCAGCCGGTCGTACCAGGTGTACTCGGCGAATATCGCCAATGCGAACTACGAACCGGGTTTCAAGGCGACCCTCGGGTTGAAGGATTTGCGGCTCGCGTCCGAAGCGGCCGCGGACGCGGGCCGCACATTGCCGATGCTCACCGCGGTGCACGGGCGCATGAGCGAAACGGTCGCGGCAGGGATGGGCGAAAGAGACTGGTCGGCAATGGCGAAATACACGATCGAGTCGGGTAGGTCGCGATAATTCTTTCGTTTGTGCAGGGAAGGGCGGGTGTCGGTTCTGCGTCATCTGCGGAGGCCCACGTTCGGGGTCGTTGCGGTCGAGCTTCCACCAATCAAGATGAAGTTCGCTTCTGGGACTGATTCGCGTTGCACTGCCGGATTGGTATCGTCGGTCGTCACTTCAGCGCGCCGGATCCATGTAGTCTCAACGGGACTGCCCGAGCCGCCTTTTCAAATCGCTGAGATTTCGGCAGTCGGTCGCGGACCCGGTTCCTTGATGAGATGGCGCACCGTGGCTGACTTCATCCGTTGGACCCCTGCGGTCGCGAAATACCGGTAGGACCATTGCCCAAATCGGTTCCGGAACTTCCGGACTGGAGGTGTCGACTGCGCCAGCTGGCCACTTCGTCGATTGGTCCGCGTCTTGCATAAAGGGTGTGTGCGTTTGCCTGTTCCACCCCACGAGCCTTTCAGCGTCGACCTGACGCCTGGTGAGTACCGCTTCGGTGAGTGAATTATGCGCGTCCTTTTTGTAGAAAATGATACGCGCCTGTGCGAGGCGTTCAGAGCCCTAGCCGTCTCTCTCGGGCATGTTGCGGATGTTGCCCATGATGGACATCAGGCGATGCTGCTGACACGAGCGAATCGCTACGACACGATCTTTCTCGACATCGGTTTGCCGGACGTGGATGGTCGCGATCTTTGCAGACGCATGCGGGCGGCGGGGGCGAGCAAGCTTGCTTGCGTCGTGGCGGTAACAGGCGATGAGCGGCATGTGCAGGAGCAGTCGGAGCATTTCGATGGCGCATTTCTTAAGCCGCTCACGGAAGATGGCTTCAAGGCGGCACTTAAAGCGTGCTGAGTTAATCGGATCGAACGTCGCCCGGAGAAAAGGCTCGATGCGTTGATCCGTCGCATACCAAGGCGGCTGCGCAGCGCTCGTGTGTTGGTGCGAATACCAAGATCGCTCGTTGAAGCAGGGCATGGCGACGGCACGGGAGAAAGCATGGCTGAGCGCATGGTAGAGCTTTTCCGGTATCTGACGAGTGGCGTCTATGTGATCGGCGTTTCCCACGGAGACCGCCGAAATGCATTCACCGCAAGTTCGATCGTTCACGTGTCCTTCAACCCGCTGCTTGTCGCGGTCAGCATCAATCCGGGGCACGCGTCGTATCCGATCCTTTCAAGCGGGGGAGTCTTTGGGATCAGTGTGTTGGGAGCGGAACAGCAGACACTGGCCGAGCATTTCGGAACGCAGTCAGGCCGTACCGTCGACAAGCTCTCGTCAACGCCCTGGCGAGCTGGCCGGACGGGTGCGCCGCTATTGCGCGACGCACTGGCCTATTTCGACTGCCAGTTGCTCACTGATGTCGCAGCCGGGGATCATCGGCTTGTGGTGGGCCGGGTGGTGGATGGAGCGGTACTGATTCCGGACGGTCAGCCATTGCTCTATGCAGCCACGGGGAATCTGGATAAAAGCGCCGATCGCTTTGCGAAGGAGTTTGACCAACCCGCTTAAGGACCGCATTTGTGGCCACAAAGTCTGACCGACGAAAGGATCCATCGCCCTTAGAGAGACACACGACAGATCGGGATGACATGATTGCCCCACGCTGAGGGATCAGTGAACGAGCCAAAACCGACGTGCCTCAGATAATCGGCTTGCCGCCCGTCACAGCGATGGTTGCGCCCGAGATGTAGCTCGCCTCGTCAGTTGCCAGCATCACGTACGCGGCGGCCAGTTCGGCCGGCTGGCCGGGACGTTTCATCGGCGTTTGCTTGCCGAAGTTCTCGACGCTCGAAGGCGGCATCGTCGATGGAATGAGCGGCGTCCATATCGGCCCCGGCGCCACGCAATTCGCACGGATACCGCGCTCGGCCAGCAGTTGCGCCAGTCCGCCCGTGAAGTTCTGAATCGCGCCCTTCGTGCTCGCATACGCGATCAGACCGGGATTCGGCGCATCGGCGTTGACGGACGTCGTGTTGATGATGGTGCCGCCCGATTGCATATGCGCGAGCGCCGCCTTGGTAATACGGAACATGGCGCCGATGTTGGTCGAATAGGTCTTGTCCCATTCGTCGTCGCTGATGTCTTCGAGCTTGTCGTAGGTGGCCTGATAGGCGGCGTTGTTCACCAGCACGTCGATACGCCCGAAAACCTCGGCAGTCTTTGCGACGAGCGCTTTGCAATGCTCGCGATCGGTAATGTCGCCGGGCAGCAGCAGCGCACGCCTCCCGGCCTGCTCGACCCAGCGCGCGGTGTCGCGGGCGTCGTCGTGCTCGTCGAGGTACGCGATGGCGACGTCCGCCCCCTCGCGCGCGAATGCGATCGCGACCGCCCGGCCAATGCCGCTGTCCGCACCGGTGATCAGCGCAACCTTGCCCGCGAGCCGGTTGCTGCCCTTATAGCTCGATTCGCCGTGATCGGGCGGCGGGTCCATCGGCGCGGTGAGTCCGGGGCGACGCTCCTGCTGTTGGGGCGGCATGGGCGAGCGGGGATATTCAGAGGCGGTCATGGTTTTGCTCCTTGTTGCGGGGTTGCGCCCTGATCGCCACCAAGCATTGAGCGTTCCTGGCAACGCAGGTCGATCACCTGTTCCCGCCCCAGGCGGTTTCCCTGTGTTGCATGCCCGGCTCGATGCGCTTCGCATGGGCGGTACGTGACTAGTCCTTGTGTCCGGGAAGCACGGCGCCGAGCACCTGTCTGGCGGTATCCACGATCACGTTGCCTTGTTGCGGATCGCCCTTCATGAGCGTGGTCGCGAACGCTTTGGCCTGTTGCAGCGTGATGTGCGGGGGAAGCGGCGGCACGTTCGGGTCGGCCTTCACCTCGATCACGACCGGCCGGTCCGATGCGAACGCCTGATCCCAGACCGCTGCCATGCGTTCGGCATCGTCGACATAAAAGCCTTTCAGACCGATCATCTCCGCGAACTCGTGATACGGCACGGAAGGAATATCCTGCGACGCCTCGAACTTCGGATCGCCTTCCATCACGCGCTGCTCCCAGGTGACCTGGTTCAGATCCTGATTGTTGAGGACCATGCAGATCCAGCGCGGATCGGACCATTGTTTCCAGTATTTGGCGACGGTGATGAGTTCGGCCATGTTGTTCATCTGCATGGCGCCGTCACCGACCAGCGCGACGACCGGCCGCGAGGGATGCGCGAATTTTGCCGCGATCGCATAAGGCACGGCTGCTCCCATCGATGCGAGCCCGCCGGAGAGTGAACACATCATGCCGCGCTTGACCTTCAGATCGCGCGCATACCAGTTCGCGCACGAGCCGGAATCGCTCGTGACGATGGCGTTGGCCGGCACGCGCGGCGACAGTTCCCATACGGTGCGTTGCGGATTCACGCCGTCTTCTGCCGGCTCCAACGCCCGTTTTTCCAGCGTCTTCCACCAGTCGCCCGTCCAGCCTTCGATGCGCTTGCGCCATGCATCCCCGCTCTTCTGCTGAAGCAGCGGCAACAGTTCGCGCAACGTCTCGGCGCTGTCGCCCACGAGGTTCACTTCCATCGGATAGCGGATGGAAAGCATGTCAGCCTTGATGTCGATCTGCACGCCGCGCGCAGCACCTTCTTTCGGCAGGAATTCGGCGTAGGGAAAGCCCGAACCGATCATGAGCAGCGTGTCGCATTCGTTCATCAGCTTGTAGCTGGGCTCGGTACCGAGCAGACCAATGGAACCGGTGACGAATGGCAGGTCATCCGGCAGAGCGGCCTTGCCGAGCAGGGCCTTTGCCACGCCTGCGCCGAGCTTTTCTGCGACTGCGATCACTTCGTCCGTGGCGTGCAGGGCACCCGCGCCGACCAGCATCGCGACTTTTTTCCCGGCATTGAGCACGTCGGCGGCCCTTTGGAGATCGTCGGCGTAGGGCACGATCTTCGGTGCCTCGTAGCCGACTCCTGAATGCAAGGTGCCGTGCTTTCTGCCTGGAGGCTCGTATTCGAGATCTTGCAGATCGTTCGGCAGCACGAGCGCAGTCACGCGCTTTTCCGACAACGCGATGCGCACTGCGCGATCGACCAGATGACGGATCTGCTGCGGCACGCTCGCCTGTTGCACGAACGCGCCGGCCACATCCTTGAACATCGCCGGGAGATCGATCTCCTGCTGGTAGTGACCGCCCAGTGCGGCGCGCGCCTGCTGGCCCGCGATGGCGAGCACCGGCATGTGATCGAGTCGTGCGTCGTACAGACCAGTGATGAGGTGACTCGCGCCCGGCCCCGATGTTGCAATGCACACACCCAGCTCGCCCGTAAACTTGGCATGGGCGGACGCCATGAAGGCCGCCATCTCCTCATGCCGCGCCTGTATGAATTCGATCTTTCCCTTCGCGCGGTTAAGCGCCCCAAACACGCCGTTGATGCCGTCGCCGGGGTAGCCGAAAATGCGTCTGACGCCCCACGCGTGCAGGCGGTCAATGAGGAAATCGCCGACAGTCGCTGTCATGATCGAAGCTCCGGAGGATTGATGGGGGAAAGCAACGCGAAGATTTGGATTTAGGCGCAGGGGTCGCAATGCTCATGCCGCACGGGCGGATTAATTAGCGGTTACCGATTCGCGGCGACCGCTTGCATTCTTGCGACAGCCTCGAGCATCGCACACAGTTATCAAACTTCTTCAACCCCGCAGCGCGCCGCAATGGACGCCCGAGTCGTACGCGTCCTCAATGGGTATGGCATGTGCTTCACATCGTTGGGCTGTAAATGGAGTGGGCAGGGCGGCTTGCCGACGGTGTCGGAGAATTGGGGATTGCGATGAAGACGTTGAGGATAGATCGGTTACGCCCGACTCAGTTCACCCACGGCATGCGGGAAATCCGCGACAAGACGAAGCGCTATCAGTCTTTGACGGGGCACGATCTCCAGATGGCGATTGCGGAAAAGCCCGTCCCGGTCGTGCTCGGTCCGCACGGCGCTCCGTTCGCCATTGACCATCATCATGTCGCGACCGCATTGTGGCGCGCGAAGATAAAAACCGTTCCCTTTGTCCTGGTCAGGGACCTGTCGTCGTTGTCCAGGACTGAATTCTGGTTGGCGATGGAAAACAACCGCTGGACATATCCGTACGATTCTCATGGCCGACGCGTCGCATTCGTTGAAATGCGAGAACAGGTGTGGGACCTGGAAGACGACGAATTCCGAAGCCTTGCCGCATTCGTGCGCGATGCCGGCGGCTATCTGAAAACCTCCGTCCCGCTCGAGGAGTTTCGCTGGGCTGATTTCTTTAGACATCATTTGCCGCTGCCCAAAAACGATGACGAGTTCGACGCGCTCGTCAAGAAGGCGTTGAAGCTTGCCAGGAGCGAAGCCGCGCTTGGACTGCCGGGGTACCTGGGACCGGACTGACGGTCTGTCGGTCAGATGAAGGTGTGCCTCGCGACAAGGCGCCGGTAGGTCTGCGGCGGTCGCTACGTTTGAGCTGACCGTCATCTCGTCGACGGGAGGAACAGATGAACGTCCTGATAGCGATTTTTGGCGAAGGAAGAGACCTCGACGCCCTGCAGATGTCGGCTCGAACAGTGGTCGTCTGTCTGGCGGCTCTCGTCTTCATTCGTATCTCGGGCCGACGATCCTTCGGACAGCGTTCGCCTTTTGATTACGTGGTCACCATTCTTCTGGGCGCAACAATGAGCCGCGTGATTGTCGGCGCTTCTCCGGCGGTTCCCACGCTGGTCGCATCGCTTGTGATGGTGCTCCTGCATCGAACGCTCGCGTGGGCTTGCGTTCGCTCGTCCCGGCTGGAATCACTGGTTGTCGGTGTTGAAAGAGAAGTCTTCACAAGCGGTCGGTTTAACGAAGAGCAGATGTCCGCCGCCCTTATCACCAAGACCGATGTGTTCGAGACCGCGCGGCAGGAGCTTCATTCGTTCGACCTCGACGAGGTGCAATCGGCGATACTCGAACGTAATGGACAGGTGAGTCTGATTCGCAAGAAGAACGCCGCGCGCAAACGGTGAGCTAAAAGTATCAGTTCGTCCGGATGCCGTGAAGGCGCTTTCGTATGGCGCGACCGTTCAGCGTCTCGACAAATCAAGTCTCTTCCCTGCGAAAACGCGCGCTATTGGTAAGGGCGCATTCCATGCTCGAGGCCCCGCGCATGGACCCGACTGAGCCCTCAACGTTGTTGCCCCGGTGGCATGGTCGTCAAAGGAATGCGTGCGATGAAGCGCGTTCCTTCCGCCTCGGAAGAATACGCGTGAATCGTTCCGCCGTGCGCTCTCACGACCTGCTGGCATATATACAGTCCAAGACCGAGTCCCTGGTTTGTCGCTTTGCTGGCCGGTCGCCAATACGGCTGAAATACCTTTGACAGCGCTTCCAGAGGGATAACATCGCCTCGGTTTGCGACTTGGATGACCAAATGCAAGTCGTCGGTGCCGACTGATACAGTGATAGGTTCCACGCTTGACCCGTGGGTTACCGCGTTGACGAGGAGATTGGCGAGGAGCTGCTGCAGACGCGCCGGGTCGCAGCGGACATGTCGATCGATCCTCATCGTGACTTCGATCAAACGCCCCTCGTTCGCTTGCGCAATCTCCTGGACGACCGCCTGAAGGTGAGCGGACAGATTTTCGACGCATTCGATATGTGCTGGAATTCCGTTCCCCAGCCGGCCGCGCGCGAAATCCATGATGTCGTCGATGAGTCGCGACATGCGGGTCACGCTCGACTTCAGCATCTTGCTGACCGCAAGCACTTCAGGTGTCGCCGGACGAACATGAAGATATTCAGCGCTCGCGCTGATCGCTGCCAGCGGAGAACGGAGGTCATGACCGAGCACAGCGATAAATTCCTCCCGAAGCTTTGCCGTTTCACGCTCATTCATCAACAGGTTTTCAGTGGTTGACTGTCGCTTTTCACCATCCAGCTGCATGGCGATCAGCTTTGCGAATACCTCGAACATTCGGACGACACGCGGCTCGGAGACCTTCATTGGTCGTCCGTCGATCGCGCACAGGTTCCCGAAATACTCCCCACTGGAGAGCACGATGGGAACAGAAATGTAGCTGCGCAGATTGTAAATGGCCGGTGTGTGATGGTTTCTATAGGTCGGATCGATTCTAAAGTCGTCGACCACAATCGGCCCGCGGGCACAGCGGGACTCGTGACAGAGCGTGCTGTGCAGATCGAGCTGGCCGCCGGGCTGAAGGCCAAAATTGACGTTGTCCTTGACTGCACATGCAGTCCACGACAGATCACTTACTCGCGCTACCGCGGCGAAACCCATCCCGGACTCGCTACAAATCATGTCCAGCATCGACGGTACGGCCGAGATCTGAGCAACCGCGCCGACATCGCGCAAGATCATCTCTCGCGACTCGAAAGACGCTTTCGAAGACATGGTCGGTCCAACGGGGCCCTCGTGAGAAGCTCCATCGTGGACCGACGGGTCAGGCCGCATCGGGTTGTCCTTCGTCATGTTGCTTGGCCTCGTTTCGATTTTTGTCAGTTCCGCAAGTAGGGCAATGAGGGATTCGAGCATGAGTCCCTTCTGACAGTATCCGTCAAAGGCCGCGTCAGATGCTCGTTCTTTCACGTAGCGCTGGTTTCGACATGCTCGCGCGCTTCATCGATGACGAAACCGCCGATCCAGCCGATATGGACTGGCGCGGCATGATGGCGGCCATGGGAATCCAGAATGGCAAGCTATTCCAGCCGACAGGGCTATTTCGTGATCCTGCGGCTCTACCGTCCGATGCAGGCGTTCTTCGACGAGTCATGGAAGCCGGATGATCTGAAACGGATCTGACCGGGCATCAAAGTCGGAGGCGGGCGCAGGCGCTGATTTTCAGAAAACGCTCCTGCCAGGCAGTCACTTCACTGTCGCGTGGTGGCTAACGATGTTTCGCGGCTGTCCCGCGACGTATGCAATAACGTTGTCCATCAACTGATCCGCGAGCGCCTGAATCGCCTCCTCACTGGCCCACGCGACGTGAGGCGTGAGAATGAATGCCGGATGCTCCAGGATTTCATTCAACGGGTTCGCTCTCGGAAGCGGCTCCTGAGTGACGACATCGAATCCTGCGCCGGCTATCGAACCACCCTTCAAGGCACGAACCAGTGCGGCTTCGTTCACAAGTCCACCGCGCGCCGTGTTGATGAGAAGAGGGCGCCGCTTCATCCTCGCGAACTCGGCATCTCCGATGAGGTCTTTCGTCTGATCATTAAGTGGACAATGTAGCGTGATGATGTCCGACTCTTCGAGCACGCGCCCGAACGGGGTGTAGAGCATTCCCATGTCGTTGCGCCCCTTGAAGGCCGAGACCAGCACGTTAAGCCCCAATGCCCTTCCAATATCGGCGGTCGCTTTGCCCAATGCGCCGTCACCGATGACGCCGAGCGTCGAGCCCGCCAGGTCCTTGATTGGAAAGTCGAAGAAGCAGAACTGTCCAGCCTCCTGCCACCGACCGGCTTGCACCGCCGAACGATAAGCCGTCAGGCTTCGTCGAAGCGCGAAGATCAGTGCGAAGGTGTGCTCGGGAACCGTACGCACCGCGTAGTTGCGGACGTTGCAAACTGCTATGCCCATTTCATTGCATGCGCTTGTATCGACGTTATCGGTGCCCGTTGCGGCGATCGCGATCAGTTTCAGGCTTTTCGCCTGAGCGATCACGTCGCCGGAGAGCTTCACTTTATTGGTGATGACGATATCGGCATCGCGAACCCGATCGAGGACCTCTTCGGACTTGGTGGATTCGAACACTTGAAGTTCGTGACTGAACGGCAACTCCTTCAGCCGCGTATTGGGCGGGATGGTCGATCTGTCGAGGAAAACGACTTGGAGAGTAGACGATGATGAAGTCATGTTCTATCGGTTCATTAAGCTGCGGTGATGATGATGCGCTTCAATAGGCGTCGAGGCTGTTCGAACGACGGGCGCACGTATTTAGTCGTCACCTGGCCCCGAGGCGAGCTGACGTTCGAACGTGTCGCGGTCGAGCGCCTTCTCCCATTTGGCGACGACGATCGTCGCAATGCCGTTGCCGATGACGTTGATCAGCGCGCCGCCTTCCGAGATGAAGCGATAGATGCCGAGCACAAGAACGAGTCCCGCGACAGGTATGCCGGGTACGGAACTGAGCGTTGCGGCCAGCACGATGAAGGCGCCGCCGCTGACGCTCGCCGCTCCCTTGGACGTCAGCAGCAGGACCAGCAGCAGCGTGAGCTGATGGCCGATGCTGAGCGTGCTGTCGGTCGCCTGCGCGATGAAGATCGCGAGCACGGTCATGTTGATGCAACTGCCATCGAGATTGAAGGAATATCCAGCAGGTACGACGAGACCCACGACGGACTTCTCGCAGCCGAGTCTTTCGAGCTTCGCCATGAGGCGAGGCAGCGCAGACTCCGACGAAGACGTGCCGAGCACGAGAAGCAGTTCCTCACGGATATAGCGCAGAAAGGCGATCAGGCTGAATCCCGCAAGCCTGCAGACCGAACCGAGAACGACGAACACGAAGACGAGTCCGGTCAGGTAGTAGGTCAGAAGAAGCTGTCCATACGAGCTGAGCGACACGACGCCGTACTTGCCGATCGTGAACGCGATCGCGCCGAACGCACCGACCGGGGACACGTACATCACGATGCGCACCATGTTGAAGAAGGTGTTCGCGCCGGCGTCGATCACGGAGAGCAGCGGCTTGCCACGTTCGCCAAGCATCTGAAGCGCGAAGGCGAAGATGATCGAGATGAACAGCACTTGCAGAATGTCGCCCTCCGCGAAGGCGCCGAACACCGTCGTCGGAATGATGTGCGACAGGAAGCCGACGACGCTCTGGTCGTGCGCGGCCTTGGTGTAAGCAGCGATGGACGACACGTCGAGCGTGCGCGGATCGATGTGCATGCCGCTGCCGGGTTTCATAACATTCACCGCGACGAGACCGATGGCGAGCGCGAGCGTGGTCATCGCCTCGAAGTAGATGAGCGACTTGATGCCGACACGTCCCACCGACTTGATGTCGTTCATGCTCGCGATGCCGTGCACCACCGTGCAGAAGATCAGCGGAGCGATCATCAGCTTGATGAGCTTCAGGAAGTTGTCGCCCAGCGGCTTCATCGCTTCGCCGACAGCGGGGTAGAAGTGGCCGAGGAGAATGCCGAGCACGACCGCTATCAACACCTGGATATATAGATGCTGGAACCACCGCTTGCGCGGCCGGGGAATGGCTTGCGCCTCGATGGGCGCTTCCGTTGCGATGTTCATGAAATGTCTCCTGCTGCTTCGTTGAGAAGCGGATCGGCTTATCTGCCGTTCACCGCTCGATGTGGCCCACCCGTTACACGAGTTCAGATATCTCGATCAGATTCAGATCGGGATCCCGGACATAGACGGAGCGAATCTTTTGCGTGGCGCCCGTGCGTTGCACCGGGCCTTCGATGATCGGCCAGTTGCATCGTTCGAGATGTGCAATGACGTCGTCCAGCGGAATTGCGGCGATGAAGCACAGGTCCAGCGCACCCGCCACCGGAAGATGCGCTTTCGGTTCGAACTCGGCGCCGCGAACATGTACGTTGATCTTCTGATTGCCGAAACGGAACGCGATGCGCCCCTCGCCGAAGGTCTCGAGCTGCATCTGCATGACTTCGGTGTAGAAGCGCTTCGTAGCGTCGATGTCGATACATGTAAGGACGAGGTGATCGAGATGGTCGATGAAGTTCATGCCAGACTCCGAGACATGGAAATCGCGCGAAAGAGGATAGCTCTGCATGCCGCCGCTTCTTCAGGTTGCTTGGGCGAAGGCGCGTTGTTCGGGCTTCCCGTCGCTGGCGGTGCAAGGCATCGCGTGGAGATCGAGACGGCGGCCCGCCTTCAGCAACTGGCTCGGCAAGTCGTGGCCGGTCAAGCCCGGCAGCAGCGCTGAAGCGGCCAACACCGCGGCGAGATCGACGCCCGTGTCATAGCCGTCGAGTTCGAGCATGTGAACCAGCTCTTCGGTGCAGACGTTGCCTGTCGCGCCGGGTGCGTACGGACAACCGCCGAGTCCGCCGAGCGATGCATCGAAACGGTCGACGCCCGCAGCGAGCGCGGTCAGCGTGTTTGCGAGCGCCATGCCGCGCGTGTTGTGAAAGTGCAGCGTGAGTTCCAGTGCGGGAAAGCGTTCGCGCGCGGACGCGCACAGCGCGCCGACCTGCGACGGAAACGCCATGCCTGTCGTGTCGCAAAGCGTGACGCCGTGCACGCCGAGATCGGCGAATCGTTGCATCCAGCCGAGCACGTCTTCCTGCGCGATGTCGCCCTCCATCGGACAACCCATCGCCGTTGACAGAGACACGTTGATGGCGACCTGCGTCTGCTTTACGACGCCGATCACATCGCGCAATTGCGCGAACGATTGCTCGCGGCTCATGCGCAGGTTCGTGCGATTGTGGCTTTCGCTCACCGACATCACCAGATTGACTTCATCGACGCCGCACGACAGCGCGCGCTCTGCGCCGCGAATGTTCGGCACGAGCACCGTATAAACGATGCCTTCGCGCCGTGCGATGCCATGCATCACCGCCTCGGCATCGCGCAACGCGGGAATTGCCTTCGGCGACGTGAACGACGTCACTTCGATCTTCGCGTAGCCGCACGCGCTCAAGTCGTCGATCAGCGCGATCTTCGCGTCGGTATCGACGAATTGGGCTTCGTTCTGGAAACCGTCGCGGGTCGCGACTTCCTGGATATAGACACGTTTGCCAGTCATGACGCGCTCCTCTCAGATGATGCCGCGCGCACGCCATGCGTCGCGGGTTGCGGAATCGATGCCGATGCGTTCGAGCACCGCATCCGTGTGCTGCCCGAGCGTGGGCGCTTGCGAGTCGATCGTGCCGGGCGTGGCGCTCAGCTTCGGAACGATGCCCGGCACCTGCACGGGCGTGCCGTCGTGAAGCTGCGCATCGAGGATCATGTCGCGCGCGCGATAATGCGGGTCGCTCGCGATATCGGCCACGTCGTAGATCTTGCCGGCGGGAATGCGCGCGTCGTTGAGCGCGGCGAGCACATCGTCGAGCGGCTGACGATTCGCCCATTCGGCGATCGCGGCATCGATACGCTCGACCTGCATCACCCGGCCATCGTTCTGCGCGAGCGCGGGGTCGTCGGCGAGATCGCGGCGGCCGATCAGGTCCATCAGGCGACGGAAGATGCTGTCGCCGTTGCCCGCGATCAACGCGTACTTGCCGTCCGCGCAGCGGTACGCATTCGAAGGCGCAATGCCCGGCAAACTGCTGCCCGCCGGCTGTCGCACTGCGCCGAACGCCGAGAATTCGGGCAGGAGGCTCTCCATCATGTTGAAGACGGATTCGTACAGCGCCACATCGATCATCTGACCTTCGCCGCCGTTCTGATCGCGATGACGTAGCGCGAGCAGAATGCCGATCACGCCATGCAGCGCGGACAGCGAATCGCCGATAGACACGCCCACGCGCACCGGCGTGCGGCCTGGCTCGCCGCTCAGGTGCCGCAGCCCGCCCATCGCTTCGGCAACGACACCGAAGCCGGGCCTGTCGCGGTACGGGCCTGTCTGCCCGTAGCCCGAGACGCGCAGCATCACGAGACCGGGATTGAGTGTGTGCAGTTCGTCCCAGCCGAGACCCCACGCTTCGAGCGTGCCGGGGCGGAAGTTTTCGATGAGCACGTCGCTTTGCGCGACGAGCTTGCGCGCAACGTCCTGACCTTCGGGCGAGCGAAGATCGAGCGTCAGCGATTCCTTGTTGCGCGATTGCGCTGCCCACCACGCCGATGTGCCTTCATGAAGCAGGCGCCATTTGCGCAGCGGATCGCCCGTGCCGGGCGGTTCGATCTTGATGACTTGCGCGCCGAATTCGGCGAGCATCTTTCCAGCGAAGGGACCGGCGATGAGCTGTCCCATTTCGAGCACGCGTATGCCCGCAAGCGGCTTCGTCACGGTTGTCTCCTGTGAAGCGTCGTTTTATCGATGCCTCACTGTGCGACAACGCGGCGGCGCTGAAAATCAATGAATTTTCAAGCACCCTTTCCGGTTTGGAAAGGCGTCGAAGGTCTTGTCAGGTTTGCGCTTGCGCTGACATGAAGTCGAACAGACGAGCGGCTTCTGGCGAGAGGGCATCGCGCGAGCGGGTGCCGATCCAGAGCGTGCGATCCGCCCAATCGTCGACGAGATGAACAGGGCGAAGCCCTGCCGCGAGGATCTCGGTGCGTACCGCCGCTTCCGGTAGCACGCCGATGCCGAGCCCTTGCTCGATCATCCGGCAGATGCCATCGAAACTGCTGACCTGAATGCGTACCTTGAGCGTGCGTTCGGCGCTGAATGCGGCGTCGAGCAGACGCGCGAGCAGTGAGCTGCCTTCGTTGAGACCGACGTATTCGAAATCGAGCGTATCGACGAACGCAACCTCGTCGTGTGATGCAAGCGGATGAGCGTTCGGCACGAGCAACACCAGTCTGTCCTGTCGATACACTGTCTTGTCGATATTCGGCGCGGGCACGTTGTCCGCGAAAATGCCGATATCCGCATCGCCGTTCGAGACGGCCAAGACGATATCGCCGCTCAGCCGCTCTTCCAGCGATATCTTGACGCTCGGATTGTCGGCGAGAAAGACACGCACGTCGCGCGGAAGAAACTGCACGATCGCCGATGTATTCGCCCACATACGCACATGGCCGCGCACGCCGACGGCGTAGTCGCTCATTTCGTTGGCCATGCGGTTCACGCGTTCGACCACTTGCCGCGCGTGCGCAAGCAGCCCTTTGCCGGCCGCGGTCAGTTCGACACCGCGCGGCTGGCGCAGCAGCAGCGTGCAGCCGGTGCTGCGCTCGAGGTCCGCGATGCGCTTGCTCACCGCCGATAGCGTCATGCTGGTGCGATCGGCGGCGCGCGTCAGGCTGCCGAGTTCCGCGACGACGATGAAAAGCCGCAGTGAATGCAGATCGTAGTGGAAGTAGCTCGTCATAAGGTGACGTCACGAAGAAGCATGCCGAGCCGTCACTGTAACGGAAACGCGCTCAGGCGTGCCGCGCCGCCGCCGCGATTTCTTCATGTGCCCGCCGCGAAGCAAGCGCTATTTCAGGTGAACGATGACCGAGCCCTCCGATACTTTCGGCGCGGCCGCACCCGTATTCCCGGCGTTCTTCGCGATCCAGTCCTTTGCCTTTTGTACGCTCTCGTCGACTCCCGCTTTGTCGCTGCAGACAGTTACTGAAAATCCGCCGTCGTCGCTGCGGGCCAGCGTGTAGCCGACAAATCCTCTGACGCTGCGCAGTAGCTCCTCGACTTCCGCCGCGCGCGATTCCAATAAGTCGAATAACTCTTTGGCACCCGTTCCGGAATAGGCTCTTAATACCGCTTGCATGATCGTCTCCTGACTTTTGATTAAAAGGGTATTGAAATTCCCGCACGAACTGTATGTGCGGACCGGCGCGCTGCGTCGTCTGGCAGCGCGTATGCACGAGAAGGAAGATGGGCACGCTGAGGGGCGATAGAGTGTTTCAAGTGTAGTCATCTTTCAGGGACGCTCGATGCACAAAACCGGCGTCCGTTGTGCTTTCCAGTTTCTTCCGTGTTCTCGTCGGGCCCGCCATCTGCCTCCTCGTGGACCCAAGCGAATTTTCCAGGTTGCCGATTCCAGTTGGGGTTGCATAGAGTGTTAGAGAGCATCGTGTGTATTCCAGATGATGATTCACACGACCGCACGTTATGCAGAACTGATCTTTGCACTCGCTGTGTTTCCAGGAGCACGTCTTCTCTGCGTATCGGCTGGAGCATTAAAATGAACAAGTTGCTATTGAGTGGAGCGGCCACGTTGATCTCGATGGCGGCTGCGGCGCAAGCGCAAGGCAGCCTCACGCTCTATGGGCTGATCGATGCAGGCCTGACATACACCAGCAACGAGATCGCTGGATCGGGCGGAGGACACAGCAACTGGCAGATGACGAGCGGCGCTGTCCAGGACAGCCGATGGGGTCTGCGCGGAGCCGAAGATATGGGCGCGGGTCTGAAGGCCATTTTCACGCTGGAGAGCGGCTTCAATCTGAATAACGGGCAGTCCTTGTCGGATAATCGCATCTTTAATCGCCGTGCTTATGTCGGCGTGTCGAGCCGCGATTACGGCACGGTCACGCTGGGCCGTCAAAGCGATGGCATGGTCGACTTCGTCGCGCCGCTGTCCTTGACCGGCACAGAATTCGGCGGAACCCATTTCGCGCATCCGTTCGACATCGACAACCTGAACGATTCATTTCAGATCAACAACTCGGTGAAGTACATGAGCCCGGAATTCGCCGGCTTCAGGGTGGGTGCGTTGTACGGATTTTCCAATCAGGCAGGTGGATTCACCAACAATCGTGCCTTTAGCTTCGGCATGTCGTATGTCCGTGGGCCGTGGAACTTTGGTGTCGGTTACTTGCAGCTCAATAGCGCCGCACGCACGCCCGGCCAGTTGAACGCGAATGGCGCGGTCACCGATACGACCGCCTCGTCGCTACAGGGCGTGCTTTCCGCGAGCGCCGTGCCTCTCGGTGTACTGGCCGACAGCCAGAAGACGCTGGGCGCAGGTGTGAACTACTCGTTCGGCCCGGCTGTCGCGGGCTTCGTATATACGCAGAGCAAACTCACACGATTTTTTCAGACGAACTTGAGCGCGAATTTTCAGAACTTCGAGGGGAATTTTCGCTATGCGCTGACGCCGATAGTCGAACTCTCAGGCGCGTACACGTATTCGCGCGCGGGCGGAAACGGAGGCGGCGGCATTCCCCATTGGAACCAGGTAAGCGCGATGGCCGATTACCGCTTCTCGCGGCGTACCGATGTCTATATTCAGGGGGCGTGGCAGCGCGTGAGCCCGAGCGGTAGTTCGCCGCTGGGCGTGGCATGGATAAACGGGGTGAGCAATCCCTCTTCCACGACTACTCAGCTTCAGGCGACGGCCGGCTTGAGGCATCGTTTCTGAAGCGCTCGTCGCGGCCGGATCATTCAAAGGACGAAATGCGCGCGCGGTTTGCGGGCGGGCCAATGCGCGGTCACGTGATCCAGTCGCGTTCGCATCTATGTGCCGGAACCGGCGGATTCTCGATTGACCAACTTTTACGGCGCCGTCTCTGGATGTCCGCTTCGCAGGGCGGGGCGGGCTCCGGGCTGACGTGACGCAATGAGTCGCCGGTGTATCGTCCCTCGACCCATGTGACGGTCAACCTTGATCGAAGTATTTCTTTATTGCGTCGGTGAAATTTTTACGCCCGTGACTGGCGCGCTCCAGCAAACCTACGTGCCGCCGAACATCCACGCCGTCAAGCGAGAAGAGTGCAAGGGCGTCATCCTTCTCCCACGCAACGTTCGCCAGCTTGGGAACAATCGAGATCCCAAAACCTTGACGTACAAGTGCAATGATGGCTTCGATCGAATTCAACTCCATGGCCTCATTCACTTGCACCCCGCAACGCTTGAGTACATCTTGAACCAGGATCCCAGTCCAGGTGCTTCGCTCGAACCTCATGAAGGGAGCTGCCTCGAGCATCTGCTGCGGGGCCTCCGGAAGATCGAAGTGCGGAGATCGAGGCACTATGAGAACCATCGGCTCGGAATAGAGCGGGCACCAGTTGAGACTTGAGGGAAGAGGTCTTGGCGACTGAGTCACGACCGCGGCGTCCAGTTCGCCACTCTCTACCTTGAGTGCGAAATCGCTCGACATCCCTGCCAACAAATGTACGTCGAGGCTGGGGTATCGATGCCTGATGGACCATAGAGCGTCCGCGAAGGCTCCCATGAGCGCAGACACCAACGCACCGATGACGACGGTGCCAGACATCTCGCCACCGCTGACAGACGCCTCCAGCAATTCGTACTGACTTACGACCTGCTCGGCCCGGCGCACAAGGGAGCGGCCGACCGGATTCAATACGACGGCCCGTGCGCTTCGGTCAAACAGCTGAACGCCCAGCTCATCCTCGAGGGACCGAATCTGCAGTCCTACAGCGGCCGGCGTCAACCCTACCTGGTCTCCGGCAGACGCAAACGTGCCGCATCGAGCGACGGTGAGAAAAATTCTGAGCGTTCGAATCGACGGCATTTCGCCCCTCTCGGCGAGTCTGACGATACCAAAACAAGACTTTCGCTAAGCCCAATAATTACTCGGTTTTTCTTTATTGGCGTTCCGATCATAATCCTTCCACCATAAGAGCAAAAGCCCTACAGCACTCGGAGACATCGCCATGAATACGCACGACCGTGCACATGCATCCATCAAAGGGCTGTGGCCGCTCTCGTCGTCCTCACCAAAGGTGAGCCATTACAACATCCGGTCCGACTGCACTCCCCAGAGCGCGGCACGGCCGTGAGCGGCGCGCTCTTCAGCACGGTTGACTCGCTCATTTCCTCGGCTTGGTCAGGGCTCACATCAGGTCAGTTGCTAATCGCAGGATTGAGCGTTTCCGTTGGCTATTTCGTTTATGGATTGACAGGTTTCGGTTCTTCAATCGTCGCAATACCGGTGCTCACGCTAGTCGTCGCGCTCCGAACCGCGACGCCCGTGATGTTGATTCTGGATCTGGCCGCTGGACTACTCGTCGGAATGCGAGGGATTCGACTCGTCTCAACGTCGGAATTGGGTCGATTGATGCCGTGGCTGGTGGTAGGCCTGTTGGTCGGGGTATTTGTACTCGTCGCCGCGCCTGAGGGGCCACTGAAGCTTCTGCTAGGAGGCACGCTGCTCATTTATTCGACGTGGCGTTTGCTGTCGCGCCAAAGTTTCGACACGATCCGAGCGGCGTGGTCAGTGCCCTTAGGTCTTGCCGGTGGGTGTCTGACAGCTATTTTCGGAACGGGTGGTCCGTTGTACACGATTTATCTTGCTGGGCGTCTGAGCGACGCCGACCAACGCCGAGCGACGATCAGCGCGCTTATCACGATTACTGCGTTGCTCAGACTGCTTCTGTTCAGTGCATCGGGTCTGTATCAAAACCCTGAGGTACTGATGTTAGTGCTCTGTCTGCTTCCTTGCGGTGCGATCGGACTGGGCCTGGGCGCGTGGTGTCGTGGAAGAGTCTCGCCTGCGCGACTGCTCAAAACGCTGTGGTTGGTGCTGCTCGTATCCGGCATAAACCTTTTCGCGAGAACCGCACTCAGTCTTTTTCTTTGAGAGACCGGGCAAGCGATGAATTCGAATCGACGTTCCAGGATGTTTGAAGAAATCGAAGATAGAAACCATCTAATACGATTAGGAGTGTCTATTGATTCACGCCGTTTTGCATGAGAATAAAGACACGGTTGGCGTCTCAGCACCAATCCCTCCAGACAGTTCGAGAAACAGCATGAGCGTACTTCAACTGGATACAACGTTTTGTGGCTACCAACGTGAGAACGGACGCGTGAGCGTGCGTAAGCGCTCGGCCATCGCGAGTTCGTGCTGACGCGTCTGTTCGAAAGCGCGTATTTCCGCCTTGTGCACGACGAACATCTCAGCTGACGCAGCGCGCCTCCGTACTGCACCGCCCAAGAAGAGGCGAAGGTGGCGCCGCGCCCAAGAACGGGCTCATCGCGTCTCAAGAAACATCGAGAACGGTGAGCCGAAGGAGACACTATGCTTCGCCGCAGCTTACGACACATCTATGTGCAGGTGCTTATCGCGATCGTAATTGGTGTTTTGATTGGCCATTTCTTCCCGAATTTCGGGCAGTCGTTGAAGCCCATGTCGGATGCGTTTATTCGACTGGTGAAGATGATCACACCTCCGCTCATTTTCACGACGATCGTATGCGGAGCGTCACAGATTGGTGACCTCAAGTCGCTGGGGAAAGTTGCCGGAAAGACTTTCATCTACTTCGAAGTGGTCACCACGCTCGCCTTGCTGGTCGGCATGCTCATGGTGAACCTGCTTGCTCCAGGCGAAGGCTTGAACTTGCAGGTTGGCACGACCGACACACACGTCCTCGCCCAGTATCAGACTTCAGTCCAACACGGCAGCGGCGGACTGGTCGATTTTCTGCTGCACATGATTCCCAGCAGCTTCCTGGGCCCGTTTGCATCGGGCGACATGCTGCAGATCGTCGTGATCGCGTGCCTCTTCGCAATCGGCTTGTCGTATCTCGGACCGAAAGGCAAGCCACTGCTTTCATTCTTCGAGTCAGTCTCCGACGTGCTGTTCCGCATCGTCGCATTGATCATGCGTCTTGCCCCGCTCGGGGCGCTCGGTGCAATGGGGTTCGCAGTCGGGAAGTACGGTCTGTCCGCGTTGCATTCCTTGGGCATGCTGCTCATCACAGTCTACGTTGCGACGATCTTCTTTCTGGTCGTCGTGATAGGAACGATCTGCCGGATGAGCGGCTTCAGTCTCTGGAGACTGATGGGGCATCTGAAAGGTGAAATTCTCCTGGTGCTCGCGACCACCTCGTCTGAATCCGTCTTTCCCCAACTCATCAGGAAGCTGGAAGCGCTGGGCTGTCCGAAGCAGGTCGTGGGGATCGTCATGCCGATGGGCTACTCGTTCAATCTCGATGGAACGTGCGTCGCTCAGGTGATTTGCGCCATGTTCATTGCGCAGGCGTATGGCGTGCCGATGACTTGGGAGCAGCAGATCGCACTGATGGTTCTCTCGATGATTAGCTCGAAAGGCGCGGCTGGTGTGTCCGGTGCGGGGTTCGTAACGCTTCTCGCGACCTTGACGGCTTTCAAACACATCCCCATAGAAGGGGCTGCCCTGATTCTGGGCGTCGACCGCTTCATTTCCGAGATTCGCGCGGTTACCAACATGATCGGCAATGCCGTGGCAACGCTAGTCATCTCGGGGCTGGAGAAGGAGCGCGATGAAACGAAGATGTCGTTCGTACAGAAGCGGCGTGCTGTCGAAACGTAAATAAAACCTTTATCTAATCCGCAGATTTATTCGCTTTTTCTTTGCTTTTCGTGCGCGCAGACTCTTCTCATGCAGACGCACAACGACACCCGAGACGACATGAGCGACAAGACACTCCGCGTAAAGGTTTGGAGGGGGCGGACCTCCGGCGGGCTGGTTTCCTACGATGTGCCCCGGTTTGACAACCAGACCGTGCTGGACGTCGTGATGTACATACAGCGCAATCTGCAGCCGGATCTGGGATTCCGATATGCCTGCCGGGTCGGCATGTGCGGATCGTGCGCGATGAACGTGAACGGCAAAGCACGTTGGACTTGCCGTACCCACGTATCGAAGGTTGCGGTCGATGAGGAACTTGAAATCACACCGCTCTCCAATCTGCCAGTGATCAAGGACCTGGCGACGAATATGGAGCACTTCTTCGACAAATGGGCCGAAGCGAAAGGTCAGTTCAAGGGCGATAGAACGCGCAAGGACGACTTCGCCAATGTTTCCCCACAAAGCAAAAAGCGTGAAGCGGCCGATGCCGGTATCGAATGTATCGGTTGCGGAGTGTGCTACTCGTCCTGTGATGTCGTGACGTGGAGGCCCGATTATCTCGGACCTGCGGCCATGAACCGCGCGTGGACGTTGATGAATGACGAGCGCGACATCAAAGGCACCGAGCGACTGCGTGCCGTCGCCGGTGACGCAGGTTGTCACTCCTGTCACACACAGGGCTCCTGCACGGAGCGTTGCCCCAAGCACCTGTCACCGACTGCAGGCATCGCGGGATTGAAGCGGATGGTCATGAAGGCCGCAATCGACGGAGATCTGTAATGCAAACCCTTTCCTTGCGAACGCAGGCCCGCTTGTGGTACTGGCAGCGCATGAGCGCGATGGTGCTTGCTGCGTGCGTCGTTCTTCACATCGTCGTCATCGTGTACGCCGTCCATAGCGGGCTCAGTGAGCAGGCCATTCTCGGACGGACGCACGGCAACTGGTTCTTCGCCGGGTTCTATACGCTCTTTGTTCTCGCCTGCGCGGTTCATGTACCGATTGGCCTCTTGTCGGTCGCGCAAGAGTGGCTCGGATGGCGAGGACGCTCCGCTCACTTTGCCTGCTCGGTTGTGACGCTGTGCTTGCTTGCGCTTGGCCTGCGAGCAGTGATGGGAGTAATTCTGTGATGAGAAAGAACGACTTTCGGGCCAAATCCCATCCAGCGTACTGGGCTTTCATCGTCCATCGTTTGTCTGGACTTGCGCTTGCTTTCTTCATTCCAGTGCATTTCTGGGCGCTCGGCAAAGCGCTCTCGCATGACGGCGCGCTGAATGGCTTTTTGCACTTCACCGACAAGCCGCTGTTCAAGTTCGCCGAGTGGGGATTGGTCATTCTCCTCTCACTTCATCTGATGGGCGGCTTGCGCTTGCTGGCGATCGAGTTTCTTCCGTGGAGCGGTCTGCGAAAGAACTGGGTCGCACTGGGTGCCGGAGCAAGTGCCTGTACCGGATTGGCCTTCCTCTTAGCGCTTGTTCATTGAAGTTCGCCCAAACCCGTACGCCCCATAATCAAAAGTAGGAGACGAGAACATGAAACTCGACCTGAAAGCTGTCGAGGAGGCAGCAAAAGCGCTCTACATCCGCGCGTTGAAGATCCTGCCGCCGGATGTGAAAGCAGGAATCGAGACGCTCTCATCGAATGAGACGTCGTCGGTTGCGCAACGCGTGCTCGGGACGATGAAAACAAACATTCGCGTTGCGGAAGAAACTGAGAACCTGCTTTGCCAGGACACCGGAATTCCGATTTACAACGTGAACATCGGGCGGGATGTCGAGTTCGATGGGTTCGAGGTAAAGGAAGCAATCCGCCGTGGGTGCGAACGGGCGACGAAAGAACATCCGTTGCGCTCATCCGTAGTTCATCCTCTCTCGCGAAAGAACAACCATACGTCGTGCGGCATCGAGGTGCCGGTGATTCATATCGATTTTTCAGCCGAACCGAATCAGGTGTCGCTGGAAATGGTGCCGAAGGGAAGCGGCTCGGAAAACAACTCCTTTCTGAAAATGGCTGTTCCGGCTGAAGGCATCGACGCCATCAAGACTTTCGTGATCGACTGCGTAGTCTCTGCCGGTGGAAAGACCTGTCCGCCGACGATCGTCGGCGTGGGGCTCGGCGGCACATCCGACCTTTCCGTGGCACTCGCCAAGCGCGCGGCGACCCGGGAACTCGGCACCCATTGCGGGGACCCCGAGGGCGCGGCACTCGAAAGAGAGCTGTCTGCTGCGGTCAACAAGCTCGGCATCGGACCGCAGGGCCTGGGTGGTGACAGCACTGCGTTCGCGGTGCATATCGAACTTGCTGCCACACACATCACGATGAATCCGATTGCGGTGAACATGCAGTGCCACTCGGCTCGTCGCGCAAAGGCGGTTTTTTCGAACGACGGCATCTCTTACGGATTCTGACGCCATGGCTCACTACGAACTCGCCACCCCGGTTGACGAAGCCACGATCCGCCAATTGCGCATCAACGACACGGTTACGCTCGAAACAACGCTTTATGGCATCCGCGACGCAACGCAAATTCATCTGTTCGACAAGGGACGAACAACTGACTTCGATCTGCGTGGACACGCGGTCATCCACACGGCTCCGAATGTTCGAAAGGTTCCACCCAGCGCCGAGTATCCGGCAGGCTACCAACCAATCTGCATCGGGACAACGACGTCCGATCGAATGGAGCGCTTCACCCGGCCACTCATGGAACAGTACGGCGTTCGGATGGTCGTCGGGAAGGGCGGCTTACGCGATGGATCGAAAGCGGCCTTCAAACAGCTCGGCGGTGTCTATCTTGCCATCATCGGCGGTACGGCGGCGCTCGAGACGACCTGGATCGAGCGCATCGAAGCAGTCGATCTTGACGATCTCAATCCCGAGTCGCTGTGGCGATTCAAGATCAAGAGCTTTGGCCCCTTGCTCGTCGCGATGGATAGCGAAGGCACCAGTCTATATGACGCCGTCAGGGACGATACCGCCAAGCGTCGAGTTGCTGCGCTGGAAAGCCTCGGAGTGAACGCATCATGAACGTCAAACGAATCCAGACCGATATCCTCATTCTGGGCTCGGGCGGTGCTGGCCTCTTCGCCGCGCTGCACGCGCATCAGAATGCGCCGCAATTGTCGATTACCGTCGCGGTGAAGGGCCTCCTCGGGAAATGTGGCTGTACGCGCATGGTTCAGGGCGGATACAACGTGGCGCTCGCGCCGGGCGACTCCGTCGAACGTCATTTCATGGATACGATCGAAGGCAGCAAGTGGCTTTCGAATCAGGAGCTGGCGTGGACGTTGGTCAGCACGGCGGTCGAACGGGTCCGCGAGCTCGAAAACGAACTGGGCTGCTTCTTCGACCGCAATCCTGATGGGTCGATCCATCAGAAGGCCTTCGCCGGACAAACCTTCGACCGGACCGTCCACAAGGGCGACCTGACGGGCATCGAAATCATCAACCGTCTTGCAGAACAGGTCTGGAGCCGGGGCATCAAACGGCTGGAGGAGCATCGTGCGATCGAACTGATCAAGACGCCCGGGGGAGATGGTCTGGCGGGCGTGCTCATGATCGACATGCGAAGCGGCGAGTTCGTATTCGTGCAAGCCAAGGCGGTTTTGCTGGCGACCGGCGGCGGCCCGACCATGTATAAGTTTCACACGCCGTCCGGTGACAAGAGTTGCGACGGGCTGGCGATGGCGCTGCGTGCGGGGCTGACGCTGCGGGATATGGAGATGGTGCAGTTCCATCCGACCGGGCTTCTCGCAGGAAGCCACACCCGCATGACCGGAACCGTGCTTGAAGAAGGTTTGCGCGGCGCGGGAGGACATCTTCTCAACGGTCAGCATGAGCGCTTCATGCACGCGTACGATTCGCGTGGCGAACGTGCAACCCGCGACATTGTTTCGCGTGGAATCTACTCCGAGATGCGTGCCGGCCGCACGTCGCCCAATGGCGGCGTGTACATCAAGATGAGCCATCTCGGCTCCGAAAAAGTCCGCAAACAATTCAAAGGCATGGTCGAACGCTGCGCCGATTGTGGATTCGACCTGGCAGGCGGCGAAGTCGAAGTCGTGCCGACCGCGCACTACATGATGGGCGGCGTGGTGTTCAAGGCGGATTGCCAGACGGAATTGACCGGGCTGTTTGCCGCGGGCGAGGACACGGGCGGCGTGCATGGGGCCAACCGTCTCGGTGGCAACGGCGTCGCCAATTCGACCGTGTTCGGCGGCATCGCTGGCGACAGCATGGCGCGCTGGGTGCAGACCAATAACGCCTATCGAGCGCCGGATGAGCAATCGATCCTCGCCGCCATCAAAGAGGCGGAGCGCCCGTTCGCCAAGACTGGCAAGGACCTCGAGTCCATCCGCGAGTCGCTGTTTGACTGTATGTGGGAGGATGTCGGCATCATTAGAAGCAAGGAGGGCCTCGTGAAGGCCCGAGACAGCCTCTGCGCGATGCAGGCAAAGCTGATGGATACGGGCGTCGTCGACGGCGATCGCGCGCTGAACGCTCAGTGGCATGACTGGCTGAACCTGAGAAATCTGATCTCCGTCAGCCGCGTCATCACGGAAGCAGCGCTCGCGCGCGACAATTCCCGTGGGGCGCACTTCCGCGAGGACTTCCCGGCGGCGGGAGATCTGGAGTCTTCCACCTATACGACCGTCAGACTTTCAGGAGAGAAAGTGGAGATTGCGAGGCAACCCGTGCAGTTCGTGCTTGTGAAGCCCGGTGAGACGGTGCTGCGGGAGGAAGATGCTGCGGTGCCGGCGTCGCCAGTCCCGGCGACTTGAGATTCGCCAAGATCCTGCTTCGGGTCGGATTCCGGCAGATCAATCGAGCGGAGAGAAATCGACGAGAAACGCTACCGAGTCGCTCGCCGTTGCGATAGTCGCTGCGCCAGTCGGATCGATGAAATGCGACTCGTCGAGTACAAGCGTATTTCCGTCATCAAACACGACGCATGCGGACCCCTGCGCCACGAAGAGCAGGCGGCACGTCGAAACCGGCACGGTGCGGGGACCATCGACGATCCTCAACTCCGCGACGCCGGCGTCGCGACTGACCATGACATTGAAATCCAGAACAGGTCCGTCGAGCAAGCGGCCGCGTAGTTGTCGTTCTCCCGCGAACGCGAGCGACGAGAATCGGCCGGCGACCGTCTGCCAGACTGCGCCGTCCGATTGATCGATCAGGTCCATGCCCGAACCCCGCAGGATCGCTACGATTCTATCGATACCGGGATAAACCGAGAACGCATCATCGGCATTCACATCGGCGACGCTCACGCGCAGCACGAAGTCATCGGGATCATTTTGCGCGGGGACTCTGAGCAACTCGCGTGTCGTGCCCTTGCCGTTTTTCCATCGTGTCGTCGGGACGTCGGCGAGGTGCCGCCGCGTCGTACTCATGAAGCCATGCGGCGCGCGTGCTGACCGATCACGTTGGTCAGGAGACGCACGATTGTCAGCGCGGTCATGTCCCGCACGTCGAGCGCGGGATGATGCTCGACGAAATCGATGCCCGCGAATTGCGCCTTCATGCAGAGATACCTGAGAATGCCGCGCGCCTCATGAAAGCTCAGCCCGCCGGGCAAGGGCGCGATCACGCCTGGCGCGATCGCCGGATCGAGTCCGTCGACATCGAAGGTCACGAACCACGGCGCATCGTTGACCAGATGCTTCGTGACGGCACCGATGCCCTCGTCGTGCACGACCTCCGCCGGCACCAGCACGTTGCCCGAGCGCAGCGCGTCCTCGACATCGCTTGCGCGTGCGCTGCCGCTGCCGCGCAAGCCGACTTGCACGATGCGTTTGACGAACGGCATTTCGCGGATGCGCCGGATCGGGCTCGAATAGCCGTGGCGCTCGCCGTTCACTTCGTCGCGGAAATCGAGGTGTGCATCGAACTGCAGCACGTTGAGCGGGCCGCGCGATTCATAGGCGCGCACGCAAAGCGGCGGAATCGAATCGTCACCGCCGAGCACGATCGGGATCGCGCCGCGCGTGAGCAGCGCAGCGACCGCCGATGTCACCGCCGCCGCGTTGCGCGCGACGTCGAGTGTGCCGGGCACGTTACCGCAGTCGACGCCTGTCGCGCCCGAGTCGCCGAACAGCGTGCCTTGCAGATCGAAATCGAAGTGGCCGGTTTGCCGACCGTAACGAAAGCTGCGTTCGCGGATCTTGTCGGGCGCGTTCGAGACATCGCAATGAAGCAGCGCCGGGCTGTAGGGAATGCCGTAGGGCGCGCCGAGCACGGCGAAGGTCGCGTCGACCTTGCTCAAATCCGGCTCGGCGGGAAAGGCGAGAAACGGCGTTTTCGGTGAATCGCAAAGCATGGAAACCTCGATGAGAAAGACGAATGCGCGAACCGTGCGTCAGTCGGCGATGACGTGGTCCAGCACGCCGGAGCGAATCGGCCCGAGCGCGAAGATATAGATGAGGCACCCGACGATCGCGACGATCGATGCCGACACGAGACCCGGCGTGAACGACCCCGTCGCGTCCTTCAGGAAACCGATGACGGCGGGACTCGCGATGCCAGCCAGATTCGCGACGCAGTTCTGGAAACCCGCGACCGTGCCGGCCACCGAGCGCTCGCCGCGCGTGGAGACGTCGGCGGGCAGCGCGAGAATGCTCGACGTCGCGACGGAGACACCGAAGAACGCGATCGACAGAAGCAGCAGCGCGAGCCAGGCCTGCGTGACGATTCCGGCGAGACCGATCGTCGCGCTCAACGCCATGCCCACGACGATGCAGGCCTTGCGCGCAAAGTTCAGGCCATAGTGGCTCGCGGCGATGCGATCCGAGATCCAGCCGCCGAACCACGAGCCGACGAGTCCAGCGAGGCCCGGCAGGATGCCGTAGATACCGAGCTGGAGCAGGGTGAAGCCGCGCTCCTTGACGAGATAGGTCGGATACCAGGTGATGAAAAAGTAGATCACGTAGCCCTGGCAGGCGAAGCCCAGTGACATTGCCCAGACGACGCGGGACGTAAAGAGCCGGCCCCACTTGATGCGCGCGGCGGGCTTCTTGGTGGCGGGCGCGCCTTCTTCGATGTGCTTTGCTTCGGCTTCGTTGACGAAGCGGCTTTGCGAGGGAAATTCGCTGGCCACGAAGAGCCACACGACGACCCACACGAGTCCGACCGCGCCCGTGAAGATGAACGACGCCTTCCAGCCGTAGGCCGTGATGATCGCAGTGCAGATAGGCAGCGCGATGAGGGTGCCGCCGCGCGCGCCGCAGTCGTAGATGCCGGAGGCGAGGCCGCGCTCGGTCGGCGGAAACCAGCGTTCGACGAACTTCGTGGCGGCCGGGAAGGCCCCGGCTTCGCCCACGCCGAGCAGGAACCGCAGGCCGAGCAGCGAGGCCGCGCCGCGCGCGAGACCCGTCGCCATGGTGAACACCGACCACCACACGACCGCGGCGGCGAACACAGCCTTTGCGCCCAGCCGGTCGACGAGCATGCCGGCCGGAATCTGAAACGCCGCATAGGTCCAGAAGAACGCGCCGAGAATCAGCCCCGACTCTCCCGACGACAGATGCAGTTCCGTGTTCATGTACGGCAGGGCGACTGCAAGATTCGCGCGATCCATGTAATTGGTGACGATCGCGAGAAACGCGAGGAACACCATGAACCATCTGAATTTCGTGGGCTTTTCGGCCTGTGCGATCGCTGTCGTTTGCATTGTCGTCTCCGCGGCTCCTGGCGAGCCCGTGTCATCCGTGTGTGCTTACAATTTCAGCGAAAAATCCGTTTGTGCGCCAATACATCTTTGAACGCGAGTCCATAACCGTGGGTTATGCTTTTGGATTGCGCGCATTCCGGAGACGACATGGCCAGGCAGACGCTCAACTACCATCAGGTCCAGTTGCTCTACGAGGTCGTCCGATGCAGGACGCTTACCGCGGCCGCGCAGAACATGCATATCTCGCAGCCCGCCGTGACCAAGCAGCTCAAAGCGCTGGAAGAAAGCCTGGGCGTGAGGCTCTTCAAGCGCGAGAAGGGCCGGTTGCTGCCTACGGCCGAGGCAATCCTGCTATTCGAGCAAACCGAGCGCACCAATGCCAGCTTGCGCGCCCTGAACGAACTTGCCGACGGATTGCGCACTGGCACGCTCGGGCGCCTGAGCATCTGCGCCTATCCGGCGATAACGGAACGTCTGCTGCCCGAAGCCATCGCGGCATTCCAGGCGCGCTTTCCCAAGGTCTTCGTGGAAGTCGCCATCGAGAACGCGGAGAAGATGCTGGATCTGGTCGAGAGCCAGCAGGTCGATCTGGGCATCTGCACGCCGTTCCGGGAGATGAGAAATGTCATCGAGCAACACTTGCTCGATTCCACAATCGTCTGCGCAATGCCTTCCGATGATCCGCTTGCGAATCGGCGCATGGTGCGAATCGCCGATCTTCACGACGTTGCCCTGACGACCGTGGGAGCGCTCGAAAGCATTCCTGAATTGCAGGCGCTGCTCGCATCGGCCGAGACCGGCGCGATGATTCATGCGCGCGTGTCCAGTTCCGCGCTGGCATGCCGCATGGTGCAGTTGACCGGAGGCCGTGCGATCGTCGAGAGTCTGACGGTGGCATCGATCGATGTGAGCGGGCTCGCGTTCGTACCGCTCGAACTGATCCCGCCGCGCACTATCGCAATGCTGCGCCCGTCGTTGCGACCGGGCAGTTCTTTTACCGACGCGTTTTGCGCGATCATCGCGGAGCAGGCGCGAGGCCTTGGCGCTGTCATGGCGCAACAAGGCGGGCTGCACGGCAGACGCGCAAGCGTTAAACGCTCGCAGGTATTGTGACGACCGGCCGGCGCACACGAGTTGATGCCAGAGAGTCCGCGAGCGCGAGGTTCATGCATGCGCCCGGCTAGCCAGTTCCGTCCATTCGATGCGATGACCGATGCCGGCCACGAAGGCTTCCAACGCATGCTTCGACAGGGCGACGCTGGCACTGTTCTCAAGCGGGTGGAAGAGAAACGTCGACTCGCGGATCAGATCCGAGTCGAGAATAAGACGAACACGTCTGGCTGTGTCGTTGACCAGCGCCAGTGGACTCAGGGAACCCGCGCGGATTCCCATCAACTCGAAAAGCTTGTCGGAAGAAGCGAAGGAGAGCCGCTTGCTGCCAAGCGTTTCCGCTATCCCAGCAAGGTCGAGTGCCTTCGCGGCCTTCGTCACGACAAGGAAGTAGTGGCCTGTCTTGTCCTGAAGCAGCAGGTTTTTGCAACGCGCGCCTTTCAGCGAGAGTGTCAGCTTCCCCGATTCGGCCATGTTCAGCACCGGATCGTGCTCCTCACAGGAGAACGGAATCTCCCATTCGTCCAGGCGTTTAAGTAGTTCGTCTTTGCCAGGCATGCTGTCGTTCAATTCTCTTTACAGGAGGGCCGCCCGCGTTCGCTCGGGTGACCCGCGTGGCTCGCCCGCTCAAGCTTCGAACACGGGATAGGAAGCCTTGCGAATCGCCGCCATCGTGGCGTCCGACGAAAGCAATCCAGACTCGTCGAGAATGGTCACGAGAGAGCGGCCTTCCGCAACGGACTGACGTGCAAGCTTGCTCACACGGGCGTATCCGATCTTCGGAACCAGCGCGGTTGCAACCGCCATCGACTCGATCAGATGCTTCTCGTTGCGTTCGACGTCTGCCTGAATGCCCTTCACGCATTTCTCGGCGAACCGGCGGATGCCATTCGTAAGCAGGGCGATGCTGTCGAACACGCGCGACGCGACCACGGGTTCGAAGTGATTGATCTCCAGTTCGCCATACTGCACGGCCTGCGCGACGGCGACGTCGTTTCCGACGACCGCGAAGCTCAACTGAATCATGGCCATCGGCAGTACGGGATTCACCTTGCCCGGCATGATCGATGAACCGGCCTGTGCCTCCGGCAGCTTCAGTTCGCCCAAACCGCCGACGGGGCCGGACGACAGAACCGTCAGGTCGGACGCGATTTTTGCGAGCGAGACCGCCGTGGTACGCAGTTCAGCCGACACGCGGGAAAACACGTCCATGTTCTGCATCGCATCGAACGGGTTTTTTGGCGCCTGATACTTCACGCCAGTGACGCTGCCAAGGTGCACGTAGACGGCGGCGCGATAACCCGCCGGAGCACCGAAGCCGGTTCCAATAGCGGTGCCGCCTAGCGGGAGTGTGCGGAGCTTGTCGCGAACCGCGGCAAGTTCTTCCGCCAGACGCTCGGTCAGCGCCGCATAGCCTCCGAACAACTGGCCCAGGCGCATCGGCTGGCCGTCCTGCAGGCAAGTGCGACCGAGATGAAGAACATCCGCGAACTCGGCGGCCTTGCCATCGAACAGAGCGGCGAGTCGAGCGACTTGCGCGATCAGCGGTCCGAGCATCGCATGGGTTGCGATCTTCAACGCTGCGGGATAAGCGTCGTTCGTCGACTGGGAGGCGTTCACGTGATCGTTGGGGTGAACAGCCTCATAGCTTCCCGCCGCGTGCCCCATGATCTGCTGGGCGCGGTTTGCAATGACTTCGTTGAAGTTCATGTTGGTCGAAGTCCCCCCCGATCCTTCCATGAGGTCGACCACGAGCGACGCGTCGCAGCGTCCTGCAATGACGTCCTTGCACGCCTGCACGATCGCTTCACATTGCGCTTTGCTGATCACGTCGTTATCGAGGTTGGCCAGAGCGGCGGCCCACTTGACTTGCGCGAACCCGTCCCGGAACGCCGGGTAGTGAGCGACGCCGATCGGCGACACCGTGAGATTCTCGACACCACGGACGGTGTTGACACCATAGAGCTTGTCGCCCGGAATACTGACTTCGCCAACGTAGTCGCGTTCGATTCGCTGCTCGCCCAAACCAAGCTCATTCATGATTGATCCTTTCGCCAACGGTAATAAGTGTCTCTATGTTTCCGCCGAGCGCTTTCAGCCTCGACAAGAATGACGATTCGATAACATCGCGTGCCGTATCGCACGCGTCATCGAAGAATGCGTTGTATTCATCGCGTCGCGCCACCAGATAAAGCGAACGCTCCAGCCCCATCTTCTCCACGACGTGCGTGGTCACCCGTCCGGCATGTGTCACGGCCTGGAGAAGACACATGGGAGATGTGATCGCCCATCCGATTCCTTCCGCGACCATCGAAGTCAGCGCATCGGCGTTGTCGAGTTCGAGCCGGTTCGGAGCGCGTACCTCGATGCGCCGCAAGTACCGCTCGATCTGCATTCCCACCTGAGAGGTCCGGTTGAACCTCACAATGGGCAAGCTGTTCGCCAGGGCGCGCAAATCCTCCAGCGTCCTGACCGGCTTCCTCAGATCCTTGGGCGTTACGACGAAGTAGCGCTCCGAGAAGAGCCGATACCGGACCACGTCATTCGCATCGATCAATGGGTCGCTCGTGACGATCAGGTCCAGATCCCGACGCAGAAGCGCCTCGCCCTGCTGCGGACTCAATCCTGTACGTATCGACAGCTGCGACACCTTGCTCAAAAGATTCTTGGTAAAGATCGACCCGCAGGTGGAAGCGAACGAGTCGACCAGCCCGATACGCAAATCTGGTTTGATACCTTGTCCTGCTTCGACCACTTGCGCCTTCAGATTCGCAATTTCCTCGCTCAACACGGCGCCACGGTTGCGAAGCGCGATGCCGAATGGAGTCAACGCGAGCGGCCGGGTCGTACGGTTCACCAGCACGACGCCCAACTCGTCTTCGAGTTGTCGGATGATCTGCGATACCCCTGATTGGGATATGCCCATCCTGGTTGCTGCCGCGGACATGCTTCCTTCTTCCGCGACGGCGACGAAGACCTGTACTGCGTGCATATCGATCGGCTTGTTCGGCGGCATGACCCGTTTCCTTGCATTGAGCATCGACTTATCGACACGCGCCCGATCGCCGGCATCCCGATGGCAAGTCAGATCCGCGTCTTGGGATGACTGGCTGCTACGGCCGCGACAGTCGCTTCATGACGCGGCGCATCCTGAGACCGGTCGTCGTCGGCGTTGCTGGATGAAACGTCAGAGAGATTCTCGGTGCCGGTTTCGGGCGCCATCACGTGACAGAACACGCCACCGAAGAGCAGCACCGCCACGCAAACGCCCAGAGCCGAGTGAATGCCGACATGTTGAACCGCTATCGGCAACAGGAATGTGCTGATGGCCGAACCGAAGCGACTCGATGCAACAGCCAGGCCGACGCCGGATGCTCGCAGATGAGTGGGAAACAGCTCGGGCGGATAGACGAACTCGAGATTGGCTGCAGCCGAGAGAATGCAGGCGAAAACGCCGAACGCGAGCATCGTACCGATGGGCCCGAAGCTGGCGTAGGCGAGCACGGCCAGACCGAGCGCGGCAAGATAGAAGGTACCGATGAGAAAGGTACGGCGCGAGATCCTGTCGATCAGCAGCAGACCGATGATGGCGCCCGCGAACAGCAGGACGTTGTAGACGAGGCCGCCGACGAATTTGTCTTTGACCTGCAGCGCTTCGAGCACCTTCGGCGCAAAGGTTCCCAATGCAAAGTAAGGAATGACCTGGCACGTGTAAAAGACGCATCCGACGAGCGTGTTCCTGCGCCAGCGCGGCGAGAACAGCTCCGACCACGCGCCTCGACGTTGCTGAGGCGAAGCGCCCGGCGTCGACAGCATGACTTTGGGACCGAACTTGCGATGGACGATCGCCAGTGCTTCGTCGCCACGACCACGCTTCATCAGCCACATCGGGGACTCGGGCACCATGAGACGGAACGGAAGAATCAACAGGGCGGGAATGCCGCTCGCCGCGAGCATGATGCGCCAGGCGTCGGGGCCGATATCGCGCATCGCAAAGCCAGCGAGGTAAGCGCCGACATAGCCTGCTGCCCAGGCCGCCGCAAGCACGCTAAGCAGGCGTCCGCGATAGCGTCGGGGTGAGTACTCGGTGACCAGAGACTTGCTGACAACGTAATCGGCGCCGAGGATGAGGCCAAGAACAAGGCGCAAAACGAGCAGTTGAGCAGGGGACGTGACGAAGTACTGGGCGGCTGAAACGACTGCGAAGAGCAGCATGTCGAATGCGAAAATCGTCCGGCGGCCGTATTTATCGGCGATGGGACCCGCGAACATGCTGCCGAAGAACAGACCGGCCAGCGATGCCGCGCCGAGCAGTCCCATCCACAGCGCATCGAGATGCAGCGGACCCGCTGCCATGCTCACGGCAATGCCGATGATGCCAAGCACGAAGCCATCGCTGAACTGGCCACCCGTTCCGCTGAACGCGACGCCTACGTGGAATGGGCGAAGCGGTAGATCTTCGAGTAATACCTGTTTGCTCACAATCGTCTCCTATCTCTCGTTCCTGGTGCCTGGTTCGAATGAGCACCTCGAGAAACAGTCTATGTTGACGAATTCAAGAAAACAGCATGTCAGACGGCAGTATCAAGATTTCTAATACTACCTCGAAGCGCGCCTGAACGAAATGTTAGGCATGCCGTTCGTGCCAGTCTTTCGACCACTAAAGAATAGCCCTGACAGTTCCAGACTACGGAACAGGATGGTCGGACGAATTGACCCGGACGCGCGGGCAAATCATGCTAAAGGAAGCGACTCGGCCGCACGTGCTGGCGCGTGGAAATTACGCTGCGCGGTCTCCACGCGTTTGCCGAGCGTGATGATGAAAAATCGCTGAACTGATAAAGAGGCGACTCCATGCACAAGAGCACCGATGTGGCCCGGTCCGCGCTCGCCGTCGTACAGGCTTCGTGGAATTTGTCTGCGCGCAACTGGGATGTGGATGCGCTGACGGCGGTCTATACGGACGACGCTCTGTTCTTCGGCGGACGGCCTGGACATGCCGTCGGCCCGCGCGCGATTCGCGAATATTTTGCTTCGTATGAAGGCGTGATCGAATCGGCTACGCTGGAACTCGTGGAGCAGCATTTCATCCCTGTCACGGATGACTGTTTTCTGGCCCAAGGCTTTGGTGAGTTCTTGTTCGTGCTCGGCGGAAGTCGCGTGTCGCGCTCCCGGCTGCGAACGACGCTCCTCATCGTGCGGCAGCAGAATGAGTGGAAGATCCGCCAGCACCACTTTTCAGCCTCTCCCGAGTCGCCTCCTATCTGAACTCGCTTACGTCGATCCGGCGGGCTTCGCGGAGCCGCCCGGCCGTGCGAGAAAATCGATGGCCGCGTTGCCGAACAGATCGTTGCGGTCCCCGGCCACCATATGGCCTGCCTGCGCGATGTTCACGTACTCCGCATGGGGGCAGAGTTCAATGAACTCCCGCACGCCGGCCTCGCTGACGACATCCGAGCTACCGCCCCGCACGAGCAGCGTCGGCAGTGCCAGGCCTCTCGCGGCGTCGGCGAGACGCGCGTGCCGCGCGTGAGGATCGATTGGCCGGGCGAGAAAATTCGGGTCTTAGTGCCAGCGATAGCGATAGCGATAGCGATAGCGATAGCGATAGCGGCCATCGTTGTCGAGCCGTACGTTTTTCGCCAGGCCGCCGAGGTTGCGCCGCCGCGATTGCGATGGCCGATAGACGGCAATTGCATCAGCGACTTCACCGTCGGGATGGCCCCACGTATCGCCGGCTAACCGGACGCCGTCGGAACCTTGCCAGGTATGCAGCGGCTTCGGTATGCCAGACGCAGAGCTTGCGCTTTTCATCAGGAATCCTCTGATCGCGGGTGGAATGCGGCGCACGATGGCCGTGCAACTGGCGGCAGCTTGCCAGCTTGAAACTTCGCCCGGCGAAGGCGGCGTGTACATCGCCGGGACTTTGCCGCACGGTCTGCAACGGCTCGTCAGCATTGCCATCGCATTCGCAGCGCGGCCGCGCATCCTGTGTCTCGACGAACCGCTCACCGGTCTGAATCAGACCGAAGTCGCCGCGACGCTCGACGTGTTCGAGCGCATCCGCGGCGAGTACGGCAGTTCGGTGCTGCTCGTCGAGCACAACATGAAAGCGGTGATGCAGGTCTGCGACCGCATCGTCGTGCTGCATCACGGGCGCATGCTGGCGACGGGAACGCCGCAGGACATTCGCCGCGACCCGCGCGTGATCGAAGCGTATCTCGGAGCCGGCCATGAGAATTGAAAGCAGAAGTGACGATATCGCGCTGGACGTGTCCGGCGTGTCGATCAGCTACGGCGTGGTGCCTGCCGTGCGCGGCGCGAGTTTTCAGGTGCGCAGCGGACAGATCGTGACGCTGATCGGCGCGAACGGCGCGGGCAAGTCGACGCTGATGAAATACGTGGCGGGCCTCATCACGGCGCAGGCGGGCAGCATGACGCTGAACGGGGAGGGGATGGACGCGGCGTCGGCGGATATACGGGTGCGGCGGGGACTATGTCTGGTGCCGGAAGGAAGACGTCTCTTCGGCAGCATGACGGTCCGCGAGAACCTGGAACTGGGTGCGTATTGCCGCAACGACGCACGTGCTGTGAGCGCCGATCTGGAACGCTGTCTCGCCTACTTTCCCGATCTCGTTGCAAAGCTCGGCGCGCCCGCCGGCACGCTGAGCGGCGGGCAGCAGCAGATGGTGGCGGTCGCGCGCGCGCTGATGGCCGCACCGCGCTTGCTGCTCCTCGACGAACCGACCATCGCCCTCGCGCCCTCTGTGGTCGAGAAGATCGCGCAGGTCATTCATCTGATCCGCGACACCGGACTCGTCGCTGCGAAGTTATGGACGTGGATGTTTTCCTGGCCCGGGAGTGTCGAGCTTCTCAGGCAGATGCCGGCCCGCGGCGGACGTCAGCGCGATGCCCCCGACGCGGCGCGGCTGTCGGTGGTGAAAGGAACGCCAACGCCTTCTGGAGCACGGCGTCCAAATCCTCATCGGGCCAGATAGAAATCCAGGGGGATGAGCTCCACGGCCCATCCGCCTTCTTCGCCCAGTGTGGCAGCCGGGTGCATGGACGCGATGCGCAACGCCTCGTCAGGGCTATCCGCCTCGATGATGAACAGGCCACCCACGACTTCCTTCGACTCGGTGTAAGGTCCATCGGTGACACGCGTCTCTCCAGTGCGCGTGCGAAGCGTTTTCCATTTGTCCAGATCGCCAAGCGAGGCGGAAATCAGAACCTTGCCGGTAGCGCGCATCTTCTCGTCCAATGCCGGGCATTGGCTTACCAGTTCCTTGATGTCGTCCGGAGCCATCGCGGCGAATTTTTCGGGGGTGAAGTAGGCCAGGCCGAGGTATTTCATGGGAGATCCTTTTTGAATGGGGTTCACTGACGACGAATCAGATGATCGGAAATCGACAATGCTCCAGCTAGTTTTTTGCAGGTCTCGCCGGCCTGTCCGCTCTGGGTCCGCAATACGACACCGCGTTGCAGTCTGAGCAGGCCTCGCGTTACGCTCCCCTGACGTCATTTCTTTGATCGAGGTGAGAAGTGAAGCGTGACTGGATCGCTCGTCTGAGCCGTTTCACGACACTCATCATATTGATTGGCTTCGTGGCCGGATGTGCATCGACCGTCAATGAGGCCGAGCCCCTTGCTCTCGACGTCCATGAGACCATCGTCAAGATCCCGCTGAAAGAGCACGGAATAGTTGGCGATCATGTACGCGACATCGTGGCTACCACCTACATGCCCGACGGCACTGGCCCCTTTCCGCTGATCGTCCTGAGTCATGGTAGTCCGCCTGATCCGAGAGATCGGCCGAAGATCGGCCGCTTTCGCAAGTTGCCACAAATACGGACGTTCGTCAGTCTTGGCTTTGCTGTCATCGTGCCGATCCGACGTGGCTATGGGGCGACGGGAGGCACCGACGAGGAGGAGATCCGCTCTTGCCGGAATCCCGATTACATGGATGCCGGCAAGGAAGCAGCGAAGGACGTGCTTGCGGCTGTCACGTACGCGCAGAACTTGCCCCAAGTGGATCGAAACCGGGTTGTTCTGGTGGGGCAATCGGCGGGCGGGTTTGCTTCTCTGGCGGCCGCCAGCCATGCACCGGAAGGATTGGTTGCGGTCGTCAACTTCTCGGGTGGTCGAGGAGGAGACCCGCTGAAACATCCAGGCATGCCGTGCGATCCGCAGCAGATGGCCGACACCATCGCGCATTTTGCATCGACGACCCGCGTTCCCGTTCTCTGGCATTACGTTCAGAACGACCAGTACTTTTCACCTGAAGTCGTCAGGACATGGTTTGCGGCCTTTCGGGCGGCAGGCGGTCAGGGGCAGCTGATCATCGAACCGCCCTTTGGCAGCAACGGTCACGGCATGTTCAATGTCGACCGGTCAATTCCGATCTGGTCGCCACACTTCCAGCAATTCGTCGCGCCGCTCGTATCGATGGAGCACTGAATCTGACGCAATCGATGACGAATTTGAGCGCGCATGACAGGCACCGGATCAACCGGAACGCGATTCCTGGACGTGGCATCTAAACATCTCGGCCGGTGCGAAACATCACCTCGGCACCTTCAACGGCATGGTGTAAGTCGTTGCAGTTCCGCTGAGGCAGACTTCGCCCCGCTGATTGACGACGGAAACTTCGACGTTGCAGATAGGCTTGTCCTCGCGCACTGACTTCACTTCGACGCGACCGGTCACTGTGTCACCCACCAGCACGCCCTTGGAGAACTTGAGCTCCATGCCGAGAAACACGGTGCCGGGCCCGGGCAAAGCTTCCGCGACGATGGCGTTGAGCATGCCGGACGTGACGCCGCCTTGCACGATCAAACCGCCGAAAGGAGACTGTTTCGCGAGTTCTTCGTCGTAGTGCAGGGGATTGCGGTCGCCCGTGATTTCCGTGAACAATTCGATGTCGCGCATGCTCATCGTTTTCTGACGCTCCGCACTCGATCCCGCCGCGGGCATGCCGTTGAGGGTATTGCTCCAGCCGTTGTCTGCGCTCATACCATCTCCTCGATGCTGTTCGTGTGATTACTCAACCAAGCCACCCGTGCTGCGCTCATCGTTTGGCGGGATGCTGTGTCAGTTGCGCGAGGAATGCAGCGCTCGCGTCATCGAGCGGCTCTCTTGACTTCTCGAGCTTCGAGCACATCACCGCGCCTTCCCACGCATTCCAGAAGTATCGCGAGAGCGCGGCGGTGTCCGCATCCGCGCGAATCTCGCCACTTGCCTTGCCTTCCTCCAGACATTCGCGGATCCGTCGGCGCCAGTCTTGCAGAACGTCCATGAGCGCCTTGCGGAAGGTCTCGTCCAGTGCGGCCAGTTCCTGGCTCAGATTGCCCACGAGGCAACCGCGCTTGAACTTGTGCCGCTGCATGCCGATCGCGGCATCTTCCGTGAACGCCTTGATGCGTTCGAGCGGGGAGAGGCTCGCGTCTTTCAGATGCATGTCGAGCTTCTTCGCGAAGTACTCGTGATAAGCCTGAATGACTTCGAGGCAATATGCGTCCTTGTTGTTGAAGTAATAGTGAAACGAACCTTTCGGCACGCCCGCGAGCGCGACGAGCTCATCGAGCGAGAAGTTGTGGAAACCCTTCTCGGTCAGGATCGCGACACCGAGCCGGATCAGCTCGGAGCGGCGACCACCTTCTTTCTTGTTTGAAATCGTTGCCATTGATGTGACGTCCTTCGGATGATTGAGACGCTTTCTACCAGCGCGGCTGTTTCTTCAAAAGCGGGCTCATTGCGATCAGGCCGAACAGCGGGCCCGGAAGCAGGAGCAGCGAACTCCACGCGCCCAATGAGTGATACACACTCGTGGCCGAAAAGATCGAACAGGCCGAGATGAAGAAACCGAGGCTATTCTGAATCGTTAGCGCACCGCCGACCAGTTCGGGCGGACAGGCGCGCACGGACAGCGCGGAAAACTGCGGCGAGTCGGCGACCACGCTCACGCCCCAGAAGAGCAGCACCGCGAGTTGCGCGTACCCGGCCGTTCTGTCGGCAAGAAACGGATACAGCAGGCAGATCGATCCCGACATGAGGAGCGCGATGAACGCCGCGCGCGCACTGCCGAATCGCTTGCTGAAAGCGCCACCCGCGACACAACCCAACGCGCCGATACCGATGACCGCAAAGGACCACAGCGCAATGTCGCGCGTGGATGCCGTCGTGTCCGCCTGCAACGCGTGAGCGACCAGCAGCGGCACGAGTGTCCAGAAGGCGTAGAGCTCCCACATGTGACCGAAGTATCCGAAAGCCGCAGCGCGAAATTCGCGCGAACGAAACACCGAGCGCGCGTTGCTCACGCCTGCGTTCGATTTTGTGCGGCGCGCGTACGGTCCTTCGCCGAGCGTGAGCACCATCGCCGCGCCGATCATGGCCAGCAGCGACGACGTGAGGACCACGGTCTGCCACGGCACGGCATCGAACGCGCCGCGTATCGCGTGCACCGAAGCCGTACCGAGCGTCAGCATGGCGACGAGCCATGCGAGCGTCTGCGCGGCCCGCGCGGGCGCCCACGTCACGAGCAGCTTCATGCCTAGAGGATAGATGCCGGCCAGCGCGACGCCGACACCGAAGCGGAACACCACCGCCGATGCGAAGCCCGCGCTGCACAATGCGAAGAGCGCATTCAGCACCGCGCCGAGCAAACCGCAGGCGGCGAAGACGCGGCTCGTCGGCAGCCGGTCCGCGATTCCCGTGAAGGCCGAAATCAATGTTCCGGCGATGAATCCGGCCTGCACAGAGTTCGTGAGCCATCCCATTCCCGACGCAGTGAGGTGCCACGACATCTGCAGGTCATGCATGGCCGCGTTCGCGCTGAACCACAGCGATGTGCCGAACAGCTGCGCGAGCGCGATCACCGCTATCGCCCGATTGGCGCGTGACGCCGCCAGCACTTCCGTTCGATCTGCGCCCAGCCCAGTGCTCACTTGAAGTCTCCTCAAAGGTCGCGTCGATTGCCTGTCGAGCCGCGTCGGTACTTTCCCGCAACCACTATAGGTTTTTGTAGACGACCAGTCAACTAGGGGCTATAACGTCCATAACTGACCGGTCGTCTAGTGCCTCGTCACAAGACTGAGCGATATGAAACGCATCAGACAAACGGAGACATGAGCAATGGAAAAGGTGAACGCAGGAGCAGCGACGTCAATGAACAGACCCGTGCGATCCTACGGGTTACGCGGATTCACACGCGTTTGCGTGGTGCTCGTCGAGAAGGTGATGCCGGACCCGTTCGTCATCGCTGTATTGCTGACGTTGCTGACGTGCGCGCTTGCGGTCGCCCTCGCGCCGCATGGCGATATCGGCACGGTCGTGACCAGCTGGTATGACGGTGTATTCAAGATCGCGAGCTTCGCGTTTCTGGTCGCATTGACGCTCGTCACGGGACACGCGTTGTCGACTTCGAAGCCTGTGTCGATGCTGCTCAGAAAGGTCGCGTCGTATCCAACGACCGCCGTGGGCGCGATGACGCTCACCTTTTTCGTCTCGATGGTCAGCGGCCTGCTCAACTGGGCTGTCGGTCTGGTCGTCTCCGCGTTGTTCGCCCGCGAGATCGCCAAGCGGGTGCGCGTGGATTTCGCGTGGCTCGTCGCGGCCGCCTACGCGGGCTGGTCGTTCTACCCGTGCGGTCTTTCGAGTTCCATCGCCTTGCTGAGCGCGACGAAGGGCTCGCCGCTGAACATCATCGAGAAGATGACCGGTTCGGTGCTGCCGATGCGGGACTTTCTGCTGTCGCCGTTGAACTTCGTTCCTGTCGTCGTGCTCGCCGTGCTGGTTCCGCTCGTGTTCCGCATGATGAAGCCGCACGACAACGAAACCATCGCGGCGGACCCGGCGAAACTCATCGCGGAAGATACCGTCGATGTGCCGGACGAACGTGTGAAGACCTTCGCCACGTGGCTCGACAACGGATGGGTACTTAACCTGATTCTCGTTGCGCTGGGCCTGGGCTATATCGTGATGAAAGTCATGGCCGGCAAGTTCACGATGGACCTGAACATGCTAGTCATGATCTTCCTGATCCTTGGTCTGGTGACACACTGGACGCCGCGCGCCTATCTCACCGCGATCAACAATGCCGCGCGGGTCGCCGGTCCGGTGCTGCTCCAGTTTCCTATCTACGGCGGCATCATGGGTGTCATGACGGTGACGGGCCTCGCCGACGAAATGGCGAAATGGTTCATCAGCTTTTCCACCACGCACACGCTGCCGTTCTGGACCTTCGTCTCGTCGGTGCTCATCAGCATGTTCGTGCCGAGCGCGGGCGGACACTGGATCGTGCAGGCGCCTTTCGTCGTGCCCGCGGCCCAGCATCTCGGCGTCTCGCAACACGCGGTCGCGATTGCCGTCGCACTCGGTGAAGGCGTGGCCGACATGGTGCAGCCGATGTGGGTCATTCCGCTGCTCGCGATTGCCGGCGTGGGCATGGGCCGCGTGATGGGCTTCACCGTCATCATCTTCTTCGTCATGCTGGCGGTGATGGGCGGCACGCTCCTTCTGCTGTAAGCGGCTCTTTCAACCTTTCGCACACTTTGGCCTCACTGAAAGCTCATGGACGACATGAATAACCTTGGCTTCATTCTGGCGGCCGCATGCCGAAAGCATGGCGCGGCCGTCGCGATCGACGCGGCTGAAACGAAGCTGACCTACGACGCATTGCTCGAACGCGCAATGGATGTCGAGCGCGCGCTCATCGCGCACGATTGCCGTCCCGACGAACCGGTGCACGTGCTCGTTTCCAGTCATCCCGCGGATCTCGCCGGTTTTCTCGGCGTGTGGCTCGCGGGCGGCGTGGTGGTGCCGCTGCATCGCACCTCGCCTGCAAGCGTGATCGACAGCGTGCAAGGCAGGAGCATGGCGCGGCTCGCGGTCGATGTGGCGCATTCCGATGTCGTCACCCTGATAGGCGCGACGCCGCCGGATGCGCGCGCCCAACTCGATCGCGCCGCGATGATCATCTTCACGTCCGGATCGACCGGCGTTCCGAAGGGCGTCGTGATCGGCCACGACGCCTTCAACGGCAAGCTGCGCGCCATCGACGCGATGATCCACTTCCGCAGGAACGAACGCACGCTGCAACTGCTGAACATCACGTTCAGCTTCGGCATCTGGTCGAGCCTGCTGACGCTGATCGGAGGGGGAACCATCGTGTTGCCGAAGAAGTTCGTTCCGGCGCTTCTGCTCGAACAATTGCGCAACGAGCGGATTCATCGCGTCGGCGTGGTGCCGACCATGTTGCGCGCCATGCTCGCCGTTCGCGCACAGGACGCCGACGGCCTTACTGCCGCATGCCCGACGCTTCGCCAGATCCTGACCGGCGGCGAGCAGTTGAGCGAGCAACTCGCGACGCAGGTCGCCCGGCTCTTTCCGGATACCGATCTCGTGAATATCTTCGGTCTCACCGAGACGTCGACGTGCGACTTCTTCCAGTTCCCTCCGGATCGGGCGGCCAACCCTCATTCTTTGGGCTTGCCGTCGAGCAACGTGCAGTTCCGCGTCGTGGATGAACTGGGCGCGCCGTGCGAACAGGGAGTCATCGGCGAATTGCAGATCAGAAGTCCCTTCCTGATGGGCGGCTACCTCGATGAACCCGGCCTCACGCAAGCCGCATTCTCCGACGGATGGTTCAGATCAGGCGATCTCGCCCAGCTCGACGTGGATGGCCAGGTACGCCTGATGGGCCGCTCGAAGGAACTGATATCGCGTGGCGGCAACAAGGTGACGCCGATGGAGGTCGAGCGCGCGCTGAAGCAGCACGAGGCCGTTTGCGATTGCATGGTCGTAGGCGCACCCGATGACATTCTTGGCGAGCGCATTCACGCGCTGATCGTCCCGAACAGTGGCTGCGCGATCGAAGCGGACACGCTGCGCGCGTTTCTTTCGAGCAGGCTCGACCGCTTCAAGATGCCGGACTTCATCTATATCGCCGATGCGCTCCCGATCGGGCGGACTGGCAAGGCGGACCGGCGCGAGCTGCGCAACATGATTTCGGGCGGCACGCTCGCACCGCTTGCTGGCCATTCCTGAAACCGAACCGGAGACACCCGATGTCCGAATTCACCACACTCAAGTATGAAGTCAAAGACTCGATCGCGATCATCACGCTGAACCGGCCCGAGCGCCTGAACGCGCTGGGCAAGAAGTCGCTGCAGGAAATCAACGCGGTCATGGACCGGGCGGAAGCCGATCAAGGCGTTCGCGCCATCGTCATCGCTGGTGAGGGAAAGGCGTTCTCGTCGGGCTTCGACCTGAAGGAACAGATGGAAGCGCGTCCGGAAGGCGCGGCTGTGTGGCGCGAAATCCTCGACCGCGACTTCGATACGACCATGCGCTTCTGGGACTGCCCGAAGCCGACCATCGCCGCAGTCCACGGCGCCTGTCTCGCGGGCGCGTTCGAAATCGTGCTCGCCTGCGATATCACCGTGGCCGCGCGCTCGGCGATCTTCGGCGAGCCGGAACTCAAGTTCGGCGCGGGCATCGTCACCATGCTGCTGCCGTGGATGACCAATCCCAAGCAGGCCAAAGAAATCATTCTGACCGGCCTCGACCATATCGCGGCGGAGAAGGGCGCCGAACTCGGGTTCGTCAATCGCGTTGTCGAGGACGGCGAGCACCTGAACGAGGCGCTGCGGATTGCTCGCACGATGTGCGTCATCGACCCGAACCTGATGCGCGAAACCAAGCGGGCGATCAATCACAGCTTCGAGGCGCGCGGCATGAAGGAGACGCTCAAGCACGCGCTCGATATCGACCATGCCGTCGAGACGGCGGTGTCGCCCGACAAAAAGGCGTTCATGGAAGTCGCGCGCGCGCAAGGCATGCGCGAAGCCATCCGCTGGCGCGACCGCCGCTTCGAAGACTAATGCTTCTAGACCCAATCATCTCAACTGGAGAACACGTGATGTCCGGACAGACGTTCAATGCAATGATGCTGCGCGAGGAAGACAGGAAGACCAAGGCCGCGATCGAGAAGCTGAGCTTCGACGCGCTGCCGGGTGAAGACACGCTGGTGAAGATCGAATACTCGACGATCAACTTCAAGGACGCGCTGGCTGTCACCGGCAAGGGAAAGATCGTCAAGACGTGGCCGCTCGTGCCCGGTATCGACTTCTCCGGAGAAGTGGTCGAAACGTCGAATCCGAATCTGCGCGCCGGGCAGAAGGTCGTGCTCACGGGCTGGAGCGTGGGCGAGAAATACTGGGGCGGCTACAGCCAGTATCAGCGCGTGCGCGGCGAATGGCTGGTGCCGCTGCCGGAAGGGCTCACGACCCGCCAGGCGATGATGATCGGCACCGCCGGCTTTACCGGCATGCTGTGCGTGAATGCGCTCGAAGGCGCAGGCATCACGCCGGCGAGCGGTCCGGTGCTCGTGACGGGCGCGGCCGGAGGCGTGGGCAGCGTCGCCGTCGCCGTGCTGAGCAAGCTCGGCTACGAAGTGTGCGCGCTGACCGGCAACGAAGAGAAGCACGAATACGTCAAAGGCCTCGGCGCGAAGGCGTTTGCCGATGGCCCGCAGTGGGCCGAAGCACCGCGCGCGCTCGAAGCGCAGAAATGGGCGGCCGCGATCGACACCGTCGGTTCGAAAGTACTCGCCCGCGTACTCGCCGAGATGAACTACAACGGCGTGGTTGCCGCGTGCGGCCTTGCCGGCGGCGCCGACTTGCCGACCACCGTCATGCCGTTCATCTTGCGCGGCGTCCGGCTGATCGGCGTGGATTCGGTGATGCTGCCATCAAAAGATCGCATCAAGGCATGGAACCGCATCGTCATCGATCTGCCGGCAACGCTGCTCGACGGCATCACCGCGCAGACGGTCCGCCTCGAAGAAGTGGGTGCGGCGGCCGAGGCGATGCTGGCGGGTCAGCTCAGAGGCCGTGTCCTGGTCGACGTCAACTGACATGGAGCGCAACGCCCGGGCAAAGTCCATCCTATTGGCACGTGATTTTCGTTCGGATACTATGGTGGACATTGGTCAACTATGAAATACGGATTTGAACGATGCCTATCCGCGATGCAGGCCTGGACGACCTCCCGGTCATCACCTCGATCTATAACGACGCCGTGCAGCACACGACGGCGATCTGGAACGACAAGCTCGTCGATGTAGCCAACCGCACGCAATGGCTGGCCGAGCGTCAGAAGCAGGGCTATCCGGTCCTGGTTTCAGTCGATGAAAACGGCCAAGTTCTCGGCTATGCGTCGTTCGGCGACTGGCGAGCGTTCGACGGTTACCGGCATACCGTCGAGCACTCGGTCTACGTGCACGCCGGTCAGCGCGGCAAGGGCATTGGCGAGGCGCTGATGCTCGCGCTGCTGGAGCGCGCGCGCCGCATTGGCAAGCACGTCATGGTCGCCGCAATCGAGTCAGGCAACGAGGGCTCGATTCGTTTGCACGAGAAGCTCGGTTTCCAGCACGTGGGCAAGTTGCCTCAGGTCGGCATGAAGTTTGGCGTCTGGCTCGATCTCACGTTCCTGCAACTGATCCTGGATGATCGCGAGAAGCCGGACGACGCTTGAATTCGCGCCGGCTACGCTTTCGACGTTGCGCCTCTCGTCTGCCGCCTGAGAACTGGGGCGAATCCCATCAGGCCAGCGATCGGGCCGATCACGAGCAGCCACGCCGAGTCGAGCCCGACTCTTTCGAACAGCGCCGTTGCCGCCGAAATAGATACGACCGTGATGGCGAAGCCGATCGAGTTTTGAATGGCCAGCGCGCTTCCCACGAGCTCGGGCGGACAGGCCCGGGCGGAGAGCGCGGAAAACTGCGGCGAGTCCGCGACCACGGCGGCGCCCCACACGAGCAGGAGAAGAAACAGCAGCGGGGCGCTGGCATCGCGCCACATCAGGGCGAACAGCACACAGCACGTACCCGATATCGCCAGCGCGCCCGCGGCGACGCCCGCACTGCCGATTCTCCGGGAGAGCATGCCGCCGGCGAGACAGCCGGCCGAGCCGGCCGCGAAGATAAAAAACGAAAGACCGGAAACGCCGCCTGCGTGAATGCCGTCCGCCAGCGATGACCGTGCAATGTAAAGCGGCACCAGCGTCCAGAACGCATAGAGTTCCCACATGTGGCCGAAGTAGCCCAGCGCCGCGCCGCGAAAGTCGGGAAGTTGGAGTGCGTGGAACACCCCGGGCGATGGGGATGCCGTGCTCTTGTAGGTGAGATGGGATTTGCTTCGTGTATGCGGCCCGTCTCCGAGAAGGAAGATCAGGACGCCGGCCAGCAGCGCCAGCATCGAAGACGCCACGATGATGCCCTGCCACGGCAGATCGGTGCCTGCCACCTTCAGCGCATGGGGAAGTCCCGAGCCCAGCGTCAGCATCGCGACGAGCTGGGCCAGCGCCGGGCCGGTTTTCTCCGGCACCCAGCTGACGACGAGCTTCATGCCCATCGGATAGATGCCAGCCAGACAGATGCCGACGAGAAATCGACATATCGCGCCGGAGACGATCCCTGTGGCGAGCAGCGCGAACATCGCATTGAAGACGGCCCCGAAAATGGCGCTCCATACGAAGATGGCACTCGCGCGAAACCGGTCGGCGCCGCCGGTCAGCGACATCGTCAGCGTGCCGAGGATGAAGCCGGCCTGCACCGCGCTCGTCAGCCAGCCGATATCCGCGGCGGTGGCGTGCCACGCGCGCGTAATTTCAGAAGCAGCACCGTTCGCGCTGAACCACAGCGAGGTGCCGAACAACTGCGCGAGCGAGATGACCGTCACGGGCCCGACGCGCTCGGCGAGCATTCGCCGTACGCCAGTGCATTGCGCCATTGCCAAAGAGGTGTCTCCTGTTGTTTCGTTCGGGCACGCGGATCAGCGCGCCTCGAACGGGCGTTGGAAGTAACTGTGTGCAAGCGCCGCCCAATAGCGGACGCCTGCCGGAATGAGCGCGTCGTTGAAGTCGTAGGCCGGGTGATGCAGACCTGCATCGCCGCCCGCTCCCGCCAGCACGTACGCGCCCGGCCGGGCCTCCAGCATGAAGCCGAAGTCCTCGGAGGTCATGTTCGGCTCGACGTCCAGATGAACGCGCTCGTCGCCGAAGGTCGAGCGCAGCACGGCCGCGCAGAAATCGGTCTCGGCCTTCGTATTGACGGTCGCGGGGTAGTACTGAAAGAACTCCGTCTCGATCCGCACGCCGTAAGATTGCGCCGCGCCCTGACAGAGGCGGTCCACGCTCTCCTTGAGTTCATTCAGCAAGCGGGACGACAAGGTGCGGATGGTCCCCCGCATCTCGACTGTTTCAGGCAACACGTTGTCCGTTTCTCCGGCGTGGATCATGCACACGGACAGCACGGCCGGGTCGACCGGGTCCTTGTGTCTCGCGCAAAGCGTCTGGAATTGAAGAACGAGCGCGCACGCGATCGGCACGGGGTCGACACCTCGATGCGGTTGCGCCGCGTGCGCGCCGACGCCCTTCACCGTGACACGAAAGCGCGTGCCGGCAGCCATGATCGGTCCCGCGCGCAAGCCGAAGTGCCCCGCCGGAAGACCGGGCCAGTTGTGCATCGCGAATACCGCCTCGCTCGGGAATCGATCCAGCAGGCCCTCGTCGAGCATGCGCTTCGCCCCGGCGCCGCCTTCCTCGGCAGGCTGAAAGACGAAGTGAACCGTGCCGGGCAGTGCCGGAAGCTGCCGGAGAACGCGTGCAGCGGCCAGCAGCATCACGGTGTGCCCGTCGTGACCGCAGGCATGCATGCGACCTTCGTGACGAGACGCATACGCGTGCTCGCTGGTTTCTCGGATAGGCAGCGCGTCCATATCCGCGCGAAGCAGAATCGCGCGAGCAGGTTCGATGCCGGGGAGGCTCGCAACCACGCCGGTTCCTCCCAGCCCTCGCGTGACCTCGTAGCCGGCCTGCCGCAGCTCCTCGGCCACCACGTCCGAGGTCCGGACTTCCTCGTAGCGCAGCTCCGGGTGCGCGTGCAGGTCGTGCCTCAGTGAAACCCAGCGGGGCAGATGCTTGTCGATCAGCTCGCCGAGCCGGGTTGTCGTGTCTGAATTCATGCTCTTCCGGTGTCTATGTCAGCGTCTCGACCCGATACCTGTCGAGGGCTTCGAGGCCGAGTAGCTGCTGCATGCAGGCCTCGGCCAGCTCGCTTCCCTTGATCGAGAAGTGATCCTTGAAAAAGTGCAGATGAGTTGCGTGCTCGTGGAAGTGGTGCGGCGTGAGCACCATCGAGAAGACGGGGACGTTCTCGTCCAGCTGCACGCGCATCAATGCGTCGACGACCGTGCTCGCGACGAAATCATGGCGATAGATTCCGCCGTCGACGACGAATGCCGCGCCTGCTATCGCGGCGTAACGTCCGCTGGCGGCGAGACGCCGCGCGAACAACGGAATCTCGAAAGCGCCGGGGACGGTGAAATAGTGGATCCGGCTGCCGTCGAGGCCCTTGCTCTGCATGCGGCGCGCGAAGGCTTCCCTGCCCGGCGCCAGAATGTCCTGGTGCCATCCCGCCTCGACGTAGGCAATCTTGAACCCGGACTCGCAGTCTTCGGAATGTCTGTTCATCGTGTCATCCTCGATACGCCCTTGCGAGAGTCTGAAACGCTCGCAAGGGCCGTGCTCGTCAAAGCGCCGTCGCGCCGCTGCGAGCTTCATCGGTCGCGCGCCTCGTGAGCAAGGTCACGACGACCAGCGTCATCACGTTGAGCACCAGCGCAACGATGCCTACGTTCAGGTCCTTCAGCGCGTCGGGAAGGAACGGAAACAGTTGTGCGATCGTGCTCCTGGTGAGGGACACGGCGGCGACGGTCGCTTCGCCGACGATGATGCTCGCGAACGCGGCCGCTCGCGTGACCGGGTTATGGCGCAGCAGCGAGGCGACGAGGACCGGAAACAACTGCGTCACGAGGGCGTACGCCATGAGCAGCAGCGACACGATGGTCTGGCCGCCCTGAAGCGTGAAGAAGACCGCGCCCAGCATGATGACCGGCGCAATCCAGCGCGCCGACGCGGCGATGTGCTGCTTGCTCGCGTTGGGGCGCGCCACGCGGTAGACGTTGTTCGCAAGCAGGGTCGATGCGGTCATCAGGATCATCGAACCGGGCACGATCGCGGTCAGCACGCCGGCCGCGCCGATCACGCCGACGAACCAGGGATCGAAAGTCGCCATCGAGATCTTGAGCAGCGCAAGGTCGATTTCGGTTCCCTTGAGGCCCGGAATGCGCAGGACCGCCGCGAAGCCCACGAAGAAAATGAACAGCAGCATGAGTTGATAGATCGGCAGCACATAGGCATTCCGGCGCAGCACGTCCTCGCGTCTGGCGGTGTACGTCGCCATGAACATGTGCGGCCACATGTAGAAGCCGAGTGTCGAGAGCAGCACCGTCGAGACGAGCCACACCGGACTTTCACCACGTGACGACAAGGCAAGAAAGCCCGGCTTCGCTTCGTCGATGGCGGCGAACATGGAGCCGATCCCGCCGTAGTAATGGAACGGCAGATACAGCCCCAGAAAGACTGCGACGCCCATCACGAGAATGTCCTTCACGACCGAGGTCCATGCGGAGCCATGCACGCCGGACAGCGCCACATAGACGGCGACGACCGTGGCCCCGATCCAGACGCCCTGCGTGGACGACACGGCCGAATAAGAGGCCACCGTCACGATGATGCCCAGCCCCTTCAGTTGCAGCACCAGATACGGAATGAGCGCGACGATGCCGACGATCGCCACCAGCACGCCGAGCAGCGGGCTGTTGTACTTCGCGGCGAAGAAGTCGGGTTGCGAGATGAGGCCGCGTTGCTTCGCATATCGCCAGATCGGCGGGAGCAGCCAGTAGGACAGCACGAAGCACAGACTGCCGTAGCCGATCATGTAGTAAGCGGCGCCGCCGTGTCCGTACGCGTATCCGCTGCCGCCGAGAAACACGAACGTCGTATAGATCTCTCCCGCCATCAGAAGAAACACGATCGCCGTGCCGAATCCGCGCCCGCCGACGGCCCATTGTTCGAGACTCATGCCTTTGCCCGGACGGGCGCGGATGCCCAGGAACAACGCGAGCGCCATGGCCGCGAAGATGATCAAAAGTGCGCTATTCATGCATGGTCTCCCGCCATTTCTTCACTGGTTTTGATGCGGTGCTTGCTGTCCGAGCGATAGACGAGGGCCATCACGATCGACGTGATGACGAGCGTCCCGGCCAGCCAGGCAAGCAGAAACGGCATGCCCAGGACGAACGGCGTCACACGATTCAGAAAGAACGGCCCGAGCAATACGAACGCGGGCGGCAAAACGACGAGGGTGTGGATGGGACGCATCGAGACTCCACAAGCTTTTGTGATGAAAAGACGAGCGGAGCCGCGGGATGCCATATCCCGGACGAGAACGCCGTCAACCTGTGCGGTGTTGCCTTGCCCCGGAATGCTCACCGCCGGCATTCCGTCTTGCACGCGCCGGAGCGCGAGGAAACTTCACGTAGGGTGATCTGGCCGATTCCCGCCCGATGCTGTCAGGTCAGGTTCGCCCGCGACGCGCGGCTCAGACGATCAGGTGGGAGATGCTCTTGACCGTCGTGTAGCACTCCAGTCCTTCTGTTCCGCCCTCGCGTCCGTAGCCGCTTTCCTTCACGCCTCCGAAGGGCGTCTCCGAGACTGCCGATACGAAATGGTTGATCGCGAGATTCCCGACCTCCATTTCCTGTCCCAGCCGGTATGCCGTCGCGGCGGAGCGCGTGAACGCATAGCCCGCGAGCCCGAAGGGCAGGGCGTTGGCCCGGGCGATGGCTTCATCGAGCGAATCGAACGGCGTGACGAGGCACACCGGTCCGAAAGGCTCCTCGTGCATGATGCGGGCGGAGTCGGGCACGTCGGCGAGCACCGTGAACGGGAACAGGTAACCCGCTCCGGGCAGTCGTTTGCCGCCACACATCAGACGCGCGCCTGCATCCAGCGCGTTCTGGACCAGCGCTTCGATCGCCTCGAGCCTGCGGCGGCTGGTGAGCGGGCCGATATCGCTGCCGGATTCGAGCGGATGGCCGACACGAATCTGCTTCGCATGCCGCTCGAATGCGGACACGAACGCGTCATAGACCGCGCGATGCACGAAGTAACGCGTCGGCGCCACGCAGACCTGTCCGGCGTTATTGAGCTTGCCCTTTACGCAGGCGAGCGCGACCGAATCGACGTCGATGTCGTCGCTGATCACCACGGGCGCGTGCCCGCCTAGCTCCATGATCGCCGGCTTCATGAAGCGCGCGGCGAGCCCGGCGAGGTGCTTGCCGACAGGCGTGGAGCCGGTGAACGTGATGCCTCGCACGACCGGGTTCGAGATCAGATGCTCCGAAATCTGCGCAGGGTCGCCGTAGACGAGATTGAGCACGCCCGGGGGAAGACCCGCATCCATCAGTGCGGTCGCGAGCATGACCGCGCCCGCCGGCGTTTCCTCTGCCGGCTTGAGAATGATCGCGCAGCCGCTCGCCAGTGCGCCGCCGACCTTGCGCGCGGGCGAACTCATCGGGAAGTTCCACGGCGTGAACGCGGCGATGACACCGAGCGGTTCGCGGATCACCGTGTGCCGCATGCCCGGTTCCGCCGGAATCACGCGGCCGTACAGACGCTTGCCTTCATTCGCGTCCCAGGCCATCAGGTCGCAACTGCGCAGCACTTCGGCGCGCGCTTGCGCCAGCGTCTTGCCTTGCTCCATCGCGATGACCGGCGCGATCGTCTCGATCCGCTCGCGCAATAGCTCCGTCGCACGCAGGATGACTTCCGCGCGCCGCGCGGGCGGCGTGCGCTTCCAGACCTGAAGCCCGCCTTGCGCCGCGACGAGCGCGTCGTCGAGGTCACGCGGTGCTGCGTGGGGAACCATGCCGATCACGGTTTCGTCGGCCGGGCTGATGACCGGCTGACCCGGCGCGTCGCGCCACTGGCCGTCGATGAGCAGCTGAATCTTTGGGTAATTGAATGGCATTGAAGAATCTCGATCGGAATTCGACGTTTCAGGCAGCCACGGCCGACAGAGCGGCAGCCGTGTTGCCGACGCGATGAAAATTGCGCGCGTAATAGATGAGCGCATCGGCTTCGCTGCGTGTCCGGGTGGCTTCGATGGTGCAGAAGAAGACCGTGTGGGTGCCGACTTCCGTGGTGGAACGGACCGCGCAATCCAGCGCGCTGATGGCGTCCGCGAGGACCGGCGCACCGGTTTCGAGCGCGTTCCACTCGCCGCAGGCGTAGCGTTCGTCCATGCTGGCGTCCCTGGTCGCGAAGCGCGCGGCGATGTGCTGCTGGTCGGCCGACAGCACGTTGACGCACAGGACGCCGTTCTCGCGAATGATGGCGTTGTTGCGGCTCGACCGGTTGATGCAGACGAGCAGCGTCGGCGGCTCGTCGGTGACCGCGCATACGGCCGAGGCGGTGCAGCCCGCGCGCCCGGCGACGCCATCGGAGGTAATCACGTTGACGGACGCACCCAGGCCCGCCATGGCTTCTCGGAAGCTTGTCTTGTTGATCATGATTTAGCCCGATCTGGTTGAAGATGAGGTATCAAAGGGTCTGCTCGAAGCCGCCGCGATACTGCGCCGCCGGATGCGATCCGGGCAGGCGCGCATGGCCGAAGAGCTTCTCGCGATAAGTCCCGCCGCGATACGCCGTCTTGTAGGCGCCGCGTTCCTGCAGGACCGGAATCAGGAGGTCGACGACGTCGTCGAAACATTCGGGCACCACCGTGCGCGACAGATTGAAACCGCCGATGCCGGTTTCCTCCACCCACGCCATCATCAGATCGGCAATGCTTTGCGCCGAGCCGACCCACGGCGTCTGCCGGCTGCCGAGCACCATCTGTTCGAGCAGCTTGCGACGTGTCCATTGAGGGCCCGCGCTGCGCGTCATCGCTTCGACATTCGAGACGATGGCCTGGCTCTTCTGCGTGTCGATGGGTTCGTCGATGTCGTAACGCGAGAAGTCGATTCCCAGCGACGCCGCCGCATGTGCAAGCGCCGCCTCCGAACTCACGTAGCGCCGATAGTCTTCGAGCTTGTCGCGCGCTTCCGCGTCCGTGCGGCCGATCACCAGCGACGCACCCATGAAGATGTTCACGTCGTCTGTCCGACGGCCGTACTGGACGGCCCTCTGGCGGATGTCGCCGACGATTTCCCGGATACCTTCCTTCTTCTGCCCGTTCACGAACACGCATTCGGCGTGGGTCGCGGCGAACTGCCTGCCGCGCGTCGACGAACCCGCCTGATAGAGCACCGGCGTGCGCTGAGGCGAGGGCGCGCAGAGGTGCATCGCATCGACCTTGTATTGCGCGCCGTGGTGATGAATCGAGCGCACGCGCGACGGCGACGCATAGACGCCGCTCTCGCGGTCGTTGAGCACGGCGTCATCCGCCCAGCTTCCTTCCCAGAGCTTGTAGACGAGCGACATGTATTCGTCCGCGAGGTCATAGCGGTCGTCGTGGGCGAGCTGGTGATCGATACCGATGGCCCGCGCCGCGCTGTCCAGATAGCCGGTGACGATGTTCCATCCGATACGCCCGCCGGTGAGATGATCCAGCGTCGACATCCGGCGCGCGAACAGGAAAGGTTGTTCGTAAGTGAGGTTGCAGGTCACGCCGAAACCCAGATGCTTCGTGACGGCCGCCATGGCGGGCACGATCATCAGCGGATCGTTGGCGGGCACCTGCACCGCGCCGCGCAACGAGGCATCGGCGCTGCCGCCGTAGACGTCGTAGACGCCCACGACGTCCGCGAGGAACAGTCCGTCGAAAAGCCCGGCTTCGAGCTTCTTCGCATAGTCCATCCAGTACTGGAGTTCGGAGTATCGGCCGGACTGGTCGCGCGGATGAGTCCAGAGGCCCTGCTGAATGTGGCCGACACAGTTCATGTCGAATGCGTTGAGGCGGATTTCCTGCGGCATAGTCGTGTCCTTTATTCGATGGCGCCCGGCGACGCCTGAACTTGATGCGTTTACTATAGTGGACGAACGGCTACGATAAATAAGAATTTGCCTCAGGGTTTACGCTCGGCGTTGGAAGTCTGCGACGGACCTGCGCCGCGGGCCGAACCTGGCCGCCGCTTATAATGCGTCGCTCCGATATCCAACCGACGACGAGGCTCCGAGTGACGAATGACCCGACCGACGCCATTGCCACGCGCATCAAGATCGAGCGCGAACGGCGAAACTGGTCGCTTTCCGAGCTTGCGGAGCGTTCTGGCGTATCGAAAGCCATGATCAGCAAGATCGAGCGCGGCGAGGCTAGCCCGACCGCGACCTTGCTCGGCCGTCTGTCCGGCGCGTTCGGACTGCAACTATCGACCTTGCTGGCTCTTGCCGAGCAGGCGGGATTGCGAATCAGCCGCGCGGATGCGCAGCCTGTCTGGAAAGATCCGGAGACGGGATATACACGGCGCGTGCTGTCGCCGCTGAATGGTTCGGTGCTCGAATTGGTCGAGGTCAATCTGCCCGCGCACACGAGAGTGTCCTATCCGCCATCCGCGTTCACCTTCCAGCATCAGCAGATCTGGGTGACATCGGGCACGCTGCTGTTCGAGGAGGGTGAGGTCACGCATACGCTCAATGCGGGCGATTGCCTGCAACTCGGGCCGCCTGTGCAATGCACGTTCGTCAATTCGACCGATGAGGCGTGCACTTACGTACTGGGGCTGGTCAAGCGTTAGGCATTGGCATGTCGACGACAAAGGCCTCCCGTCGTTTCTTATCTATTTGTAGATAGACACTTGCACCGAAAATTATGACGGTCGCACTTTTTTTGGTTTCACGGGAAACGTGCTTGACAGACACGACCGCGCGGCGTGTGTTACCTTAACGAATTCGTTAATGGATACATGAAAATGGCAATCCGCACGCAGGACGTGGTCCCCATCAGTGAGGCTCGGGCGCGTCTGACCGAGTTGGCCGATGACGTCGTCGCCGGCGCTGAGAAGGTCTTGACGAAAAACGGTTCCGCTTTCGTTGCGATCGTCGACGCGAGGAAGCTTGACTATTATCATGAGCTCGAGCGCCACGAGCGGGGCCGCTTGTTGATGCTCTCGGACGCGGAACGCGGGATGCACGACGTGCTCGCCGGGCGCACATCGTCTGCCGAAGATTTCAGGCGCGCGTTGCAAGAGCGTGCCGAGGAACGCCGCAGCAAGGGCCAGACATGATCATCGTTGACGTCGCTGACTCGTTCAGTGAGTCCCTCGATGCCATCGAAGCGTGCACGGCCGCACGACGTTCCGACGATCTTGAAGGCGAAATAGTTGAGCTTATTGCGCGTCTGGAGCAGTATCCCAAGATTGGTCGTCGAGCAAATTTCTATTCAGTGACTTCAGCCGCATCGCAGGCATGGCTGCAGCAAGTTGAGCAGTTGGCTGCACAGGCTCAGTTGTTTGAATTTCGGGAGTCTGTTCTCTCCGCCTATCTCATCCTGTACGCGTGTTCCGACACGCGCGTGATCCTGCATTCGATCCGCTACGAACAAGAGGCCAAGTACGGCCTCGATGCTGTCTGAAGCATCCGTGGCTTGCAGATCGGACACGATCGGATGACTCGAACTCATCAAATCTCAAAGGCAAAACTGATATGGCGCAGAACCAACCCGGTGTACAAGGCGACTTTCTCAACGCGTTGAGAAAGGAACGAAAGCGCGTGGCGATATATCTGGTCAACGGAATCCGACTGGTTGGGCACATTCAATCATTCGATACGTACATGCTCTATCTCAATTCGACCACGGGATCCCAGATGATCTTCAAGCACTCGATTTCGACCATCGGCGAAGATACGGGTCCGGCCGTGCGGTCAAACAGCCGTGCGGGCGGATCGCGCGAGTTCACAAATCGTTCTCACGCAAAATAGGCCGCTCACGACGTTTCCAGGGGTCCAGTGGTGGCGGAAGGCTCAACGCCGCGTTCGCTGTCAGCCAAGGAGCCAAAGAGACCATGAACAAAGCAAAGCCGAAACTGACACGTCAAGACGCTGAGCGCCTCTTCGAGGGCCTGCCAGCGGGAGCAACCGCGAGGGCGTCGAAGCGTCCCGAGAATCCTTTCGGGCCGGACGCGTCCGACGTCGTCAAGCGCGTCGAAGACGAATCCACGCTCTGGAAGGACAACCTGATCACGCTCCCGGTGGCAATTGAGTTGCCTAGCGGCTATGACTCGGTGTCTCGCATGCGCGAAGCCATTGCGCGGGCTTTGCACGTGAAGTGGGTGAGGGAGGGCAAAGACGAGGTTGTCGCCGAGTTTCCGGAAGGCTGGACGATGATTCGCCCAGGAAGTGGCCCCTGCGAGTTGCGAGACCCATCCGGCGTGGTCCGGGCGCTATTCGGTTGGGCCAGGAACGCCGAGCTCAGGATCCTGCCACGTTATCTGATCGAGTCCCAGACAAACAGCTCGAACGGGTTGGGAAGCGTGCTTGTTCGCGATCGCGGGAACGGTCGAATTCTCGAGCGGTCTTCCATCTGGTCGGCGCGCACGGGTACCAACCATCCGGATTGGACCAAGCTCGCAGCATGGCTTGATTCACGTTATCCAGACCATCACGACCCGCTGCGCTACTGGGATGATTGCGAGAAAAATATCCGAACCTGAGCCTGCAAAATCGAGTTGAACGCGTCAGCCCAAATCAGACATGCTCTCCTCAATTTTCTGTTTTTTCTGCCGTAAACGAGTCATGTCAGATCGTCTTCGGCTGGGAGAAAGCTCAGCGAGCGCATGCGTGTCGACCTCATCACCCTTTACCTGTTAGCAATCGGAACGCTTCTCGCCAGCAGCGCCCTGACGCTCTGGGAGCGTCGGTCGTATCCACGGCGCAGGCGCGAACTTGGCGTGCTCGCAGCAGGTTACGCCACGCTCGCGTTCGGCTGCGCCACCGCCGCGATTCGGCATAACGTTCCTGGCCTTCCCGGCGTCGTGGGCTCCGCGCTGGCGAACCTCATCATCGTCGGCGGGTATCTGCTGAACCTGCACGGCGTCGCACTCCTGAACGGACGCCGCTACGGCCGGATCTCTCTCTGCATCGTGTCGATACTCGCGCTCGCCTGGGCCATCGCGGGCGAGCGCGGCGAAGCGGTCATGTGGGCGTATCTCAGCGCCATCCCCATCTCCGTGGTGTGCGGTCTGACCGCGCGCGAACTCCTCAGCAACCGCGATTCGAAATGGAAGCAGTCGCGCAACATCGCCGTGGCCATCACGGGCGGTCACGCGCTCTTCTACGCGTTCAGGGCCACCGTTCTGCCGTGGCTGGCGGCATCGTTCGGACCGCACTTGCTGGCGATAGTCGGCCAGGTGACGATGTACGAAGGGGTGCTCTATTCGGTCATTCTGCCCATGACGCTCCTGCGCCTCGCGCGCGACGAAGCCCACGCCGATCTGCGACGCGAATCGCAGACCGATTACCTCACAGGTCTGGGCAACCGCCGATGGTTCTTCGAAGAAGGCGCGAGCGCAATCCGCGAGAGCAACGCCTTTGCACCCGTGTCCTGTCTCGCGCTCGACCTCGACCACTTCAAGGCGATCAATGACCGCTTCGGGCACGAAGCCGGCGATGAAGTGCTGAAGTCGTTCGCCACGGTTCTCCGCAGCGTGCTCGGACGCGATGCGATCCTGGCGCGCATCGGTGGTGAGGAGTTTGCCGCGCTGCTGCCGGGGCACGAAAGCGCCCGGGCGAAAGACCTGGCCGAAGCCGTGGTTCGTCGATTCTCGCAGACGGTCACGCGCACGGCGCGCGGGGTGGAGATCGCGGCGACGGTGAGCATCGGCATGGCGCGCTTGGGGGCCGAGGAAGACACGCTGGCAAAAGTGCTCGCAGCCGCGGATCGCGCGCTCTACGGCGCAAAATCGCGCGGTGGCAACCGGCTCGAGATCGCGCGCGCCGCAACGACCCGCGCGAATCTCGAGGATGCTCCGGATCGCCGTCTGACGGCCCTCTGAGCATACTTCCTGAGTGGAACGTCCGGGTTCTCGTCTCGAATGACCGTTTCCGAAGACTGACCAAACGTCGTGTCGTGCCAGGCGAGACGGGACGATTGCGCCTGCGAGCGAGCAATTGCTCGCGCTTATGTCTTTCACGCGCTCTGAATTGGTCTCACGCAGAGCAACAGATTCTTGCCGCCGTCGCAATCAAATTCCCGGATTTGAGCTTGTCATGTGTGCATATGCACACTACTATCTGGTGGTCATTTCTCGCTGGAGTAACAGCAGTCTTCCGCAGCAGACGGAGTGTGGTTTTGGATTGCGTCGGTTCGGACTATGTCTCTCGAGACCGTCCACCAGCGAGCGTTGTGAATGCCGCCATCAGTTGGAAAGGCATCTCACGCAAGAATCGTAGTTGCGGCTTATTTACTCTGGAGTTTCATCATGAATGTCAAGGGTTCGGTTGTATTCGTCACGGGCGCAAGCCGTGGTCTCGGTTTGGCCTTCGCTCGTGAGGCTGTGGAACGTGGCGCCGCGAAGGTGTACGCCGGAATGCGTAACCCCGGCAACTTCAAGGAGCCGGGCATTATCCCGATCAAGCTCGATGTAAACGACGTGGATTCGATTGCAGCAGCGGCGAAGGCTGCGCCGGATGTCACGCTTCTCGTGAACAACGCGGGTATTGCCGAACTGACGCAGGAACACTTCACTGAGCGCGAAGTCGAGCAGGCCCGCCGGTTCTTCGAAACAAACTACTACGGCATGATCCGCGTGACGAATGCCTTCCATGATTCGTTGGTCTCAAGCAAGGGCGCCATCGTGAACGTGCTTTCAGATGCGACCTGGAAGGTCGTTCCAGTCCTTTCGCCTTACTCGGCCACGAAGGCGGCCGCATGGAGTTACACGAATAACATTCGCGAGTTGCTCAGAGGACAGAACGTGCAAGTCGTGGGGCTTCACGTCGGCTTTCTGGATACTGATCTCGCCAAAGACGTCGATTTGCCCAAGACCGACCCGAGGGACGTGGCTCGCCAGACCTATGATGTCGTCGATGCAGGTGGGAGCGAGGTCCTCGCTGACGCTGGCACGCGCGCTATCAAGGGCACACTCTCAGCAGAGAATTCGGCTTACGTCGATCCGTCAATAGTTTGAAGCGTTTCGCCCAGTCGTACGCCGATCTTGTGCCCGAAACGCGGACATCACCGCGGGGTCAGCGCTTGCGCTGCGCCCTGATCGGCATTCGCGTCGCGCGCAGGAGTCGCTGGGCCGGGACCACCCGGTTCCGGTGCGCTCGTGTCATAAAGGCGGTCGGGAATGAAGAACGCGCAGATGCCGCTTAGAAAGAACACTGCGCCGACCAGCAGAAAGCTCACACCGAACGTAAATTGCGTGGCGATATAGCCGATCACGACCGGCGCCGCACCCGAGCAGAAGCGGCCCACGTTATATGAACCGCCGACCGCCGTGCCGCGAATGCGTGTAGCGAAGCTCTCGGACATGAACGCGCCCATCGTTCCGAGCGGCACGCCGTAGAGAAACCCGAAGAACAGCATCAGCCAGACGATGTTCTCGCGCGTGTGAAGAAACACGATGACCGGCAGGAACAGCGCCGCGCCGATGCAGCCGAGCACATATACGCCGCGCCGGCTCCACAGGTCGCCGACCCAGCCCGCGACGATCTTGCCCACGAACGCGACGACATACGTGCCGATCATATAGCCCGCCATCGAGCCGAAGCGCACGTGCAGTTCTTTCTCCAGGTAGGTCGGCAGCCAGTTGTTCAGCCCGTAGAAGCCCGACAGCGCGAACACGGATGCGAGCGCCCACAGGATGAACATCTTGCGTGCCTCCCGATCCGAGAAGATCAGGTAATAGCGATTCTCGCGCCATGTGCGGCGCACGCGCGGCGCGCCTTGCCGCATCGCCACGCTGGCGCGCCAGCCGGGCGGTTCGGGCACGAACCAGTGAATCGCCAGCGCCAGCACGACCGGAATCGTCGCGACGTAAAAGAGCATGCGCCAGCCGTAGAGCGGCAGGATCCAGTTGGCGAGCGAGATCACGACGATGTAGCCCGCCGACACCCCCGTCTGCAAAATGCCGAGAATCAGCGAGCGCCGCTCGGTCGGTACATATTCGGCGACGAGCGTGCTCACGAGGACCATGCAGCCGATCCCGAGCGAGCTGATGAAGCGCACGAGGGCGAACTGCGCGAAGGTGTGCGTGAGCCCGAGCAGGCCCGCGCCGAGGGAGAAGAGCGCGAGCGCCCACACGACCACTCGCACGCGCCCGAGGGCATCGCTCGCCCAGCCGCCGAGGATGCCGCCTACCGCCATCCCGACGAGCGTCAGGCTGCCCAGCGCTCCGGCCTCGACATTGGTGAGGCCGAATTCGCTTTTGATGCGCGTGAGCGTGAGGCCGTACATCATGACGTCGGCGCCGTCGACGAGCAGCGCGAGATAGCCGAGCGCGAACACCATCAGCCAGCGCCCGGTTTCAGGAGAGGCGCGATTCATGAGCGCGGCGTCTCGTCGGCGTACAGCGGCATGCGGGAGACCAGCGCGGGCGCGAGAAACGAGCCGAGCAGCACGCCCGTGTCCTCGTGCTCGCGCCTGTACCAGTGCTCGACGTGCGTGAGATTCATCGTGCCGATGCATTCGCCGTCATAGGCGATCGGGATGTTGAGGATCGAGCCCAGGCCCATGTTCGCCATCGTCATGTGATCGTCGAACGCGCGGCGGATGTCGTGCGCGGTCTCGCCGCGAAAGGGGCGCAAATCACGGAGGATTTGCGTCGCCCACGCGGTGTCGCGCTTCGTCTTGCGGCCCCCGGCCGGATAGATGTCGGGCATGTTGGTGAAGATGCGCTCGACCTCGTGATTGCGCGCATCGTAAGCCATGATGGTGAAAAGCCGGAAGCCGATCGTCTCGGCGGCGACTGCCGCGACCGCGTCGAAGAGCGTTGCCGGCTGGGCGGGCTCGCGCATCGCGCGGGCGAGCCGTTGAAGGTCGTTCAGTTGCAATGGGCGCGTCGTGTTTGCTTCCGTGTCCCGCATGATGTCGTTATCCGTGAAGGCGCTCAGCCGCCGAGGTTCGTGGAGGCGAGGTGCTCGCGTGCATCGCCGTCGATCGCGCCGTTGATTTCGATGTCTTCGAGCGAGCGATTGCGCGTCTCGATGCCGAGGAAGAACACGACGCACGCGCCCGCGAGCAGCACGGCGGTCGTCATCGCGAACACCCCGAAGAAGCCGAACGACGGATACACGATGCCGACGAGAATCGGCGCGCTCACCGAGCCGATGCGCCCGAACGAGGACGACGATCCCGTGCCTGTCGTGCGGACCGCGGTCGGGAAAATTTCCGGCGTGTACGCATAGACGCCGGCGAACGCGCCGTTCATGAAGAACGACAGGCAGATGCCCGCCGCCATGATCTGCGTGCCGGTATGCGACAGCGACAGCATGATCGCCGCGATGCCGCCGAGCGTCATGTACGAGGCCACCACGCCCTTGCGTCCGATCTTCTCGTTGAGCCACGCCGCCGAGAAATAGCCCGGAATTTGCGCGCCGTAGATGGCGATCGAGAAGCCGAAGCTTTTGGTGATCGTGAGCCCTTCCTTGACGAGCAGGCTCGGAATCCACGAGAAGAACGAGTAGTACGCGAAGGCCACGGCGAACCACATCAGCCAGCTCACGGCCGTCGTGCCCGCGAGGCGCTTCGACCAAAGCGTCTTCACGTTGTGCCAGGCGCTGCCGCTGCTCCTGATCGCGGACGGAATCGTGCCCACAGCCGATAACGGAGCGAGTGCGATGCCGCGTTGCGCATACCAGGCCTCGATGTCGTCGACGATGCTGCCTGCCTCGGCGACGCGGCCCTGGCTTTCCATCCAGCGCGGCGATTCGGGCAGCGTGCGCCGCCACCACAGCAGCATCACGACGGGCAGGGCGGTGATGACCGCCAGATAGCGCCAGCCGTCCGGAAAATTGCGCACAACGGTATAGCCGAGGATCGACGAACTCAGATAACCGAACGACATGAAGCCCACCAATGCACCGCAGAACATGCCGCGATAGCGGCGCGGCACGAATTCGGCGAGAAACGGCGCAATCACGACGGTCTCGGCGCCCGAACCGAAGCCCGCAACGATGCGCAACACGAAGAACGTATGCCAGTCGTTGGCAGTGGCGCTCGCGAGCGACGCGACGCAATAGATCGCGAGCGCGCTCATCATGATGCGGCGCCGGCCGATGATGTCCGCGAGCACGCCCGACAGGAACGCGCCGAAGAAATAGCCGATATACGTGCTGCTCGCGACGAGTCCGGTCTGTGCGCTCGTCAGGCTCCACAGCTTGCTGACGACCGGAAGCAGGAACGCGAGCGACGACGAATCGAGGCCATCGAACATATAGCCGAGTCCGCCGATGATCAGCAGCTTGCGATGAAAGCCGGATAGCGGCAGCCGTTCGAGGCGGGCGGCGACAGCGGACATGATCGATGTTCTCCGATGAATGCTGCGTCAGCGCCCGATGGCGTAAGCCTGCATCTGGCGCGGCGTGGCGGCCCCGCGCATCAGGCCGTGGCGGATGCCCACGGCGCACACGCGCCCGAGCGACCAGGGTTCGGCGACCGTGAGTTCGTGGCCGCGCGCGCGCAGTTCATCGAGCGTGGCTTGCGGAAAGGTGCCTTCCGCCGACATCTTGCCGAGTTGAATGTCACGCGGATAAAACGAGCCGGGGAAGTGCGCGGTCTGGAAGGAAGGCGAATCCACGGCGGCTTGCAGATTCAGGCCGAAGTGCACGTGCCGCAGCAGCAGTTGCAGCGACCATTGATCCTGCTGATCGCCGCCCGGCGTGCCGAGCGCGGCATAGGGCTTGCCGTCGCGGGTGACGAGCGTCGGCGAGAGCGTGGTGCGCGGACGGCGTCCCGGCCCGAGCGACGAGGGCAGTCCTTCTTCCATCCAGAACATCTGGCCACGCGTGGTCACGTTGAAGCCCAGCCCGGGCACCGCGGGCGATGCCTGGAGCCATCCGCCCGACGGCGTCGCCGACACCATGTTGCCCCAGCGATCGACGACATCGAGATGCACGGTGTCGCCGCGCAATTCGGGCAGCGGCGCGAAAGTGGGTTCGCCCTGACCAAAGCCGCCCGGTTGCTGGCGGCCCGCGTTGGCCAGTATCTTCGCGGCGCGCGCCTCGCTGTCGAGCAGATTGCCCGGACGGAATTCGAACGATGCGCGGTGCGGATCGATCTGCCGGCGGCGCGCGTCGTTGTAGGCGTCGCTCAGAAGCGTGTCCATCGGTACGTCGGAGAAGTTCGGGTCGCCGTAGAAGACGTCGCGGTCGGCGAATGCGAGCTTCGCGCATTCGATGACCGTGTGAACGAAGTCCGGTCCCAGCGGGACCATGCCCGCGAGATCGAAGCCCTTGAGCAAGGCGAGCTGCTGCAGGAACATCGGACCCTGACCCCATGGCCCCGTCTTGTGGACCATGAAGCCTTCGTATTCGTAGGAGACGGCGTCTTCGTACGTCGCCTCCCAGCGCGCGAGATCGGATGCGTCCAGAAGGCCGCGATTGCGCTGGCCCGAAGTATCCAGCACGTCTGTCGAGCGGAAGTACTGATCGATCGCATCCGCGACGAAACCGCGGTAGAACGCAACGCGCGCGCGTTCGCACTGCTCCGCGCGGTCGCCGCGCGTCTTCGCCTCGCGCAGAATGCGCTTGTAGGTTTCCGCGATGGCCGGATTCGCGAACAGATGATTGGGACGCGGCGCTTCGCCGTCGCGCAGCCATTGCTCGGCGGACGTGCGCCATTCGCGGCTGAAGAAATCCTGGATCGCGAGGATCGACGACGCCATGCGCGGCAGCACCGGATAGCCGTGCTCCGCATAGCCGATGGCATAGCTCAGCACGTCTTCCAGCGGCAACTGGCCGTAGTCGCGCAGCAAGGTCATCCAGCCGCCGAATGCGCCCGGCACGACGGCGGGCAACAGACCGGTGCCGGGCATGACCGTGAGGCCCAGGTCCTTCATGTGATCGATGGTCATGGCAGCAGGCGTGACGCCCTGGCCGCACAGTACGCGCACGCGATCGTCCTTCGCGCTGTAGAACACGGCGGGCAACTCGCCGCCCGGCCCGTTCAGATGCGGCTCGACGATCTGCAGCACGAAACCGGCGGCAGCGGCGGCGTCGAACGCGTTGCCGCCTTTTTCCAGGACCGCCATCGCGGACGCGCTGGCCAGCCAGTGCGTCGATGCCACCATGCCGAACGTGCCGATCAGTTCGGGTCGTGTCGTAAAACTCATTGCCGTTGTCCCTGTGACGAACCATTGATAATTGGTTCGAATTGCATCGATGCATGCGATTTCATGCGAAATCGAAGCGATTCGCGTAGATTATGCCAACAGAAAAAGTAAAGCAATCCATCACCCCTCAGCCGGTAATCTGCTAAATTGAACCAATGCATATTGGTTCAACCGGAAGATCATGGAAGATTCCACGCTCGACAGGCTGCTCGACTATGTCGCGCAGCACAATCTGAAGGACGGCGATGCGTTGCCGTCGGAGCGCAGCCTCGCCGAGGCGCTCGGCGTGAGCCGGCGCGATCTGCGCGGGGCGCTGGCTTCGCTGGAAGCGGCGGGACGCGTCTGGCGCGGGGTCGGGCGCGGCACTTATCTGGGCGCGCGTCCGCTGAAGTTTTCGGCGTCGCTCAGCAGTCTGCGCGCGGGGTCGAGCCCGGCGGATATCGCGGAGATGCGGCTGGTACTCGAACCGGCATTCGTCGAGCTGGCGACGAGCAAGGCGAGTCCGGACGATCTCGCGGAACTGGAGAAATGCGCGCGGCGCAACGCCATGGCCAAGGACGACGACGAATGGCAGCAGTGGGACCATCGCTTTCATTTGCTCATTGCGCAGGCCACGCGCAACCCGGCAATCATCGCGCTGATGGAGGTAGTGAACGGCATGCGCATGAAGCCGACCGCGCGCGAAAAAACCGCCGATCAGGAGACACGGCGGCATTTCGCGGAGCAGCATCAGGCTGTCGTGAAAGCGATGATCAAGCGCGACGGTGCGACCGCCGCCGCGCGCATGCGCGACCATCTGCTGAACGTGCAGTGGCGGATACCGTCTCATCGAGGGTGAGTGTGCCTGGCAGGCTCCGGATCACGTGAGCGCCGCGCTGCTGCGGATGCAATTCTTCAACAGGACGCAACAATAAAAAAGGCGGCACCAACAAGTGCCGCCCATTCATAAGAGCGCCGAGCGCCGTCAGAAGACTTACCGCACCTTGCCCGCCTTCCACGCCGACAGCAGTTGCTCATACTTCACTGTTTCGCCCTTCGGCTTTTCGTTGGCGAGCGCCTTCCACGGCGCGTGTTGGTCCGACAGCCACTTCGACGGATCGCTTTGCGCATTCAGCTCCGGCGCGCAAACCTTCATGCCGGCCCGCTGCAAACGGGACAACACCTGGTCCATTTCCTTCGCGAGGTTATCCATTGCAGCCTGCGGAGTTTTTTCGCCGGCGACGGCGGTGCCGACGTTCTTCCACCACAGTTGCGCCATCTTTGGATAGTCGGGCACGTTGTTGCCGGTCGGCGTCCACGCGACGCGCGCCGGACTGCGATAGAACTCGATCAAGCCGCCGTACTTGTCCGCGTTTTTCGTGAAGTAGTCGCTATGAATGTCGGAGTCGCGAATGAACGTGAGACCGACAATCGACTTCTTGAGCGACACGCTCTTCGACGTCACGAACTGCGCGTACAGCCACGCGGCGGCGCGCTGATTCGGCGGCGTCGACTTGAAGAACGTCCACGAGCCGACGTCCTGATAGCCGTTTTGCATGCCGTCCTTCCAGTAAGCGCCGTGCGGGGAGGGCGCCATGCGCCACTTCGGCGTGCCGTCCGCATTCGTGACGTTGCCCGGCTTGAGCATCGACGCCGTGAACGCGGTGTACCAGAACACCTGTTGCGCGATCCGGCCTTGCGCGGGCACAGGGCCCGCTTCGCTGAAAGTCATGCCGGACGCTTCTGGCGGCGCGTATTTCTTGAGCCAGTTGATGTATTTGGTCGTTGCGTAGACTGCTGCCGGGCTGTTGGTGCCGCCGCCGCGCGACACCGACGCGCCTACCGGATGACAGCCGTCAGGCGTCACGCGGATGCCCCATTCGTCGACGGGCATGCCGTTCGGAATGCCCTTGTCGGCTGCGCCCGCCATGGAAAGCCATGCGTCCGTGAAGCGCCAGCCGAGCGACGGGTCTTTCTTGCCGTAATCCATATGACCGTAAACTTTCTCTCCGTCGATATTTTTCACGTCGTTCGTAAAGAACTCGGCGATGTCTTCATACGCGGACCAGTTGACCGGCACGCCGAGATCGTAGCCGTATTTCGCCTTGAACTTGTCCTGCAAGTCCTTGCGGGCGAACCAGTCCGCGCGGAACCAGTAAAGGTTCGCGAACTGCTGGTCGGGAAGCTGATAAAGCTTTTTGTCCGGCGCGGTCGTAAAACTCGTGCCGATAAAGTCTTTGATGTCGAGACCAGGGTTCGTATATTCCTTGCCTTCGCCTGTCATGTAATCGGATAACGGAACGATCACGCCATAGCGATAGTGCGTGCCGATCAGGTCCGAGTCCGAGATCCAGCCGTCGTAGATGCTTTGCCCGGATTGCATCGAGGTCTGCAATTTCTCGACGACGTCCCCTTCCTGAATGATGTCGTGCTTCACCTGAATGCCGGTGATTTCAGTGAACGCGGTGGCAAGCGTTTTGGATTCGTAGGTATGCGTATCGATCGTTTCCGACACGACATGAATTTCCTTGACGCCTTGCGATTTGAGTTTCGCCGCGGTGTCGATGAACCATTTCATCTCGTCCATCTGTTGCTGTTTCGAAAGCGTGCTTGGTTGAAACTCGCTGTCCACCCATTTCTGCGCCTCAGGCGTGCCCGCCAGAGCCTGGTTCGCGAAGGCGCCAGACACGATGCTTGCCACTGCCAGCGCGACGATCCGTCTCCTCTGATGCATGGTCTTCTCCTGTGTCTTCCGTGCCCCTTCGATCTTGTCGGCGCCCGCTGGGGGCATCAGCGGAACCGGCAGTTGCCAGTCTTCATTGCATGCGTCGGCCTTCTAGCCCTTCCACATGATCGCGAGCAACACCAGCACCGAGGCTGTGAAGCCCGGCCACGAACTCGAGCCCTCGGCGCTGATCGCGAGCCACGCGAGGTTCACATACGCGGCAGTCAGCAGGCCGATGAACAGGCGATCGCCACGAGTCGTTGCGATAGGCAGAAAGCCCTTGCGTTCATGAGTCGGCGAGCGCAGTTCCCATACCGTCATGCCGGCCAGCATAACGACGATGCAGCCGAAGAAAATGGCCACCTCGGGCGTCCAGTACATCCACGTGAACATCACACTCTCCCCATCGCGAAACCCTTCGCGATGTAGTTGCGCACGAAGTAGATCACCAGCGCGCCGGGAACGATGGTCAGCACGCCCGCCGCCGACAGCACACCCCAGTCCATGCCGGCCGCCGACACGGTGCGTGTCATCACTGCAGCGATAGGTTTCGCGTTGACCGAAGTCAGCGTGCGCGCGAGCAGCAGTTCGACCCAGCTGAACATGAAGCAGAAAAAAGCCGTGACGCCGACGCCCGACTTGATGAGCGGCAGGAAGATTTTCACGAAGAAGGCGGGAAACGTGTAGCCGTCTATGTACGCGGTTTCGTCGATCTCGCGCGAGACGCCCGACATGAAGCCTTCGAGAATCCACACGGCAAGCGGCACGTTGAACAGCATGTGCGCAAGTGCGACGGCAATGTATGTGTCGGTCAGGCCGACGCTCGAATAGAGCTGGAAAAACGGCAGCAAGAATACGGCGGGCGGCGTCATGCGGTTGGTGAGCAGCCAGAAGAACATGTGCTTGTCGCCGAGAAATCGATAACGTGAGAACGCGTACGCGGCAGGCAGAGCGACCAGCACCGACATCACCGTGTTCATCAGCACGTAGACGATCGAATTGATGTAGCCCCAGTACCAAGAAGGATCGGTGAAGATCACCTTGTAGTTTTCGAACGTCACGTGCTGCGGCAGCGTGGCGAACGTCGACATGGTTTCCTCGTTTGTGCGCAGGGATATCGAGAGCATCCAGTAAAGCGGAATCAGCGCGAACAGCATATAGACGACGAGCATCAACGTCCGCATCCAGCGGCGTTTATCCTGCATGGTCGTCTCCTTGGGCGGCAGGGCCACCTTTGCCCACGCGGCTCATCCAGTTATAGAGAATGAAGCACAGCAGCAGAATGATCAGGAAATAGATCAGCGAGAAAGCCGCGGCCGGGCCAAGATCGAACTGGCCGACTGCTTTTTGTGTCAGATACTGACTGAGGAAGGTGGTGGAATCGCCGGGACCGCCGCCTGTCAGCACGAATGGCTCGGTATAGATCATGAAGCTGTCCATGAAGCGCAGCAGCACGGCGATCATCAGCACGCCGCGCATCTTCGGCAATTCGATGTAGCGGAATACCGCGAAACGGCTTGCGCCGTCTATTTCCGCGGCCTGATAGAAGGCGTCCGGAATCGCGCGCAAGCCCGCATAGCAGAGCAGTGCGACGAGCGGGGTCCAGTGCCAGATGTCCATCACCAGCACGGTGAGCCATGCGGCCGTGGGACTCGCCGTGTAGTTGTAGTCGAAGCCAAGACTATTGAGCCAGTACCCGAGCAGTCCGATATCCGGGCGCCCGAAGATCTGCCAGATCGTGCCCACCACGTTCCATGGAATCAGCAACGGCATGGCCAGCACGATGAGCGTGGCCGAAGCGCGCCATCCCGAAGCCGGCATCGAAAGTGCGAGGCCCACGCCCAATGGAATCTCGAACAGCAGAACGCACGTGGAGAAAAGGACCTGTCTGCCGAGCGCTTCGCGCAAATCCGGATCGGTCATGATGTTGCGAAACCACTCCGTACCGACGAACACATGCTGCGTCGGGCCGATGATGTCCTGCACCGAATAGTTGACCACCGTCATCAGCGGCAGGATCGCGGAGAACGCGACGCAGATGAACACCGGAATGACCAGCAACCACGCTTTCTGATTGACGGGCTTGTTCATCGCGCGGCCCCTTCGGAGATGCGTGTTTCGATTCTTTCGTCGTTGCAGAAGAACACGGTTTCAGGCGCAATGAGATGCAGCCAGGCAGGTCCGTCGACAACCCGCACATGCGGCTCGAGCCTCGCATTGAACACATTGCCGTCGCATTGCGCGGTAACCAGTTGATAGTTGCCGAGCTGCTGCGCGCGCAGCACCCGCGCGTTGACCGCGCCGGCTCCTCCTTCCTGCGAAAGGCGGACGAATTCCGGGCGAATCCCCAGCTTGAGCGCGCCGTTTGCCTGCTGATGCGCGCCACGTAGCGTCGCAAGCGTGCCGGCGTCGAGCGGCAAGCGCTGCGAGCCGATTTTTGCGCCGTCGGCGTCGAGCTCGATCGGACAGAGATTCATGCCCGGACTGCCGATGAAGTAGCCAACAAAAGCGTGATCCGGCCGCAGAAAAAGCGCATCGGCGCCGCCTTTCTGAACGACGCGGCCATTTGTCATGACCACGACTTCATCGGCGAAAGTCAGCGCTTCTACCTGATCGTGCGTCACGTAGATAAGCGTGAGCTTGAGTTGCTGGTGGATCTTCTTCAACTGCCGGCGCAGGATCCACTTCATCGCGGGGTCGATCACAGTCAACGGTTCGTCAAAGAGAATCGCCGCGACGTCCTTCCGCACGAGGCCGCGCCCAAGCGAGATTTTCTGCTTGGCGTCGGCGGCCAGATCGCTCGCCTTGTTCGGCAGGTCGCGCGTCATATCGAGGATATCCGCGACCTCGTGCACGCGCTTCGTGACCTCGGCGGCCGACATCTTGCGATTGCGCAGCGGAAACGCGAGGTTATCGAACACGGTCATCGTGTCGTAGACCACGGGGAACTGAAACACCTGGGCGATGTTGCGCTGGCGCGCGCCGAGCGCCGTCACGTCGCGTCCGTCGAACAGCACCTTGCCCTCCGACGGCTTGACGAGCCCCGACACGATATTCAGCAGCGTGGTCTTGCCGCAACCCGATGGCCCGAGCAACGCGTAAGCGCCGCCGGCATCCCAGACCATGCTCATGGGTTGAAGTGCGTAGTCGTCGAGCGTCGCGGGGTTCGGTCTGTACGCGTGCGCGAGATTCTGGAACTCAATGCACGCCATAAGCCGCCTCCGGGCTGGACACCAGTTGGGTGTCCGCGCCGAACACAAACAGTTCGTCAGGGTCGATGAAAACGTCGAGCTGCGTGCCGAGCTCGATCTGATGCACGCCCTGCAACTGCGCGACCAGGTCGATCGCGCCGGTCAGCGTGCGCAAGTGCAGGTACGTTTCCGAGCCGCTCAGTTCAGCGAGTTCGAGCCGGCACGGAACGGCGATTGCATGCGAGGACTTCGCCTGAAGACGCAGGTGCCCCGGCCGGATGCCGATGCGGCATGCGCCGTTCGCAGCGGGACCGTGCCGGACTGGAACCTCCACGCCGATCGGCAGACGCGCGCGGCCGTTGCCGCACTCGCTCGTCAGCATGTTCATCGGCGGGTCGTTGAAAACGGCCGCGGCCGCGACGTTGACCGGTGCGTTATAGACATCGAGAGTGGGACCGAACTGCAGCACCCGGCCTTTATCGACGATTGCCGTATAGCCGCCCAGCAGTAGCGCTTCGAGAGGTTCGGTGGTCGCGTAGACGACGGTCGTCTTGCCGTCAGCGAAAAGCGTCGACAGTTCCATGCGCAATTCCTCGCGCAGTTTGTAATCGAGATTCACGAGCGGCTCGTCGAGCAGCACTAGCGACGTGCGCTTCACGAGGGCACGTGCGAGCGCGCAGCGCTGCTGCTGGCCGCCCGACAGTTCACCTGGCCGCCGCTCCAGCAAATGGTCGATATGCAGTTTGGCTGCGACGTCCTGCACGCGCCGGCGGATTTCGGCAGGGTCGGTTTTTTGCAGGCGCAAAGGCGAGGCGATGTTCTCGGAAACCGTCATCGCCGGGTAGTTGATGAACTGCTGATAGACCATCGCGAGATTGCGCTGGCGCACGCTGACGCCTGTCACGTCCTGGCCGTCGACGAGCACTCGGCCGTCGTTCAGCCTGTCCAGACCCGCCATCACGCGCATCAGCGTGGTTTTGCCGGCTTGAGTAGGTCCGAGAAGCACATTGATGGCGCCTGGGACGAGGCGCAAATCCACGCCGTACAGATACGGTTGCCCGCCAGAAACGACACTGACTCGCTCCAGTTCCAGGACCAAATCGCTCTCCTTTGCGGCGTACGCGACGCCAGTCGCAGAAGCCGGCGCTTTAAGGTGGCGTCAATTGGGTTGCACTTTGATTACATGTCGCAGCCAAAATGTCCCTTTTGTTGGTTTGCGTTTAAATCGGGGTAAACCTTACGACAGGATGAAATAGAGGACATCGTCGGTGGGTTGGGGAGATGGACAGGAGGCGGGGGTGAGATGTAGCGTTGACTCAATTGTCGACGCGAGGGTGACGATCATGCAAAACACGTCTGCCGTTTTCGTGGGCATCCTCGAAACGTTGCACGGTGCTCAGCCAAGCCGAACAGCATCTGTGAAGTGAGGGCGCGGTCGCGCACGATCGCAGTCTTTGAGCGGGTCAAACGAGATCGTTCGATTGAGCATTTTTGACATAATCCTTATTATCAATTTTTCATATGTCAGAGCTTTTTAGTAATGTCGGGTTTGAGCTCATTAGAAATGTCCGGTTTTGTCCCTTGAAGGCGCACGCTGAGCGCAAGCGTCTTCAAGAGGCTCCACCATGAACGAGCGTGGTTTCATCACGGCGACTATGCACGAACTCGAACGCATCAAAGTGATCGAGGCGGTCTGCGAGCATCGGCTGACGATGGTGCGGGCTGACGAGCGACTGGGCCTGTGCGAGCGCCAGATCAGCCGTCTGGCTCGCCGCTATGCCGCGAGTGGTCCGGCGGGGTTGATCTCGGGCAAGCGCGGACAGCCGAGTAATCGCGAATTACCCGTCGACCTGCGCGCCCGGGCAATGGCGCTGGTGCGCGAGCGCTATGCCGATTTTGGTCCGACGCTCGCCTGCGAGAAGCTGCGTGAATGTCACAACATCGAGTTGGGCAAGGAAACGGTACGGCGCTGGATGCGCGATGCCGGGCTCTGGATTCCGCGCAAGCAGCGTCCACCGACGCTACACCAGCCGAGGAACCGCCGATCGTGTCTGGGTGAACTGATTCAGATCGATGGCAGCGATCATCGCTGGTTCGAGGATCGCGCACCGGCTTGCACGCTGCTGGTGTTTATCGATGACGCGACGGGCCGGCTGATGACCCTGCACTTTACGGCGACCGAGTCGACCTTCAGCTACTTCGAGGCCATGCGCAAGTATCTCGAAGCGCATGGCAAGCCGCTTGCGCTCTACAGCGACAAGGCTGCGATATTTCATTGCAACAACCACGCCGAGGCCGCTGGCAAAGGCGTCACGCAATTTGGACGGGCTTTGTTTGAGCTCAACATCGATACCTGGTGCGCCAATAGCAGCCAGGCGAAGGGACGCGTCGAGCGGGCCAATCTGACCTTGCAGGATCGGCTGGTGAAGGAACTGCGCCTACGTGGCATCAACACGCAGGAGGACGCCAACGCTTACGCGCCCCACTTTAGCGCCGACTTCAACGGCCGCTTTGGCAAGGTTCCAAGAAGCGTGTTCAATGCCCATCGCGCGCTCAGAAGCGACGAGAACATCGAGTTGATCCTGACCTCACGCGTGGCGCGGCGCGTGACCAAGGTGTTGACGGTTCAATACGACCGGGTCATTTACATGCTCGACGATACGGCGCAGAACCGCGCGCTGATCCACCAGTATCTCGACGTCTTCGAGTACCCGGATGGACGCATCGAGATTCGCGTGAATGGGGCGGCCCTCGCCTATCGTCGATACGATCGGCTTTCCGAGATCGATCAGGGGGCGGTAATCGAGAACAAACGGCTTGGACACGCGTTGCAAGTCGCTCAGGTGCTGCAGGCCGAGCGCGACGATCGCTGCGCTTCGGGCATGCCCTCGCGTACCAACCAAGGCATGGCGCCACGGCCGAAGGAGCGCAAGCTGGGCACGCGCACGCAGCGCGAACTGACCTTGGAACAACTCAACGCGGCTGTGTTGAGTTCCGCGCGAGAACGGGCAGCCGCGGTGGGGAAATCATGATCTGAAGAAGGATTAACAAGCCCTAGACCCGGACATTTCTAACGAGCCCGCACCCCGACATTTCAATCTGGCCGTGACATTGGTAGAAATCAATCTCATGGGACCAAGGCGTCAACGGTTCCGAGCGGAAAGCCGCTCACCGCCCCTGAGCATCGTCGCTCACTCACTGCCCCGTTACTTGCCATTGCAGAACCGGATGTGTCGCGCCGGCGGGTATCGCCCAGACGCCCGATGGCCCGAACTCCCACGACGCGAAACTCGCCGGGTTGCTCATCTGCTGCGTGGTCAGCCCGTTCGAGGCAGGCGGCGCCGTCCCGGCCAGCGGATACGCGACCGCGTTGGTGTGGAACGTCGTCTGAATGTCCCAATAAACGTCGTTCCGGATCGTGCCGCCGTTCTCCGATGCAATCGCGCCGAACGTATTGGGCGATCCGCCGCGGCCTATCGCGCCCGTCGCGAACGATTGCTCGATGACGCCCGTTCCCGCATTCGTGCCGACGAGCCCGCCGCCGCCACTGATCGTGTTGACGTCGCCTGTGGCATACGACTGCCGGATGACGCCGTTGTTGCGCTGGACCAGCGCGCTGCCCGACGTGTGCGATCCGCCGCCGTTGACGTTGCCGGTCGCGAAGGACTGCACGATCAGGCCGTCGTTCTGATAGACGAGGCCGCCATAGGAACCCGCTCCGCCGACACCCGCGCCGCTCCACGATCGCTCGATCGTGCCCGCGTTCACACCGACGAGGCCCCCGCCCGAAATCCCGCCGAACGATTGTCCGCTGCCGACGCCGCCCGTCGCCCACGCATACGCGACGGTGCCGTCGTTACGCCCGGCGATCGGCCCGTACCCGCCGCCCGCATCGCCGGAAACATCGACATTGGTCAGTCCCAGGTTGCGCACGACGCCGTCCTTGCCGACGACGCCGAACAGCCCGACGCCCGCCGTCACGCCGATATCGTGCGTCGTGATCGCAAGGCCGTCGATGACATGGCCAAAGCCGTCGAACTGGCCGGCGAACGGCGCTTGCGCTGTCGGCGCGATCGGCGTGACGGGCGTGGTTGCCGTCGATTTCGCGTCGATGTCTTTGCCCAGCGCGTAGTTGCCCTTCAAATCCTGCGAGATGGCGGCGAGATCGGTGAGACTGTTCACGAGCTTGTACGCCGTGATCTGCGTGACGCGGCCGCTCATCGGCGCGGCCGTCCAGCTTTGATTGCCGAGCAGCGCGCCGGGCGCGTAGCTGCCGTTCATGTCGTAGAGCAAACTGACGACGCCCGTGCTCCCCGACCAGTCGATCGTGCCGTGATTCGCAATGCCGCCGCCGTTGCCGATCGCGCCCGCGTCGGCGCGCACGGTCAGATTGCCGTTGCCCGCATTGCCGATCGCCGCGCCCGGCGCGATCGTCACGTTGCGCGCGGCGGCGAGCGCAAGCGATGCATCGCCCTTCCAGCTGACATCGCCGTTCAGCGCGAGGTCGCCGTCGGCGCCGTTTGCGACGACGTTCACCGAGGTCCCTTTGCCGAGACTGCGCGAGATCGCGCGCGCGGCGTCGGTGTCGATCGTGAATGTCGGCGCGATCAGATTCCATTGGCCCGCGCGCACTGTCGCGCGGCCGATGTCGAGTTTCGTCGCGTTCGTCTCGACAGTGCCGCCGCTGCCGTCCGCGTTCGTCGCGTCGACGCGACCGCTCGCGTGCACCGCGCCCTGCTCCGCGACGAGCCACACGTGCCCGTCGCGCGTCGCCGTTCCGGTGGCGCGAATGCCCGCGTGATGCCCGGCCAGCGCGTATACGTTGCCGTCGGCGGCTTGCAGGTCGACTTGCGCCGCGCGGATCGCTCCCGCATTGGTCACCGTGCCGTGGCTGCCAGCATCTACGAAGACCTGATGACTGCCCGCGCTGTCCTGCAACAACACTTGCGCGCCCGCCGCGAGTTCGACCGTGCCGTTCGGTGCATCGATCGAGCCGCGATTGGCCGCGATCGCGCGCGAGACGAGGAACACGTCGCCGCCGCTCGAACCGATCCTGCCGAGATTGATGACCGCGCCGTCGCCACCGCCCGAAAGCGTCAGCGGGCCGCCGGCCATGAATGCATCGTTGGCGATATCGAGCGATGACGCGACGAAGCGTCCGCCCGTCGAAACTACGCCGCCGCGCCCGATGAGCACGCCCTGCGGGTTGAGCAAATAGACGCTGCCGGTGGCCGTGAGACTGCCGAGAATTACCGATGGATCGCCGCCCGTCACGCGATTGAGCGTCGCGCCGTTGCCGTTGTTGAACGTGACCGTGCGCGATGGAGCGATCGAAAAGCTGCGCCAGTCGACGACGCCGCGCGTCGAAGTCTGGTCGATCGTGACGGAGCGCCCGCCTCTGCTGATCGAGCCGCTTCCTGCGACGAACTGCCCGCCCGAAGGCAGCGGCGGCGCCGCATGGACGCAGTGAAGCTGCGCGCTAGCGAGCGCCGTGAAGAGCACGAACGGACGCAAGGGAAAGAAGCGTCGCATCATTTCCTCCGTCGCTTCGAGACACCATCGTCTGGACCGGAACCGACCAAGTGCCGCGAGTGAGCACGTGGCGTTCATCATAGTGCCTCGCGTCGGCTTGGCCAACAACGCAGCGGATTTTCCCGCGCGGTATTGTTACCGCTTTGTCGACCATGAGCTGAGAATTTTTTTCAGATCATGTTCGCAGTGTCCGGGGTTGACGCTTGTCCGGCGTCGAGACCGGCACATGGACGCATTTAACTTTTATGAGCAAGCAAACATCGGGCTCATAGACGAGTTAGCCAAGCGTCTCCGCTCCGCGCCAAATCTGACATTGTTGTCGAACCACTTCATGCAACGAGTCATGCGCGCCGTAGACGCGGCGTAGCCAGTCAGCATCGCTCACACCGGAGGCCATATTGCGCCTGATGATGTCGAGGCCTTCCTCTGCCCCCAGGGCTTGCGCATGACTCGCGATCGCGTCTAGCGTGTCGACAATCTCGCTCCGGATCGAGCTACGGTGGCCAGTCTCCGGATTCACGCACGTTCCGTCCAGACCAAAGCGGCACGCCATGAACCGGTTGGTTCGATAGACCTCGTAATCTCGCTCGCTGAGGCACACAGGCCTGTCAACCAGGAGATAGCGCGAGAGGGTCTGTATATAGGCCGCGATTGCGGCAGCCCATTCGACGCGCAGTGGCGTATCCATGACACGAACTTCGATCGTGCCATATCCTGGACTTGGGCGAATATCCCAGTAAAAGTCTTTGAGGCTCTTGACGAGCCCCGTGTTGGTCATGCGATCGAAGTATTGCTCGAAGTCGGACCATCTCGTTACGAAGGGTGCATATCCGGCCAGAGGGAACGGTGCAACCGAATTGAGCCTGGCACACTGAAACTGCGTGTCGCTTCCTTGTACGAAAGGAGACGAGGCCGCCAAAGCGATGAAGTGTGGAACATAACGCGAAAGCGAATGCAGTAGAACGAGCGCCGAGTCGGGATCGGGACAGCCAACATGCACGTGTTGGCCAAAGATCGTGAATTGCTGATAAAGGGCCCCGTACAGCCCCATGAGGTACTCAGAGCGTTCGCGTCCGTCCGACCGTTGGTCGAACCAGTTCTGGAAAAAGTTGGTCCCTCCACCGCACACCCCGACATTCAAAAAGTCGGCGGCGTGCACCAGCGTGTCGCGAAGAACCAGCAACTCGCTTCTCGCCTGACTGAAGTCCTTGCACACGCCGGTGGACACTTCGATCATTCCTTCAGTCGTCTCTGGATTGATCGCTCCCGCGAAGCTTTTCTCCTTGACTCGACTCAGCAGCTCCGTTGTCGCCTTGGTCAGATTGTAGTCATGCGTATTAACTACTTGAATCTCGAGCTCGACTCCGATCGTGAAGGAATCTGAAGACGCGAATGGCTGCAGCATGAGATGTCCTTGGTGCGCGGAGGTGAAAGTCAGGACCAGTGTAGGCATTCTACGCAAACTGGCTTGACGGGCAGCGCTGGTTGCCTTTAGTTGCTGTCGCCAAAATACATTAGATATACGTTTCCACAAAGTCACTTCTTGCACTGACTACGTACCGAAGCGGCCTCCATCGCCGTTCAAGCGTCGAAGGCATTGACCAGACCGATAAAGTCCTGCTTCCCGACGTCAACTCCATTTGCACGCAAGATCGCATAAGCCATCGCAACATGAAAGTAGACATTCGGAATCACGATTTGCAGCAGATAGTTCTCCCCCGTTAATTTTCCCGGCACCCACGACACTTTTACGATCTGTGCGGCCGCGTCCTCGTATTGCTCGACCGCAATGCTCTCGACGAACTCGATCGTCTTGCGGATGCGCGCACGCGCTTCTTCGAGCGTCTTCTCATTGTCTACATGTCGCGGAGGCTGCTGTCCCGACAGCCACGCGGCTCCGCCCTTCAGATAGTCGCAAGCGCTTTGTATCTGATAGAGCAACGCGGCCATGTCAGGCGCGAGCCGCGTCGACAGCAGGACGGCGACATCGAACTTCTTCGCACTCGCGAAGCGCTCCGCCTTGTCGAGATACGTCTCGATCGTTCTGACTGCTTCCACGCATTGCGCGATAGCTTGTGCATACATTTCGGATCTCCAGAGACAGATGGATTCGAGCCTTCGAAGGCCACTTCCCCTACAATACGGCGACTCAATTCGTCGTGAGCAAACGCAGTGGACCGACTAGAAGCCATGGAAATGCTGGTGACCGCGGTGGACGGAGGCAGTTTGTCGGCGGCGGCTCGTGAGCTGAAAATTCCTGTCAGCACGCTGACCCGCAAGGTTGCCGATCTCGAAGAGATGCTCGGCACTCGGCTGCTCATACGCACCACGCGCAAGCTCACGTTGACCGACGCAGGCATGTCATACGTCGCCGCGGCGCGGCGCATTCTCGACCTCGTGCGTGAACAGGAGCACGAAGCCACCGGTGAATTCGCCACCGCGCGTGGCGAGCTGGTCGTCACCGCGCCCGTGCAGCTTGGCCGCCTGCATGTGTTACCGGTCATCAACCAGTTCCTCGCGCAGTATCCGGACATCACGGTACGGCTCCTTCTCTCCGACCGGAACATCGACCTGATCGATTCGCACGCCGATCTCGCCGTACGCATCGGCGAGTTGCCCGACAGCAATATGATCGCCACGCGCATCGGCTCATTGCGCCCGATCGTGTGCGCGAGTCCGGCCCTCCTCGCCAGAATCGCGCCCCCGCGCGAACCCGATGACCTCGTGAAATACCCGTGCGTGGTCTTCAATAGCCCGTACCTGTCGCCCTGGCGCTTCCGGCTTCCGTCGACGCAAAAGATCTATCTGCTGGCCGTAAAGCCCCGGCTCGAAGTCACGTCGCCCGATGCCGCGGTCAGCGCCGCAGCCGACGATGCGGGCATCACCTACGTGTTCGAGCACGACGCCGACGAGGCACTGCGCAGCGGACAGATCGAAATACTTCTGCCGCAGTTCGAGATCGAACCTGTGCCCGTGCATATGGTTCATGTGTCGCGCAACCTGATGCCGATCAAACTCCGGCATTTCATCGACTTCGCAGCACCGAAGCTCAGGGAGTCCTTGTCGCGCTTCGGCAAGCAAAAGCAGCGCTAAGCCTCCGGGTCGCCGAGCACGCGATCATTACGGTTCTCGATGACATCCCGCGTCTTCTTCGTCGCGCCGGGGCCGGCCGCGAAGCGAACGTCCCGATAGCCCAGCGCATGCCCGTCCGCTCCGCGAACCTCAACCGTCTCGACGGGATTCCCGCTCGCATGTTCGACCAGTGCGATAGGCGGCTTGCCGTTCGATCTCAGCCATCGGTCTCCCCACTGCATGAGCGCGACCAGCACCGGATACAAATCCGCCCCTTTCGAGGTTAGCCGGTAGCCGAAGGTATTCGCGCGCTCCGCAATCGGGAAGCGTTCGAGAATGCCCAGCTCGATCATCCGCTCGAGCCGTGCCGTCAGAACATTTCTGGCGATGCCAAGCCCATTCTGGAACTCGTCGAAGCGCCTGCTGCCCTGCGTGCATTCGCGCACGATCAGCAGCGTCCACCACTCGCCTACTTCGTCGAGGGCGCGAGCGATCGAGCAATCCATTTCGTCGAAGCGTTTTCTGTACATGATGGACAGATAGTAATCGAAGTTTCATCACGCAACTTAACCATTTTGCGGGGAACAGCTTCCCGGTTTCGGCCAGTACCGAGCCGCAACCGGCTTGCCTATAGTTGCGTCACGAAACTTAGCTGGCAGTCTTCGTGGATCGGCGCAGGAATCGGTCTCGACCTCGATCTCGTCCAGCAAATCAACTTACTTAGGATGCCCATGGAAAACCAAATCGATCAAGCCGGGACGGCAGTCGACGCTCCGGAAATCCCGGCCAGGTCCCCTTCGGTTCGATGGATCGGCAAAGGCGTCGCTGGCCTCGTGATCGCCGCGGCGGTTGGGGCGGCGTTTCACCTTCATGGGTCCGATGCCGCGCCGATCGTCACACCGCCACCATCGGTGATGACGAGCGCGCCGTTGCAGCGCGACATAGAAGACCGCCTCGGGTCTCTGGGCCAGTTTTCAGCGGTGAATCGTGTCGAACTGCGCGCGCAAGTGGGCGGCACGCTCACGCAGATCCACTTCAGGGACGGCGACATCGTCCATCAGGGCGATCTGCTCTTCGAAATCGATCCGGAACCGTATCAGATCAAGCTGAGCGAAGCGACGGCCGAACTCGGCTCCGCCAGCGCGCGGCTGACGCTCGCCACACGCGAACTGGCCCGCGCGCAGGAGCTGCAGCGTGCCGAAGCGGGAACCGCCCAGAACGTCGATCAGCGCGTGGCCGAGCAACGCGCGGCGCAGGCGGCCGTGGACCGCGCGAACGCGCTGGTGCGCGACGCGCGCTTCGACCTGGATCGCTGCCGGATCGTGGCGCCCTTCACGGGCCGCATCGGCACGCATCTCGTCTCGATCGGCAATCTGGTGTCCGGCAGCCGCGCCGGCAGCGCGCCGACGACACTGCTCGCCACCATCGTTTCGCTCGATCCGATCTATCTGGACTTCGATATCAGCGAAAACGACTACGCCGCGTTCCAGCGTTCGCGCGCAAGCCTGCAAGGACCGCTGGCCGACGTCGTGAGTATCTCGCCCACCGGCGACAGCGGATTCACGCGCACCGGCAAGTTCGATTTCATCGACAACGCGCTCGACCGGTCGAGCGGCACCATCCACGCGCGCGCCACGATCCCCAATCGCGATCTGTCGCTGACGCCCGGCGGCTTTGCACGCGTGCGGCTGGCGACGACCGCGCCGCAGCCGGCGCTGCTCGTGCCCGATGCCGCCGTGCTCGACGATCAAACCGATCACATGGTGTACGTGGTCGGCGCGGACGACGTGGCCACGCCGAGGAAAGTGCAAATCGGCGATCTGCGCGGCGGCCTGCGCGTGATCCGGTCCGGGCTTGCGCCGAACGACCGTGTCGTGATCGACGGGATTCCGTCGGTTCGGCCGGGCGCGAAGATCTCGCCGCGCGCGGGAAGCATCCAGTTCTCGACAGAGCAAGTGGCCGAAGGAGCAAGATCATGAAGCTGACGCACTTCTTCATCGAGCATCCGCGCTTTGCCGCGGTGCTCAACATATTCGTCGTGCTCATCGGTCTCGCGACGATGATCAAGCTGCCGGTGGCGCAGTATCCGAACATCGTACCGACCACGATTCAGATCACGACATCGTATCCCGGTGCGTCCGCCGATACGATTGCGCGCACGGTCGCCACGCCGCTCGAACAGTCCATCAACGGCGTCGAGAACATGGATTACATCTCGAGCCAGTCGACCGGCAATGGTCAATTGACGATCACGGTGATCTTCAAGGTCGGCACGAATCCGGACACCGCGCTGCTGCTGACGCGCAGCCGCGTGGAAGACACGCTCTCGCGCCTGCCCGCCGATGTGCAACTGCAAGGCGTGCAGGTCAAAAAGACGATTCAGGCGCTACTGCTCGGCGTTCACGTTTATTCGCCCGATGGTTCTCGCAGTCCCGAGTATCTGTCGAACTATATGCTCAAGGTTCGCGATCAGATCGCACGTTTGCCGGGCGTGTCGGACTTCCAGTTGTTCGGCGAGCGGCAGTACGCGATGCGCATCTGGATCGATCCGGATAAAGCGGCTTCGTACAAGATCAGCGCAGGTGAAATACTCGCTGCGCTTCGCGCGCAGAACGCCGCCGTATCCGCGGGCGTGCTGAATCAGCCGCCGGTTTCGAACCACGGCACGGGCGCGTATCAGATCAACGTCGAGGCGCTCGGCCGTTTGAGCACGCCCGAGCAGTTCGGCGACGTGGTCGTGAAGTCGGACACGCAGGGACACGTCACGCGGATTCGCGATATCGGGCACGTCGAACTCGGCTCGGTGGACTACGGCTCGAAGGCGTATGCCGACCGCTACGCGGCCACGCCGTGGTTCGTGATCGCGACGCCGGATGCCAACGTCGTGCAGGTCGAACACGACGTCTGGGCCAGGATGGCCGAACTGAAGAAGAGCTTTCCTCCCGGCGTCGACTACATCAAGATCTACGACCCGACCACGTTCGTTTCGCAGTCGATCCATGAAGTCGCCAAGACCATCCTCATCGCGATCCTGCTGGTGGTCGGCGTGGTCTATCTGTTCCTGCAGAACTGGCGCGCGACGATTATTCCGGTGGTGGCGATCCCGGTGTCGCTGGTCGGAACCTTCGCGACCCTGTCGATATTTGGCGCTTCGATCAATAACCTGTCGCTGTTCGGGCTGGTGCTGGCGGTCGGGATCGTCGTCGACGACGCCATCGTGGTGGTCGAGAACGTGGAGCGCAACATGGCGCTCGGCATGACGCCACGCGAGGCCGCGCATCGGACGATGAACGAAGTCTCGACCGCCATCATCGCGATCGCGCTCACGCTGTGTGCGGTGTTCGGACCGACCGCGCTGATGTCCGGCATCTCCGGCCTGTTCTTCAAGCAGTTCGCGATCACGATCGCCGCGTCCACGGTCATTTCGTGCTTCGTGTCTCTCACGCTCAGCCCCGCGCTCTGCGCGGTGCTGCTCAAGCCGCACGACATGGAGAAGACGCACGGCGGAACCACTGCGCTGGGCCGCCTGCATCATGCGATCTTCGGCCGCTTCAACGCGTCGTTCGAATGGCTGTCGTCGAAGTACGGAAAGATGACTGGCCGCGCCGTGCGCGCGACGACCGTGATGCTGCTCGTCTATGCCGGCCTGATCGCGGCAACCGGGCTGCAGATGTCGAAAATGCCAACGGGATTCATTCCTGAACAGGACATCGGCTATCAGGCGGTGATCGCGTTCCTTCCGCCCGGCTCCAGTCTCGAGCGCACCGACAAGGTGATTCGCGAGGTCAACGACATCGTGCTCGACACCCCCAAGCTCAAAGGCGTCACGCACACGTCCCCCGTATCCGGCTTCGACGTCACGACAGGCACCATCGCGCCCAATGTGGGGACGCTGTTCTACGGACTGCCTTCGCTGTACGGCAAGCACGTGCCCGGCGTCAATGCGGCCTCGATGCTGGTCGAACTGCGCAAGCGCGTGGCCGGGATCAAGGACGCGGTCGTCGTGGTGGTGAATCCGCCGCCCGTGCAAGGGCTCGGTGCGGCGGGCGGCTTCAAGCTGATGCTCGAAGATCGCGGCGGGCTCGGTCCGCAAGCGCTTGCCGAAGCGGCTCACGCACTCGTGGCGGCAGCCAACAAGGACAAGACCTTTGGCGGCGTCTTCACGCTGTACAACGCGGGCGCCCCGTCGGTCTATGCGGACGTCGATCGCCTGAAGGCGGAAAAGATCGGCCTCACGCCGACAGACGTGTTTTCGACGATGGAGCTTTACCTCGGCTCGCAATACGTCAACGACTTCAACTTCATGGGACGCACCTATCAAGTGCGGGTTCAGGCAGATGAAGCATTCCGCCGGACACCGCAGGATATCGGCAGGCTCAAGGTGCGCAATACGTCGGGCGACATGGTGCCGATCAGCAGCGTGGCGACGTTCCGCAACGACACGCAGCCGTACCGCGTGCCGCGCTACAACATGTATCCCGCGGCGGAAATCATGGGCGCGGCAGGCCCCGGTCTTTCTTCCGGCGATGCGATCGAACGCATGGAAGAACTCGCCCAGCAAGTGCTTCCGAACGGCATCGCCTACGAATGGACCGACCTCGCTCATCAGCAAAAAGAGCAGACCATGTCGCCGCTCGTGATCTTTGCCGCATCAGCGCTGTTCGTGTTCCTCGTGCTGGCTGCGCAATATGAAAGCTGGAAGACGCCGCTCGCGATCGTGCTGATCGTGCCGATGTGTCTGCTCGCGGCGGCGATCGGCCTGAACGTGCGGGGCATGCCGATCGACATCCTTGCGCAGATCGGCTTCGTGGTGCTCGTGGGGCTGGCCGCCAAGAACGCGATTCTGATCGTGGAGTTCGCCAAGCAGCGTCAGGACGAAGACGGCGTCGACGCGGAGGACGCCGCCACGCACGCGGCCCACGTGCGGCTGCGTCCGATCCTGATGACGTCGTTCGCCTTCATCGCAGGCGTGGCGCCACTTGCCATCGCCGCCGGAGCGGGCTCGGAGATGCGGCAGTCGCTCGGAACGACAGTGTTCTTCGGCATGCTCGGCGTGACGCTCTTCGGCCTTGCTTTCACGCCGGCGTTCTATGCCTTCGTTCGCAAGCTCGGTGTCCGGGACATCCGCGCCTTGCCGCGCAAACTCAGCAGTGGAGAAGCGAAATGATCAAGCTCTTGTCCAGAACGTCGAAAGCGGTTGCGGGCGCTCTGTTCGTCAGCGCTTTCCTCGCGGCGTGCGCGGTTGGCCCGAACTACGTCGCGCCTGAAACGCGGATGGCGCCGTTTCATAACGCGCAGCAGGTGGCCGAGCGGCAAACCACACTGCCCGCGCCCAGCCTCGACAGCTGGTGGACCGGGTTCGACGATCCGGAACTGGTCACCGTGGTGCAACGCGCGCTGGCTCAGAACCTGAGCATTCAGGCGGCGATCGCGCGCGTCGCACAGTCGCGTGCGGCAGCCCAGGCGGCAGGCGCGCAGTTGCTTCCGACGGTCGATGCCAACGCGTCGTATTCGGCCGAACACCAGAGCGTGCAGAGTCCGCTCGGCGCGCTCGCGAGTGCGTTTCCGAACTACAGCCGCGATCAGAAGCAATACGTTGCGGGCGCGACCGCAAGCTGGGAGATCGATCTGGCCGGCGGCCTCAGACGCGCACATACGGCCGCCAGCGACGAAGAACAGGCCGCCGAGGCCGCGCAACTCGGAACCCGCGTCACCGTCGCCGCCGACGCCGCCGACGCCTATCTGCAAATCCGCGGTCTGCAGGCGCAACTGGCCGTCACGCAGGATCAGGTGGACACGGACGCGCGACTGCTGGAACTCGTGAAAGCGCGCAAGCGGGCAGGCGCGTCCGACGAACGCGAAGTGGCTCAGGCCGAAGCGTCGTTGCGTCAGGCGCGTGCCGCCGTGCCGAGCTTGCGGGTGTCGCTCGAAGCGCAATCGAATCGGCTCGATGTGCTGTTGGGCGCGCAGCCCGGCACCTATGCGGCGGAACTCGGCACGCATGCCGGCGCGATTCCGGACGTGCCGGCGATCAGCAGCGGCGATACGCCCGTCGACGTATTGCGGCGGCGGCCCGACATCATCGCGGCGGAGCGGCATCTGGCGGCGTCCAGTGAAGGTATCGGCGTGGCGCTCGCCGAGTACTACCCGAAGATTTCGCTTGCCGGCGCGCTGGGTTTCGACAGCCTCTCGGCCAGTCACTTCCTGAGCGCGAAGGCGTTCCAGGCGGTCGGCACGGGAGTGCTGCGATGGCGTCTGTTCGACTTCGGCAAGGTGGACGCCGAGGTGAAGAACGCGCGCGGCGCGTATGCGGAGGCGCTCGCGCAGTATCGCGAAGCGGCGCTCAAGGCGACCGAAGACGTCGAAGACGCGTTCATGGCGCTCTCGCAGACCGAGATTCGCGCTCAGGAAGTTCAGCAGGAAGTCGATGCATTGACGCGGGCGCGCGACCTTTCGGAGAAGGCGTATCGCGCGGGTTCGATCACGCTCACCGACGTGCTCGACGCCGACCGGCAACTGCTCGTCGCCCGCGACGATCTCCATGCGACGAAAGCGGACGCCGCACGCGCCGCCGTGCGGACCTTCCGCGCGCTGGGAGGCGGCTGGGATGCGCCGCAGCAGCAGGTGGCGCAGAAGAACTAGCGCCCCTGCGCTTCACCGTTTTACGGGGAACAGCTTCCCACTTCCACCCGGTAGTGCGCTCCGGCTGGCTTCCCTATAGTTTCGTCACGCAACGCATTTGCATCTCTACCCTTCGGGAGACGTTGAAATGGATCGTCGTCTATTAACACTGGCACTCGGCATGTTCGCGCTGGGGACCGATAGCTTCGTCTTCGCGGGCATCCTGCCTGAAATTGCTCATTCGTTTGGCGTGAGCATCGGTGCAGCGGGTCAGTTGATCAGCGTCTATGCGCTGAGCTACGCACTGCTGGGTCCGACCATCGCGGCGTTTGCGGCGAACGTCGGGCGTAAGCGTTTGCTTCTGAGCGGTATCGGCCTGTTCGTGATTGCCAATCTCGGCACCATCGTGGCGCCGAACCTGGGCATCGCCTTGGCTACGCGCGCGCTGGCGGGCCTCGGCGCTGCGATGTTCTCACCGACCGCCAGCGGCACCGGCGCGGCGCTGGTGCCGCCGGAACGGCGTGGCTACGCGTTGTCCATCATCGTGGCGGGCCTGACCACCGCGACCGCGCTCGGCTCGCCGATCGGCGCGGTCATCGGCGGTCTCGCGGGCTGGCACTGGACGCTGGTGCTGGTCGCCGCGCTCGGAGCGGCGGCATTCGTCGGCATCCTCGCATTCATGCCCGAAGTGCCGCTGCCGCCGGCCGTCTCGCTGCGCGCGCGTCTGTCGCCGCTGACCGATGCGCGCGTCGGCCTGACGCTCACCACGACCGTGCTGGCTCAGATCGGCACCTTCATCATCTTCAGCTACTTCTCTGTCGTGTTCGACCGTGCGACCGGCCACAGCCCCACGGCGCTGGGCGCGTTGCTGGTGCTGTGGGGGCTGGCGGGAACGTTCTCGAACCTGGTGACCGGACGCATTCTCGACCGGATCGGTTCGCACAAGGTCGTATTGATCAAGCTGGCCATCGTCGCGGTCGTCGTCTTCACCATGCCGATCACCAGCGCGCACCTCTGGAGCGCGGCTATCGCGGTGACGATCTGGGGCGCGTGTGCGTGGGGCGTCCTGGTGCCGCAACAGTTTCGCCTCGCCAGCCTGAATCCGCCGATGACCGCGGTGCTGGTCGGCCTCAACACGTCGGCGACTTATGTGGGCGTGTCGATCGCCGGCACGCTGGGCGCCGCCGTGATTCCGCTTACCGGCAGCCACAACCTGGGCTATCTGGCGGCCGTTCCCGTCGTGATCGCGATCCTGGTGTCCGGTCTTGCGACGCGCCGCATCGCATCGTTCGCGGGAACCAAAAGCGCGGTAGCGGCCTGAGTACTCCGCACGTTTCATTCATTCGAATTTCAAGGAAAAGGAAACAGTCATGTCCAACGCAAGTACGTTCCGTCAACTGCACGACCAATCGACACCGCTCCTTTTGCCGAACGCCTGGGACGCCGGCAGCGCGCGTCTCATCGAAGCGCAGGGCGCATCCGCGATCGCCACGACCAGCGCGGGCTTTGCCTGGGCGCTGGGTTATCCCGACGGACGCATGCTTCCGTTCGATGAAGTCGTCGGCTCGGTTCGGCGTATCGTCCGCGTTCTTGAAGTGCCCTTGTCGGTCGATGTCGAAAACGGCTATTCCGATGATCCCAAAGCCGTCGCCGCGCACGTGCTGCAACTCGCGGATCTGGGCATTGCTGGCATCAATATCGAAGACGGGCCGGACGCCCCATCGCTGCTGGCCGCGAAGATCGAGGCGATCAAGAACGCCGTGGCGAAAGCCGGCCTGGACCTCTTCGTCAACGCGCGCAGCGATGTATTTCTTGCCAGCCTCGTCGAGCAGGCGAAGCAGCCGCCGGAGGCGATCGCTCGGGGTCATCTGTATGCATCGGCGGGCACGGATGGTCTTTTCCTTCCGGCGCTCGTGCAGCCTTCCTACATCGAAGCGATCGCCGGCGCAATCCGGCTGCCTCTGAACGTCATGGCGCTCCCGGGCCTGGCCGATGCAACGACGCTCGGCAAACTCGGCGTGCGCCGGCTCAGTGCGGGCAGCGGCATTTCGCAGGTCGTGCTCGGCAGAGCGAAGGCTCTGGCGAAGGACTTTCTCACACACGGCCGCTCCGAAGCGCTCGACGACCAGCCTTTGTCCTACGCCGAGGCTCAGCAGCTTTTTGCCTGAATGCGCAAACCGTTATCGACCCACACAGAATGGAGAACATCATGATGCTTGAAGGAAAACGCGCTCTTGTCACCGGAGCAAGCCGCGGTATTGGAGCCGCGATCGCGAAGGCAATGGCTGCCGCCGGCGCGGATGTCGCGATCACGTATGAGAAGTCGTCAGAACAGGCGGCGCAAGTCGTGCAGGCGATCGAGGCGGAAGGCCGCCGCGGCGTCGCGATTCAGGCCGATAGCGCCGATGCATCGGCGGTTCAGGCGTCCGTGCGGAAGACGGTCGAAGCGCTGGGCGGCCTCGATATTCTGATCAACAACGCGGGCATTCTTCGAATGGGCGATGTGAAAGACATTTCCATCGAAGACATCGACGCGACGCTCAACGTCAATGTGCGCGGGCCGATTCTGGCCGCAAAAGCGGCGATTCCGCATCTCGCGCGGGGTGGACGCATCATTTCGATCGGCAGCTATTTTGCCGACCGCGTGCCCGCCTCGATGCTCGGTGTCTACTCAGCCTCCAAGTCCGCGCTCGTCGCGTTCACGCAGGGGTTGGCGCGAGAACTCGGTCCGCAAGGGATTACGGCGAACCTGGTGCAGCCCGGCTCCATCGATACGGACATGAACCCAGTCGAGGGTCCGTTCGGGCCGACCTTGAAATCGCTGACGGCCACCGGCGACTATGGAAAGGGCGAGGACATCGCGCAAGCCGTGGTCTTTCTTGCGAGCGCGAACGCGAGCTACATCACCGGCGCGTCGCTCACCGTCGATGGCGGCGCCAACGCCTGAAGGCGAAGGAGGACGCGAAGTCCGCACGGACATCGCGTCCTCAATATCCGATTCTGAGCGGCTCCGGATGATCGCGCGTGATCACGAGTTTCGCGGCTGCCGGGTATCCTACTTCCGTGATCGGGATCGTGTATTGAGTGCACGTCGACGGGTTTGAACCGAGTCTGGAGCGAGCGACCAGGGATTGCCCCGGACCCGCGGCCGCGAAGTACACCGTGACCTCGCTGCCTTGCCTGAACGGAATCGCGATCCTCGGACCCCAGGCCGACTCGATGATCGGATCGCCGCTGCAATCGGTCGACGTGTATTCGCCCTCCGATATCGCGAGCCATTCGAAGTCGGTCGCGGAGAAGTGATAGCTCGCGTCCTGGACGCGCGTGAGCGGCACGATCGTGGTCGCGTCGCCGACCGTGAACGCGACGCCGTTATTGGCGCTGAACTGCGTGAGATCGCCAATCACTCGGCCGTTAGCATCGAACACTCTCACCGGTCGATGCCTCTCGTCGTGCGACGAATCGCCGGCGAGCGACGCAACGGCGTAGAGCACGAGCAGGGCTCCGGTCAGCCAGCATTTCATATCGGCCTCCATGGTCGACGCGCTCGCATCGCGTCAATAATCGATGCGCAAGGGTTCGGGATGGCGCTGCGTCAGCGGATAAGTGCTCCGGACCGCCCAATACAGATCGCCCTCGTCATACTGGGCCGCGCTGCACGAAGTCGCGCCCGAACTATCCGTCTGCCTCGTCGACCATACGTGCACGTTGCCCGAATAGCCATCGACGGCGACATAAACCGTTACGTCGACCCCGTCCCTGACCGCGATCGCCGGAGTGGGACTGTCCGAGTACGGGACGAGCACGCCGCCGCTGCAGTCGGTGGATGCGTAGCCCACCGGCTGCGTCGCGACCCATTGATACTCCGAGGCCGAGTACTGCAACGGTGCAACGAGCTTGTGATCGACCGTGACGAAGATGGGCCTGCCGTCTATCGCGATATACACGCCATTGACGCCGCCGAGATATTCGAGCGGCCCCACGGCCCTTCCCTGTGCGTCGTACACCATGGGCAGGCGCGGCCCTTCGGGTCGATCGCGCCCCGGATGATCGCGCTCGCCTGCAAGACTCAGGCTCGCGCACATGGCGAGCACGGCAACGAGGATTCGACACATCACGTTTCTCCGTCGATGCGGTCAATCAATAGCCGATGGTCAGCGGCTCAGGGTAATGCGCCGTCAGCGGATAGTTCGTCTCCGCCGTGAATGCCGGCACGGGCGCAGTGGAAGGCGGCACGTGACCGATGACCGGCGGCGGGGTGCATCGGGTGCCGTCGAAGACCGCGACGATCTGGGCCGGCGTCGAGACCGTATCGCCTGCGATCAGCAGCGTGACGTCGGCGCCGTTTCTCGTCGCGATGGCCGGCCGCGGACCGCTCCCCGGCGCGATGATCGGCGAACCACTGCAATCGGTGGTCGAGTAGTTGAACGGCCCGAACGTCCACCACTGGAATTTCGACGAATCGATCGTGTTGGGATCGATGCGCAGCCACGTGACGGCGGCGAATACGATCGCACCGTTTATGTCGAGATAGACGCCGTCGTATCCGTGGTACGACGCAAGCCGTCCGACAGGCTTGCCGTGTGCATCGAACACTCTGAGGACGTGGTGATCGTCGTTTCGCCGCCGGTCCTGTCCGTTGTCCGCATCGGCGTGAAGCGACATTGCGCTCATGACCAGCGGGATCATGAGAAGAAGCCAGCGACGCATGCGCGTCTCCTTCGACCGACAGCGTCCGCACCGCTTGCGGCCTGAATCTGTCTGCTCAAAGAGGATAGGTTCGCGAACCTTTCATTTCAAGGATCATGTTTTCGCGAAGCGTCTTTGCAGGTCCGCCAATACGAGCGGCGGCAGCCATAACCTCCGGTAATCACCTCATGAGGCGAATTCAATAGACGGCTATCGCTGTTTTCGCGAGACTGCGGGACGCCGGATCGACATGAGGTCCGTCCTCGAACAAGAGCGAAACAAGCCTTAGAGGAGACACAAAAGATGCTGCATCGCCCCAGAGTCACCCGCTCCGTTCTCGCGCTGATGTGCGCGATGTCGTTCATCATGTATCTCGATCGCGTCAACCTGTCCGCTGCGGCGGGCCTGATACGCGACGATCTTCATCTCACCAATACCGACGTCGGCCTCGTGTTCGGCGCGTTCGCCTATACGTATGCGATCTGCCAGGTCATCGGCGGATGGTTCAGCGACCGCTTCGGCGCCAAGACGACGCTCGTGCTGTGCGCGTCGATCTGGATCGTCGCGTCGGTCGCGACGGGCTTCGCGGGCGGTGTCGTCTCGCTGTTCTGCGCGCGCATGCTGCTCGGCGTCGGCGAAGGTGCGGCGCTGCCCGCGCAAGCCCGCGCGCTGGTCAACTGGTATCCGGCGAGCAAGCGCGGCTTCGTGCAAGGGCTCACGCATTCGTTCTCACGCCTCGGTAACGCGGTCACGCCACCCTTGATCGCGTTGCTGGTCGCGTTCGCTTCGTGGCGTGCTTCGTTCGTGCTGGTCGGCGCGCTGACGGCCGTGTGGGTCATCGCCTATGCGTGGTACTTCGCCGATAACCCGCGCAAGCATCGTCACATGACGGCCGAGGAAGAAGCGGAGTTGCCGCCCGAACACAAGGTCGCCGTCGACAAGACGCGCGAGCCGACGCCCTGGGGCCGCCTGCTCAAGCGCATCGCGCCGACGATGATCGTCTACTTCTGCTATGGCTGGACCGGCTGGCTGTTCTTCACCTGGCTGCCGACCTTCTTCATGCATGGACGCGGTCTCGATCTGAAGAGTTCGGCGCTGTTTTCCGCAGGCGTGTTTCTTTCGGGTGTCGTCGGCAATACCGCGGGCGGCGTGATTTCGGATCGCATTCTGAAGCGCACCGGCAGCGTGGTTTCGGCGCGGCGCAACATGATCATCGTCGCGTTCCTCGGTGCGCTCGTGTTTCTCGCGCCCGTGATGGTCGTGAAGTCGCTGCCGGTCATGGCTGCTTCGTTGAGCCTGTCGTTCTTCTTCCTTGAGATGACCATCGGGCCGATCTGGGCCGTGCCGATGGATATCACGCCCAAGCACGTCGGGATCGCGAGCGGGCTCGTGAATGCGGGATCGGCTATCGCGGGGATCTTTTCGCCGATCGTGTTCGGGTTCGTCGTCGATCGGACCGGGAGCTGGACGTTGCCTTTTGCGGGGTCGCTCGGTTTGCTCGCGGTGGGGATCGTGATGACGTTTTTCATGCGGCCGGATATCGCGCTGGATCATGCTTCGGCGAAGGATGATGCTTTGGATGGGGAGTTGGTCGGGCGGTGAACGTCGGCTTTCGCCAGACCGCAGGGAACGCCCGCGAATGCGGGCGTGGACGATCGGGGCCTACTCAGTGTACGGACCTTTATAGTTAATCGAGCCAAGCATAACGCCGCCTCCTATGGCATCGACTAACCCCTCACCCATCCCGCGCAAGAGAACAAAGGCTTTCGCGCTCGCTCCAAGCGCACTTGCAAACAAGCCGGGGTTGAACATCCACGGAATCATTGCTCGTTGATCGATGCCTGCAATGAAGCCTGAGATGTTTTCCGTGACTAGCAGTCCGGCGCTCGCATCTACATAGATCGTCATTCCTGCAAAATCCTCTGGCTTTAATTCGGGCTCGCGGAACCGGTAGACAAAGCCCCTGCCTTGAAAGTCCGTCGTTGCACCCGAACCGCTTACCGTGCCTTTACGCGGCAATCTAATATCTGGCAGTCGCAGACTTTTCGGCATGCGCGTGCTCAAGCCGACGCCCGCGCCAAAGCCGGCATATTCAAACGCGTGGAGCTTATGCGCTGGATCTTTCAAAATGAATTTCCCGCCCGAAAGCAGCAGATCACCGATTGATGCGGCAGCAGAACCGGCCGTTTCATACTCCCATTGGCTCGATTTAATCATCGTCGCCCCACCGGTGCTTGTTTGGACGCATACCGTAAAGACCACCTATGATAAAGACCGCAGAGAATGCCGTTATAAATGTGTGCATGCCCCATATACTCAATTCGTTATTTACTCTGGCCTCGATATACGGGGTTGTCCGATACCTGATTTCGACGCGATCACCCACTTCTGTGCGATACGTTGTGCTCCCTGCGAACGATGATCGCCTTCCATCACTCGTCGTGAACTCTATTTCTGGATGAAAGCCTCCGGCATTGAGCTTGACTACGGTGCCCCATGTCACCACCGAGTAAAGTCGAAACTCCAACGTCGATGGCAAAAACGGCAACTGAAGCGCGAAGACTGCGCAACCCATAATCACCGTATCCCAATTGATTTTCGAGCGATCAATCTTGAACATGATCAGTCGCCGCACCGTATTACGTAGTGATTGGTTGAAACGCCACATGCAGCGCCCTCCATGTTCATCAGGGTGTATTCTCGTTTGAACTCGTCAAACGAAATCACGACACGCTCATAATGTCCGTAGCCGGTGCCGTATGCCACGATTCGATGCACCATGACATTTTTCATTTGAATCTTGAGTGTGGGCTTCGGCGGAATGATTTTTCCGAGTGGAGTCGTTGACGATTGCGCAAAGGGACTAAGAACAGTCAAAAAACCTTCCGACGCCACCTTGCTATGCAAGAGCATATTGAGCAAACCAGTAGATGCGAGACTGATGCGATGCACGAACGTGATGTGTTCGATAGTCGCGCGCTTATTGCGAGAAGCGCCGCGCGAACTTTGGTGCATATTCCATTCATAGCTGTACACATCAATTTCACCGACATGGCCCACGGCACTCGCTTCACCGGTGACGCCATCTATTTTCACAAAGATATTCGTGTCGCTCATTGCTTATCCTTCGTTCTTTTCTCTCGCGATGGATGACTTGCCCCCGCTCAACACAAGCGGGCAGCGCACAGAGCATAGATATGGCAACGACTTGACGGCCATACGATATTTCTCATTCTCAATTAAAAAGCCCGCTCGTTGAGCGGGCTAGCGTGCACGGCGAAATAAGCGCGCGCCAGTGCGCGGGTTATCACCTTTTTTTATTCACCGCTTATCCATTCTTCAAGCCCGTCGAATCGCATCGATGACCAGTTGCGTCGCCGGACTGATCCGCCGGTTCTTCCTGAGAATCAACCCATAAGGCGCGAGTCGCCCGCGCAATGCAGTGGGCAACGACGCAATCGTATTCAGCGCCGAATAATAGTCAGCGACGGAACTCGGCAACACCGCAAGCATGTCCGAGTCCCGCAACAGCGACAACGTGGTGAGAATGGAAGACGTCTCGACCGTACTCACCGGCGGCGCAACGCGCGACTCCCGAAACGTCTGATCGATGATCTGCCTCATCGGACTCGGATGCGGCTGCACGATCCACGGATACTTCGCGAGATCTGCAAGCTTCGGCCTCCCCGCCATGGCGACCGCCGGGTGATCCGGCCGCGCCACGATCGCCAATGCCTCTTCCGACAAGGTCTCGAACGTCAGATCGAGCGCGGAAAAGCCGTAAGGAATGCGCCCCACCACGATATCCAGCTGATCCTGCTGCAACGCCTGCACGAGCACATCGCTCGTATCGATCTGCACGCTGATCTGCAGGCGCGGATGCGCTTCCTTCAACTGCACGATCACCTTCGTCAGCAAATCGGGAGCCGGCGCCATCACCGCGCCGATACGCACCTTGCCGATATCGCCCGCCTCGATCGCCGCCAGTTCCTCGCGCAGTTCATCGAGATCCTCGAAGACGACGCGCGCGTAGCGCATCACCGCCTCCCCGTAGATCGTCGGCTCCATCCCGCGCGCATGACGCACGAACAGCGTCGCGCCGATGGTGTCCTCCAGCTCCTTCAGCGCCTTGGTCGCGGCGGGCTGCGTCATCGCGAGTTCGTCAGCGGCGCTTCTGAGCGATTCTGTTTCCGAAAGCGCCGTCATCAATTGCAGATGACGCAGGCGCAGGCGTTTGCGTATGGTCGTGGCGGGCGCGATCATGCGAGCGATAACTCCAGGAAATAGCCTGATGCAAATAATTCAATGGTCAGTTATCGCAGAGTTTCGCACACTAGCGCTACCCGATACAGCCGCGCAAACCCTCGTTGCAGCGGCCCCCACCCGACTGGAACCGGAGACACCCGAGATGAAGATCAAGCATGTCCGCGCACGCGTTTTCGAATGGAAAGGCAAGGTCGTGCCGCCGCAATCGCACTTCTGCACGAACGCCGTCGACGTTCTCTACGAACGCGGCGACGCGATGGGCTCATTCCGTTTTCACGGCTGGCTCGTCGTCGAGATCGAATGCGACGACGGCACCGTCGGCATCGGCAATTGCGCGCTCGCGCCGCGCGTCGCGAAGCAGATCGTCGATGAATATCTCGCGCCCATCGCCATCGGCGAAGATCCGTTCGATCACGAATACATCTGGCAGAAGATGTATCGGCGCACGCTCGCATGGGGTCGCAAGGGCATCGGCATGGCGGCGATCTCCGCAGTGGACATCGCGCTGTGGGACATCATGGGCAAGGCCGTGAAAAAGCCCGTCTTCAAGCTGCTCGGCGGCCGCACGAAAGAGAAGATCTGGTGCTATGCGTCGAAGCTCTATAACAACGACGACCGCGACGCCTTTCTCGCGGAAGCCCAGGGCTATCTCGACCAGGGCTTCACCGCGATGAAGATGCGCTTCGGCTACGGCCCGAAAGACGGCCCGAAGGGCATGGCGAAGAATCTGGAGCAGGTCCGCCTGTTGCGCGAACTCGCAGGCGACGATGTCGACATCATGCTGGAATGCTACATGGGCTGGACGCTGGAATACGCGCGCCGCATGCTGCCGCGTCTTGCCGAGTTCAATCCGCGCTGGCTCGAAGAGCCAGTGATCGGCGACGACGTCGAAGGCTATCAGGAGTTGAAGAAGATGAACATCGTGCCGATCTCCGGAGGCGAGCACGAGTTCACGAGCTATGGCTTCAAGGATCTGCTGGAACGCCGCGCCGTGGATGTCATTCAGTACGACACGAACCGCGTGGGCGGCATCACCGCCGCGCGCAAGATCAACGCGATGGCGGAAGCCTGGTCCGTGCCCGTGATCCCGCACGCGGGCCAGATGCATAACTATCACCTGACGATGTCGAGCACCGCGAGCCCGATGTCCGAATTCTTCCCCGTGTTCGATGTGGAAGTGGGCAACGAGCTCTTCTATTACATCTTCGACGGCGAGCCGCAACCGGAGAACGGCTATCTGCAACTCTCCGATGAAACGCCGGGCCTCGGCATCACGCTGTCCGACAAGCATCTGAGCGATTTCGACGTCATCGAATGACGCAATGATGCAGGGCCGATGCAGCCCGCCCATATCAGGAGACAGGCATGGAAGGCAGGATCGAATCACCCGCGGCGCATGACGCCGCCGCGTCCGGACACGCGACGAGCGTACGCTGGCGCATCTTCGGCGTGGTGTTTCTCATCACGCTGATCAACCTCGTGGACCGCATCTCGCTTTCCATCGCGATGCCCACCATCGCGAAGGAGTTCGCGCTCTCGCCCGCGATGCAGGGGCTCGTGCTCTCGAGCTTCTTCTGGTCATATGCGCTGTTGCAGATTCCGGGCGGCTGGCTCATCGACAAACTGGGGCCGCGCAAGGTCATTGCAGGCGCAACGGTCTTGTGGGGTCTCTTTCAAACGTTGATGGGCGCGGCCACCGGCGGCCTGTCGATGCTGCTGCTGCGCGTGGGTCTCGGCGGCGCGGAAGCCCCGCTCTTTCCCGCAGGCAGCAAGCTCAACGCGCTCTGGCTATCGCGCGGCGAACGCGCGCGCGGCGCGGTGCTGATGGATGCGGGCTCGCCGCTCGGCGCGGCGATCGGCGGCCTCGCGATCTCGCATCTGATCCTCATGTTCGGCTCGTGGCGCACCGCGTTCGTCGTCGCGGGGCTTGCGACGATCGCGTGTGGCTGGCTTGCATGGCGCTATCTGCGCGACGACCCCGCGAAACATCCCGGCGTGAATGGCGCGGAACTCGCGCATATCCGCGACGGCGCGCCGTCCGTGTCCGGCGCTGCCCGCGCGGTCCATGACGATGCGCCGTTGCCGCTGCGCTCGACCATCGCGATGTGCGTCGGCCGCATGAGCTGGGCGATGATCTTCTTCGGCCTGCTCACGTGGGGCCCGAGCTACCTGACGCAGGCGCGGGGCCTGAGCCTGTCGCAGATCGGCGCGGCGACCTTCTTCATCTTCCTCGCGGGCGCGCTCGGCTCGCTGTCGGGCGGCTTTCTGTGCGACGCGCTGTGCGCGAAGAATTTCTCGCGCGGCAAGGTCGTGAAGAGCATGATCACCGTATCGGGTGCGGCGACGCTCGCCGTGTTCGCCGCGCTGCCGACGATCACGTCGCCCGTGGTCGCGGTCGCAGTGCTGTGTGGCGCATCGTTCCTGCTGATGTGGGGCAGCCTCTACTGGAGCCTGCCTTCGCTGCTCGCAAGCCCGGGACGCGTCGGCCTGCTCGGTGCGTGCATGAACTGCGCAGGCAGCGTCGGCGGCATTTCGATTCCGCTCATCACCGGCTTCATTCTTCAGCGCACCGGCTCCTTCGATGCGGTGCTGCACTTTTACGGCGCGTGCGCGCTGGTGTATATCTTCGGTTCGATCGCAATCGATCTGCGCCGCACACGCTGATCACCGACCCACAGACCCTACGAACATGAAACCTCGCATCGCAGTTCTTCTCGGCGATCCCGCCGGCATCGGTCCCGAACTCATCGCGCGTCTCATCGCGAAGCCCGAGAATCGCGCGCGCGCCGATCTGCTGATCATCGGCGACAGGCGTGAGCTCGACAAAGGCATGGAGATCGCGCAGCAACGCTTCGAGTATCACGTGGTCGACGATGAAGCCGCCGCCGCGCGCGATACCGACGTGCCTTCGCTCATCGACTTCCGCCTGCCCGACGATGGGCTCTACGAGCGCGCCGTGGCGACGGAACGCGGCGGCCGCTACAGCCTCGAAGCCTTCAAACAGGCACTCGCGAAGACGCGCGTGAACCGCACGCAGGCGATGCTCTTCGCGCCCGTCAACAAAACCTCGCTGCACATGGCCGGCATGGAGACGAACGACGAAATGGAGTGGTTCGCGCGCCAGCTCGACTACAGCGGCGCGTTCTGCGAGTTCAACGTGCTCGACGAGCTGTGGACCTCGCGCGTGACCTCGCATATCGCGTTGAAGGACGTGAGCGCGAAGCTCACGCCGGAGCGCATCATCGGCGCGGTGCGACTGATTCACGATGGATTGAAGCGCGCAGGCATCCACGCGCCGCGCATCGCCGTATGCGGCTTCAATCCGCATAACGGCGATAACGGCGCCTTCGGCCGCGAGGAAATCGATGTGATCGCGCCAGCCGTCGAACAGGCGCGCGCGCAGGGTTATGACGCGCAAGGACCCTTCCCCGCCGACACCATCTTCGTGCGCGCGCGCGATCAGAAGGTCTTCGACGGCGTGGTCACGATGTACCACGACCAAGGCCAGATCGCGATGAAGCTGATGGGCTTCTGGCGCGGCGTCACGGTGCACGGCGGCCTGCCCGTGCCGGTCACGACGCCCGCGCACGGCACCGCGTTCGATATCCACGGCCAGGGCCGCGCCGATGTCGGCGCCACGCAAAAGGCCTTCGACATCGCCGTGAGAATGGCGCAGGACCGTGCGAGCTGACGTCATGATGCAAGCGCGTATCGAAGCCTTGCGTGAACGCTTCCTGGAAAGCGGCGACGACGCGGACCTGCCCATCGTCGACGCGCATCATCACTTCTGGGATGTGACACACAACGATCATCCGTGGCTGCGCGATCTGCCGCGCATTCCGTTTCGCTATGGCGACTACGCGGCGATCTGCAAGGACTTCCTGCCCGATGATTACTTCGCGCAGGCGGGCAATCATCGCGTCGTGAAGACGGTCATGATGGAGGGCGAATGGAACCCGCGCGACGTGCTCGGCGAGGCGCGCTGGGCCACCGCGCTGCACGAACGCACCGGCCTGCCGAACGCGATGGCCGCGCAGATCTGGCTCGATCGCGATGATGTCGCCGATGTGATCGACGCCTATCGCGAGATGCCGCTCGTGCGCAGCGTGCGCCACAAGCCGAAGACGGTTGCGCGCGCGGCGCATCGCGCGGACTTCGATGTGCCGGGCTCGATGCGTTGCGCGCGCTGGCGGCGCGGCTATGCGTTGCTCGCGCAAAGCGGCCTGATGTTCGAATTGCAGGCGCCGTGGTGGCATTTCGGCGAAGCGGCGGAACTGGCGCGCGACTTTCCGCAGATGAAGATCATCGTGAATCACACGGGCCTGCCCGCGGATCGCAGCGACGAAGCGCTCGCCGCATGGCGCGCCGCGCTCGATGCGCTCGCGCGATGGCCGAACGTATGGCTCAAGATATCGGGCATCGGCGAAGCGGGTGTAAGCTGGAGCGTCGCGCGCAACGGCCGCGTCGTGCGCGATGCGATCGAGAGCTTCGGCGTCGAGCGGTGCATGTTCGCGAGTAACTTTCCGGTCGATAGCCTCGTCGTCACGCTCGATGAGCTTTTCAAGGGATTCAAGACCATCGTCGCGCTGCGCACGCGCGAAGAGCGGCTCGCGCTCTTTTTCGACAACGCAAGCGCGCTGTACCGGATCTAGACCCATCAAAGGAGACACACTTCAATGGCTGCACCTGTTTATCGCGGCGTATTTCCCGTCGCCCCGACCATCTTCGACGATCAGGGCCGTCTCGATCTCGAAGGCCAGAAACGCGCGATCGATTTCATGATCGATGCCGGTTCGCACGGCGTCTGCATACTCGCGAACTTCTCCGAGCAGTTCGCGCTGTCCGATGCCGAGCGCGACACCGTGCAACGCACCGTGCTCGAACATGTGGCGGGCCGCGTGCCGGTCATCGTCACGACCACGCATTTCAGCTCGCGCGTCTGTGCCGAGCGCAGCCGGGCGGCACAGGACGCGGGCGCCGCGATGGTCATGATCATGCCGCCGTATCACGGCGCGACGATTCGCGTCGGTGAGCGCGGCATTCACGAGTTCTATCGCGAAGTATCGAATGCGATCGACATTCCGATCATGATTCAGGACGCGCCCGTCGCGGGCACGCCGCTTTCCGCATCGTTTCTCGCGAAGCTCGCGCGCGATGTCGAGCACGTGTCGTACTTCAAGATCGAAACGGCGCAGGCGGCATCGAAGCTGCGCGAACTGATCGAACTCGGCGGCGACGCGATCGTCGGTCCGTGGGATGGCGAAGAGGCCATCACGCTGATGCCCGACTTCGACGCAGGCGCGACCGGTGCGATGACGGGCGGCGGCTATCCGGACGGCATCCGCAAGATCGTCGACGCCTATTTCGCGGGCGATACCGAGAAGGCTGCGGAGTTGTATCAGCAATGGCTTCCGCTCATCAACTACGAGAACCGGCAATGCGGTCTTGCCGCGTGCAAGGCCTTGATGAAGGAAGGCGGCGTGATTCGTTCGGATGCGGTGCGTCATCCGCTGGCGGCGATGCATCCCGCCGTGCGCGACGGGCTGTTGAAAGTCGCACGCAGGCTCGATCCGCTCGTACTGCGCTGGGGGCGTTGACTTGGTTCGATTCTCTCCGCACCGCGGAGAGAATTGAGGCGGGCAAACACCCCTCGCATGCTTCAGTCAACGCGCCGCCACGCGTATCAACCTTCCCGCCACATCCGCCTGATCGGCAGCGACGCGCCACTTCGGAAACGTCCCGGATCTGTCGACTTTCCACGGATCGCCCATTTCATCGACATACATCGCGCTCGCGCTGCGCCCGGCCGCCGACGCGCGTCGGAGCGCGCCCGGCGCAGCGCGTTCGAACGAACGGCTGCCCTGTTCGTTGAATACAGTCGCAAGCGGCCGCTGCGCCT